>JBBQHJ010000417.1:0-3855 GCA_038323865.1 Gemmatimonadales bacterium
CTAGCGCTACTCCGTGGCGTCGCGGGCTGGCGCCGAGCTGCGGCATTTCGCGGAAATACTCGAGACCAAGTCGTATGTATTCAGGAACATTGACCGGAAGCACGCTGCCGAGTACCACGCGCCGGAGTGCATCGTTGGCGACTGCACGATTCGGATCGAGTGCCTCATAGCGGCCGAAGAATGTCAGATTGCTCTTGGGTATCGAATATTGGCCCGTCATCCAATACGCGCTTCCGGTGAGGTCCGGCGTGGCGAACATCGACGTGGAGGTTACGGGCAGTCGCGAATCGCTACTGTACACGTAGCCACCCACGACCTCGAAGGGACCGATGAACTTGTTCGCGCTGGCGGCAAGCCGCGAATAGCGTGACGTCAGATTCAGAGCGCTCGCATCGAGTCCCGCGATCTGACCGAAGTACCCCACGGCCGTGAGACCGGCGCCAGCATCGTCCCACATCAACTGATTCGTCACCACAAAGTCCATCTTCGTGCTGGCCGGGGCCGACATGCCTTCACCGGCGTCGGGCATCTTTCCATTTACGATCTGAATCGATGTGCGATTGCGCGAGCCAACGACGTAGAACGCCTCCGCCCCGGCGAGATCGCCGCCGAACGTGAATGGAATTCCACTCGACGTGGTTGGACGTTCAAAGGCAAGCGGTGCGAGAATTCCTGTCGGACGATCGAAGCCAGCAACCGCGCCTCCCACAATCAAGTGCCCCTGCCCCGCTCGAATGCCGCCGAAGCCATCTTCCTTGCCCCAGACCGCCCCGAGCTGCGCGATGAGATCGACGGAACCATCGGAGGTTCGCTCGAACTCGAGAAACGCGCCATAGTTGGTTCCGACGGCTCCCGCCGCGAAGATGCTGGCGCCTGGCACTTCGACTGAGTTGAGATCTGTCGGCTGTCGCTGCGTCTTGGCGTAGCTGTATCGTACGATCCCGCGAGCAGCGAGGTATTCCTCGATCTTCTTTACTTCCATGTTATCGCCGATCTCGTTGGGCATGCGATAGCCAGCCCATTTGAACGTCAGCCCCGTTGCGTTGAGCCGCGGAACGACTGGAGAATGACAACTCGTGCAATTCATGTTGTATTTACGGGCCCATGCTGGAATCGCGTGTGCTGCGCTTGGTGCGAGCGCGATGGCGATGGTGCCGAGGAGCGTGAGTCGATAGAGACGCATAGCGTTACTCCGTGTGTTCTACGACTTGCCGCCGCGGGATGTTCCGCGCGCGGGCCCTGCAGTCTTCGACGTGCTTGCACTCTCAGGCTTGATCGGGTCAGGGAACGTGTCGTGTATGTCCACTTTTACTTCCCGACCCGGCGGGCCACGAAGCGTGGACATGTACCGCGCCACCTCCTCAATTTCCTGGTGCGAGAGGACCGGTGGTCCGAAGGGCGACATTTTCGAATCGGGGTGGAATCGCAGTGGGTTTTCCACGAAGCTGTGAATCCACGCGACCGATCGGTGCGCGCCTTCCGCACTTTGATCGGGGCCCTCGTCTCCACCTTTGCCGCCGACGATGTGACAACTCGAGCATTGACGTTGAAAGAGGGCGCGCCCGGCACGCTCGACGTTCGAGAGTGACTTGCCTGTCTCCGGCGCTATCCCCGGCTGGACGTCGCGCACAGCCGCGCCAATGAGAATCGCGGACCCGCCGAGCAGAAACGTCAGCGACAGGAGCCCAGCCGGACGGTGAAGAAGATTCCGTCGGCTGTTGCGATCAAAGAAGGGGAGCCCGATCAGCGTGAGCACCAGCAGCGCGGGGACCCCAACGGCGATCGTGCTCTCCATCGAGCCGGGAAACAGCTTCAACAACTGAAAAAACGGCAGGAAGTACCATTCCGGCCGTGGGACATACGAGGCGTCGGTTGGATCGGCCGGCGCTTCCAGCGGCGCACCGAACGTCTTGGCGAGCAACACAAGGAGCACGACGGTCGCCAGTGACGCGACAATGTCCTTCGCGATGACATCCGGCCAGAACCGCACGCCGGCGCGCTTCGTCGCCTTGTATTGCTCGTCGTAATAGGGCTCGTAGGCTGGATCGCTCGTGCGCGCGGGGGCACCATCTTCGAGGGCCTTTGGCAGCGGAGCGATTCCCTGCCGGATGACCATCGCGAGGTGCAGGAAGATGATCGAGCCGAGCAGCAATGGGAGCCAGAGCACGTGGAAGGCATAGAAGCGCGTCAACGTGGCGGCTCCGAGCTGCGACCCGCTCTTGAGCAGTTTGGAAAGGGCTCCGCCGATGAACGGTGTCGTGCCGGCGATGCTGGTTCCCACCTGTGTCGCCCAGTAGGCCCGCTGATCCCACGGGAGGAGATACCCGGTAAAGCCGAACCCCAGCACGAGAAAGAAGAGCAACACGCCAAGCAGCCAGTTCGCCTCTCGCGGATACTTGTACGCTCCCGTGGAGAACACGCGCACCATGTGCGCGAGCACGAGTACGACCATGAGGCTGGCGCCCCAGCTGTGCATGCCGCGCAACAGCGCGCCAAGAGCGACCTGTTGCTCAATGAACTTGATGCTCTCGTATGCGTGATCCGGCGACGCCGCATAAAACGTCGCGAGGACCACACCGGTGACGACCTGGACGAGGAAGACCGTCAGCGTCGCGCTCCCGAGGGTGTGCCACCAGGTGAGACGGTCCGGCACGTCGCGATCGAGGAGCGCACGTCGGATGCCCTGTATGTCCAGGCGCTTATCGAGCCACCCGCGACGCGACGGCTCCGAGGGCTCCGTCATGCTTCGAGCTTCGCAGCGATACCAGGACGGAAGGTCTCGTACTGGATGTGCAGTTCACCATTCTCGACCTTGACAGGAAGCGTATCGAGACCCCGAGGAGGCGGTCCGCCTACGACGGCACCCGTCTTCATCTCGAAGAGCCCATGGTGACACGGGCAGTGGTACACCTTCTTGTCCACGTCGAAGCCATAGCTGCAGCCGAGATGCGTGCAGACGCCACTGAAAGCAGTGAACGCCTTGCCATCCTCGGAGTAGAGCCACACGGTGCGCAGGGAACGGCTCTCGACCCACGCGTCGTTGGAGGCTTCGACGAAATCAATCTTGACTGGCGTGCCCACGTCGAGCGTGCCGACATCATCGACGACCTTCCGCCAGCGTTTTGTCGTTGGCGCCTTGAGTGCGGGAGACAGAAAGGCGGAGACGACCGGAACGCCGATCAGCGCGGCCATCAACGTGGCGCCGATTCCACTGACCCATTTCAAAAAGGTGCGTCGCTTTACTGCATCCGTCTGCGATTCTTGTGTCACGCACTCCGAGGAAATTGGGTAGGACAACTACCCGTCCGAGGCTCGCCCAGCATGCCTGCACCACACAGAGGATGCTTGTGCTCCCTGAGGTTTTCATGAGGACAGGCTGAACGAGGGACGCAGAGGCGCCGGACGCGAGAACCAGCCTTATCAGGAGAGGAACAGGAATCGCTCGGCGCCAGGCGTGCTCACGGCATCGGCGCGCGATACGTGATGCCACCGGGCCCCGCCCCCACCCGAACCGTCGCGATCACGTGCTGCGCCATCGTATTGATCACGGACACGGTGCCCGCGAACGTGTTGGCGATGAAGACGAGGTCTCCGTCGTCGCTGATGGCCACGCCGTGCGCACCCCGTCCGACGGTGAGCGTTCGCACGACCGCATCTCGTCTCGTGTCAATCACGGACACCGTGCTGTCCGGTTCGGTCTCCGTGCCCTGATTTGCGACATACACAAGACGTCCGTCCGGCGCTGCGATAAGCTGTATGGGACCACGTCCAACTGGAATCGTCGCCAGTACGCGCCGAGTGCGCGTGTCGAGCACGGCCACGGCGTTGTCGTCGCGGAGGGTTACGTAGGCGCGC
>JBBQHJ010000418.1:0-3851 GCA_038323865.1 Gemmatimonadales bacterium
GTGGCCAACTGGAACTACGGCCCCACCACGCAGTCCCGGGGCTACATCCGCGATGCCATCCTCGCCATGAAGACCTACAATCCCGATAGCACGGGCTTGATCGGAGAGCTGTACATGGCGCTCGCATTTTTCGAGATGACGCTGGCCGACAACTACTGCAACGGGATTCCACTCGGTCACACCATTGCGGGTGTGCAGGAGAATGGTGTGCCGTTGCCGATCTCGCAGGTATACGACAGCGCCTCCGTGCATCTCGATAGCGCAATCGCACTCTCCGGCGCGAAGAACGATGGCTACAGCATCTTCGTGAACAAGGCATCGCGCGTCTTCAAGGGCCGGGTGCTGATGGCGAAGGACAACAAGGCGAATGCCGCGGCCGCAGCGGCGGTCGTCGCAGGGGTGCCGACAAGCCATCAGTACCTCATGACGTTCTCCGCCACGTCGGGAGCGAACGGCATGTGGGCACTGAACAACTCCACCGCTCGCATCAGCGTCGGAGACAGCTTTGACTTGATCAACAATCAGGTCAACATCATCAAGAACGCGTTGCCATTTGCCTCGGCCGGCGATCCACGCGTCCCGTCGCAGAACGGCGACGTTTCGACTCCCAAGGTGGGTGCGGAGGATGGCGTTACCAAGCCGTTCTATATCAGCTTGCTGTACAAGGGCAACTTTGATCCCCTCGTCATGGCATCCGGCATCGACGCGCGCCTCGTCGAAGCCGAAGCGAAGCTGGTGGCCGGGGACGTTGCGGGCATGATGACGATTCTCAATGCACTGCGCGCTTCACCGCAGCAAATCGGCATCGTGAACGTACCGGCGATGGCTGCACTTCCGACACCGGCGAGTGTGGACGCAGCAACAACCCTGTATTTCCGCGAGAAGGCATTCTGGACGTTCGGTCGCGGTCAGCGTCTGCCCGACCTTCGCCGTCTGGTTCGTCAGTACGGTCGCCCGCAGGATCAGGTCTTCCCGACGGGCGTGTACTTCAAGGGCGGCAACTACGGAACTGACGTCAACTTCCCGGTGCCCAGTTCCGAACAGACCAACCCGTTGTTCACAGGCTGCATCGATCGCAAGGCGTAGTCGTCACACCGCATGATCAGGAGGGCGCGCGTCACATCGACGCGCGCCCTTCTAATTTTCGGCAATGTCTGCTCCCGAGCGCTACAACGTTCCCGCGTCGCGCCACCGCGCCGAGGTGGTGATTCAGCGAAGCCGCTTCATCTGCACACTCAGCCGCGTGGAGTCGGTCGAGGCGGCGCAACAGTTCGTGCGCGACATGAACACCGAGTTCGCCGACGCCACGCACAATTGCTGGGCGTATGTCGCTGGCCCGCCGGGCAGCTCGCAACACATTGGCATGAGCGACGCCGGCGAGCCACACGGCACTGCCGGTCGCCCAATGCTCACGGTGCTGATGCATTCGAGCGTTGGCGAAATCGCCGCCGTGGTGACACGCTACTACGGCGGCACAAAGCTCGGCACAGGCGGGCTGGTGAAAGCCTACTCCAGCGCCGTGAAGCTGGCGTTGGAGACACTGCCGTTGTCCGAGCGCGTCGACGCCGTGGACGTGACCGTCACGTTCGGCCACGCACACGTCACGCTCGTGCGACAGCTCCTAACAGCACTCGGCGCCGAGATCCTGAATCAGAATCTCGGCGCCGATGTTCGCTATGACATTCGCCTTGCGCGCTCGAAAGTCGATCAGCTCGAGCGTGATCTTGCTAGCTTTACACGAGGGGCAGGGTCGGTCGAACTGAGCTAGCCGTCACGGTGTTGGCAGCGCGGTCCGCGTTGGTTCGTCCACCGTGCTCAGTACGTCACGCCAGGCGAACTTGCGGCCGGACTTGCGAACTCAATAGTCCATCCACGCCATCTCGGCTGTGGACTTGAGCAGTTGATTGCGCGGATCAGGAATGCCGTGCGTGTTGCCAGGATAGGCATACCGAGACGTTCAGCCCTGCGTAGAGTACGTCACTCTCCGGGCGAGGCACGCGCGGATCATTGTCGACCACCTGGATCATGGTTGGCGTGTGCGCGTTCTTGATGTGTGCGGCCGACGACTGCTTCCACCAATGCTCCATGTCGTCCCAATACATCTTGTCGCCGAGATACCATTGGCGCCCGCGCCAGTGGAAATTGCCTCGAAGCGATTGGTGTGCGTGTGTGATCCGTACTCACCGTTGAAGCTCAGAGCGCCCGCTGACTGCGGCCCGCCGTGAATCGCGACGATGTGCGGATAGCGGCGTCCCGCCTGATATCCGACGACGCCCTGTTGCGTCGACACGAGATAGATGTCGGATTGGCGGCGCATCTCTTTCCAGTCCGGCACACTGAGCGTGTGACCCTCCTGAGGGTTTGCGGTGGGAACCCTATGGCGCTACGCCGCGCATTCCAAGTCGTCAGGTTACCGTCACCATCAGAATGTGCGCGAATTGTCAGCGCATGTGTCAGATGTGTCTACGACTTGATCGCGCCGGTCTGGATTTGTCTCGCGACCTTCTCTACCTCGCCGAGCACACGGAGCAGGTTGCCGCTCCACAGCTTCGCAATCTGCGCTTCGGTGTATCCGCGCCGCAGCAATTCCACCGTGATGTTGATCGACTCCAGCGCGCAGTTGTAGCCATCCACACCGCCGCCGCCATCGAAGTCGGAGCTGATGCCGACGTGGTCGATGCCCATGAGCTTCACGCCGTAGTCGAGGTGATCGACGTAGTCCTTCACCGTCGCACCGGCGGTAACGGGATACGTCGCATTGATCGTTGCCTGCCGGTCGAGATATTGTTGCCGGCGCTCGGGCGTTAACTTCGCGACCTGCGAGTCAACAGCGGCCGCACCGAACCCTCCGCGTCCGCCGGCCGTTGCAGCTGCGCATGCCGGTCCGGGCGTACCTGCCGTTGCGCCACGCGGCGCAGCAGGAGCGCCACCAGCGCCGCGACCCGCGCCACGACCTCCGCCGCCCGTTGCAATGCCAAACTCCGTGTTGAGTGCCGCCGTCGCCTGTGTGCGCGCCGTCGCAATGGCGGGGTCGCACTTCACATAGCCGCGAAAGGCCACCATCTGCACCACACCGCCATTCTTCGCGATCGCGCGCAGTTGTTCATCGTCGAGATTGCGCGTCACGTTGCACAGCGCGCGTACGCCAGAGTGCGAGGCAATGATCGGTGCCTTCGTCATCGCGAGCGACTGCATCATCGATGCCTTCGATGGATGCGAGATGTCGATCATCATCCCGAGCCGGTTCATCTCCGTGATGACTTGTTTGCCGAGCGGCGAGAGACCGTGCCACATCCAGTCGTTCGTGGCTTCGCCCGTGTTGGAATCGGAGAGTTGGCTATGACCGTTGTGCGCCAGTGACATATACCGCGCACCGCGATCATAAAACTCTTTTACGCGCGTGATGTCTGTGGCGATGCCGTATCCGTTCTCCACTCCCATGAATGCCACTTTCTTGCCGCTCGCGTAAATGCGCCGCGCGTCGTCGGCAGTGTAGGCGATCGCGATGCGAGTCGGTGCGATCTGTTCGGCGAGTCGGTGCACCGCGTTGAACTTTGCCGTGTCGGTAGCGTACGCGCGCGCGTAACCATCTACATCGAGCGCTCCCTGGCCGACATAGATGGAAAAGAACACGGCGTCCAGACCGCCTTCTTCCATCTTCGTGAGATCAACCTGCGTGTTAAGCCGATTCGCATAGTTGAGCTCACCGACCTGGAAATGTGCTGGCTCGATGTCGACGTGTGTGTCGAGCGCCATCACGCGTTCATGAATGCCGCGTGCACGCGCGAGCGTTGCGTCGTCTGGCGATGCGACGGAACTGCTCGTGCCAGATGCGCACGCCATAGTGAGTC
>JBBQHJ010000419.1:0-3844 GCA_038323865.1 Gemmatimonadales bacterium
GGCCTCGTCAGCATTTGCTGCCGCGTAAGACGCATGACGTGCATTCCACTCCGCATGCGCCTTCGCACCGCGATCCTTCGTGGTGCGCCAGT
Source organism: Gemmatimonadales bacterium (assembly GCA_038323865.1). Taxonomy (GTDB): domain Bacteria; phylum Gemmatimonadota; class Gemmatimonadetes; order Gemmatimonadales; family Gemmatimonadaceae; genus AG11. The sequence goes on from JBBQHJ010000419.1 coordinate 93, forward strand.
GCGCCAGCGCTTCGTCGGGGACGTAGAAGCTCTCCTCCGGCTTCGGCCAACCGAGATTCTTCTTGGTGGCAACGATTTCATCGGCGCCGAGTGGCTCGCCGTGCGCGGAGCTGGTGTCCTGCTTCTTGGGACTGCCGAATCCGATGTGCGTTCTGGTGACGACCATCGTCGGACGCGACGTATCAGCCTTCGCCGCGGCGACGGCCGCGTCGATCGCGTCGAGATCATTCACGTCGGCGATGTGCAACACCTGCCAGCCGTACGACTCGAAGCGCTTGCCCGCGTCGTCCGTCATCGTCAGCTCGGTGCTGCCGTCGATCGTGATGCGGTTGTCGTCGTAAAAACCGATGAGCTTGCCGAGCTTGAAGTGGCCGGCAAAGCTCGCGGCCTCATGCGAGATGCCTTCCATCAGATCGCCATCACTACATATGAAGTAGGTGAAGTGATCGACCAGGGCGTGGCCTTCCTTATTGAACGTCGCCGCGAGGTGCGCTTCGGCGACGGCCATGCCCACGGCATTCCCCACACCCTGGCCCAGCGGACCCGTGGTGGTCTCGGCGCCCGGCGTATGGTGGTACTCGGGGTGACCCGGCGTCTTGCTCCCCCACTGACGAAATTGCTTCAGGTCGTCGAGCGAGATGTCGTAGCCGCTCAGGTAGAGACAACTATATAGAAGCATCGATGCATGGCCGCTCGAGAGCACAAAGCGATCGCGGTCCGGCCAGTGCGGATCCGCGGGATCGTGCTTCATGTGCTTCGTGAAGAGCGAATAGCCCAGTGGTGCGAGGGCCATCGGCGTACCGGGGTGACCGGAGTTCGCCTTTTGTACGCCGTCCATCGAGAGAGTGCGGACGGTGTCGATGCAGAGCTTTTCGAGTTCGGAGATTGGCATAGGGGGAAAGATAGCCCGCTCCCTACGGTCGCTGACAGCCCGCGTCTGGCGGCTGCGCCGCTTCGCTGTCAGCCCGCGCGACTCCTTCGGAGCGCGCGGTCAGCAACTGCAAGCAACGGACACTGCCTGCGGGGAAAAGATGACGCATCGCGGCGTCACGACCGTAGAGTGCGTCTATGCGAAATCCAAACAGCCTCAAGATCACCGACCATGCTCTCGAGCTCGCGGTGCTGACCTACGAAATCACCCGCGCGTTTCCGAAGGTCGAATTGTTCGGACTCACATCGCAGATGCAGAGGGCGAGTGTCTCGGTCGGCTCGAACATCGCCGAGGGTTGCGGGCGGAACACGGATCCTCAGTTGATCAACTTCATCAGCTATTCAAACGGCTCAGCAAGCGAACTCGAATTTCAAGCGCGCCTGGCAAGGCGTCTCGGCTATGACATACAGCGGAAGTTGATTACGCTAGAGGAGTTGGCGCAGGAGCAGCGCAGAATGAACCAAGGCTTCGTGAACTGGGTGTCACGCGGTACCTGACAGCGAGGCGGCGAAGCCGCCGATGCGTGCTGACAGCGAAGCGGCGCAGCCGCTAAACGCGGGCTGTCAGCGGAGCGGGCTGTCAGCGAAGCGAGCCTACTCCTCGGTACTAAAACAGGCACGTAACTCCTCCGGAATTCGCGTGATGCGACCCGTCTGCCTGCCAATCAAACACCAGAGCGTTCGTCCACGCGCCAACACCACGCCATCTGCATCGCGCACGATCTCCGTGAAACGCTCGAATCGCCGCGAATCCACTGCGCCGATCCACGTTCGCGCCGTGATGGCGTCGCCGAGCACGGCTGCCCGCTTGTAGTCCAGCTCGTGCCGCGTGGCCACCCACCCATACTCGGCGCGGAGCTCCGGAGTGGCGCGCGCAATCCAGTGCGCGAGGGCGACGTCCTGCACCCAGCGCAGGTAGACGACATTGTTGACGTGATCCATGTCGTCGATGTCGTCGGTGCGGACGACAATGGGAATCTCGAAGGCGGGCATCGGGACAACTCTATCACCCGTTCCGGCGGCGCGCTCGCAGTAGCCGACAGCGAAGCGGGCTCACTCCCGTCCTGCAAGCAGCAGCCTCCGCACCTTCTCTGCCACACGTTGCGCCGCACCGCCGTAGTTCGCCATCACGGCGAACGTGTAGTCCGTACCGACGTAGATGTCGAGCTGCGAATTGATGCCCGTGAAGCCGCCGTTGTGTCCGACGATCTTGCCGCCCTCGTCGAGGATAAAACCGAAACCGTAGCCCGGCGAGTTGAGCTCGGGCTTGGGCGTGGTGAGCAACCGCACGCTCGCACTACTTACAAGACGACCACCCTTCAGCGCCTCGGCGAAGCGTGTCAGGTCGCCCACCGTGGAATAACCGCCACCAGCCGGCCCGCCGCGGATGACGTGCTGGAAGATGTTGTTGCGATACTCCATGCCGCTCGGCGTGTGCTCCGGCTCGTAGCCGACGGCGAGGTTGCGGTTCACGTGATCGAGCTCGTACGCGTCGCTGCTTGTCATGCCGGCCGGCTTGTACACGTGCTCGCGAACGTATTCGAAGTAATCCTGACCGCTCACGACTTCGATCACCTTGCCGAGCACCAGCATGCCGGTGTTGCTGTACGACCATTTGGTGCCCGGTTCGAACGCGAGGGACTCTGGTTTGATGAGCGGCATCCAGTCGTCCACCGTGCGGAATCGGGCGCGTGACATGCCGTCCCATTCGTCGGTGAAGTAGCTGCCGAGTCCGGACGTGTGCGAAAGGAGATGCTTGATGCGCACCTTGGAGAGCACTTCGGGACGCATCGTTCCTGCTGGGAGAAACTTCCCGAGTGTGTCGTCGAGCGAGAGCTTTCCCTTGTCCACCAGCTGCAGCACAGAGACGGCCGTGAACATCTTGTTCATCGACCCGAGATTGAACTTGGTATCGACGTTGTTACGCGCGCCGAAGTCCTTGTTCGCCTCGCCGAAGGCGGCGCTGTAAAGCGGCTTGCCAGCCTTCGCCAGGAGCACGGTGCCAGAAAAAGCGTCGCGGCTCGCGAGTCGCTCGACATACCCTTTGATCAGCTTGACGACGTCCGCATCGCTGAGGGCAGACGTGGGTGCGCCGGGATCGCGCGTCGGTGCGATTCGCACGCCGCGAATACGCCAGTCACGCGTTTCGTCGAGGAGCAGGGTGAAGCGCACCCATTCCTCGGTACGCTGCCCGCGCGTCACGGCGGCGACTTCGTTCACGACGCTCGTGTCCACACTCCGGACGTCGAGCTGGCCATAGTCCGCCGTGAGTTCGGCGAGCCTGGCGGCGCGCGTCGCCGCGGGCCGAGCGTCGGGCCCGGACGTCACGAAGCGCGCGTCCACAAAGCGATGAATTGCAGCGGTGTCGCGAGTGTTGATCACGCGCAGTAGCTCGCGTGCCATCTCTACTCGAGCGGGTGCCTTGGATTGCTGGCCAGCGCCAACCGCACTCCATGTGGAGAGCAGCGTGAATCCGAGAACAAGCGTCTTGATCATGCGCGGTTGGACACGGCCGCGAGCCGGGAGGTTTGCGTACTGGTTCTCGCGCAGTTTTGCAGTTTTGCAGTTTTGCAGTTTTGCAATTGCTGACAGCGAGGCGGCGAAGCCGCCAAAGCGTGCTGTCAGCGAAGCGGCGAAGCCGCTAAACGAGGGCTGTCAGCGACGCGGGCTGACAGCGAGCGTAGCGAGCGGGCTGCCCACAGGGCCCACATACAACATCCCCGCACCGAGGCTTCGCGGATCCACAACCACACTCATCGTCGCGCTCCGGCGGATGTACGTCGTAACTTCCTCGGCGCTCGCCGTCGGGTGTGCCTCGAGAT
>JBBQHJ010000420.1:0-3832 GCA_038323865.1 Gemmatimonadales bacterium
GAAGCGGACTGATAGCGCAGCGGGCTGACAGCAGCGCGAAGCGCGTTGGCTTCAAAAGCTCCACATCCTCGTCACATACGCACCTACTGCTCCCGACCTCACCGTCGGATGCGTGATGCCAAGCTCCGGGATATCGCGGAACAGAAACCGCGGCTCTACACCCGCATCGAGGCGATACGTCGTTCCGAACAAGCGACTCATACGAAGGCCGGGAATGCCGCGCGTGAAATGCAACTGACCCGCGACGAACATATCGCTCGTTAGATATTTCCCGCCTTCAATCAACGCGCCGCGCGCACCACCCGTCTTTCCGAACACCAATTCCGTCGGCACATCTGCCGGTGAAACACTGAACGCATCGAGACCCCACTCCTTCGTTGCGCCAGTGCCGATGTCGTGCAACACCACACCAACTGCCGTCGCCGCCTGCTGCCGGTGTGCCAACGCACCCGTCTCACCGGTCAACTGACCACTCCATGCTTCACTTCCCGAGAGCGACGATCCGGATTGCTGCAGCAACGACAAGCTCAAACGTCCGAGCGTGAGATAGCCATTCAGTTCACGACCGCGCATCGGAAAGAGCGTACCACTCTCGAGCCCAACTGACGGACCCGTACCAGTGCCGCCAGTCATCAACTGCAGCGGAAACAATCCTCGGCCCGGCTCCCACACGATGCGTTCACCTACCTGTTGCACAAGCGGCGTTCCGCCCGTTTGCGGCGTTAGGGTCAGTGCACCACGCTGCGGCACGAACGCTCGTGTCCTGAACAATGCCACGCCACGTCCAATGCGCACAAAGCCGACGGCCCACTGATCACCTGATCGCGTATCGAGATGCGCAACGACCTCCTCGCCGTCTTCCGTATAGAACTCGGTGTTCGCGTCTGGGCGATTTCGGTAGTACAGACCGCGGTCGACCGTGAGCGTCAGGTCGGCGATAACGCCATAACTGTGCTTGGTCGCACGCGCTGCGGCAGCGCGCAACTTGTCCGCTGGCGTTGCACTCGTATCGAATACGCTGAAGAACGACAGATCGCCCGGCGCCTTGACGCGAAGGAGATCCTTCCTGAACTGCTTGAGCGCGAGATAACCACCGAGCATTTCACCACGTCCGGTCACGCGAATGGAGTCGATCGGACCATTCGCGACCACATGGGCATTTGCATCAACGAGCCCGCGCGGCGAATCGAACACTCGTGCATTCTCAGCGTCGGCTGTCAGTGAAACAAAGCGTGGCTTGCCGTTCGCGAACGCAACGCTTCCGCTCGCACGAATAGGCCCGCGCGCGAGCGCAGAAAGCGAATCGAGAAATAACGTGTCCCGAATGAAGCGTAGATCGGCAACTGCATCGTCCACGCGCATTCCCGTCGACGCCAGCGGCATCCGAAAGCCAGCGTCACGCACACCGGCACGACCGGTCACATGCAACGTGTCCCAACTCCCTCGGATGCGCGCATCAGCGAGAATATTTCCATGTAACTCCTCGACCGCCCGCGTCGTGATCGGAAGAGAAGCAATTGCCAGCGTGTCGATCGAGACATCAGCCGACAGCGCACCGGCAATTTTCCGTGAGCCTTTCACAGGCTCGAATGCAAGATTGAACGGAAGCGACGCCATGCTCACGAACACGCGCCGGCCTGTCGTATCGCGCCCAGTCGCGTCGACAGCGAGCCGCTTGCCGGCATACCGCGCATCGACGTCGACATCAGGAGCGCGAGTTGTTTTCCATGAAGCGCCACGCAGTGTTGCTCGTCCCGCGAGAACCGGCTCGGCGCGTGTCCCCGTGATGCGCGCTGACGCCGCAACGATTCCCTCGGCCGCGCGATCCTGTTGAAGCGCCTCGAGCACCGTCGCAACACTCACATTCTCCGCTGCGACATCAAGGGTGATCGCGCCGGTCTTCGGCACGGAGCCATTCGCGAACAATCGGCCGCCCGCCGAACTTCGAAGGTCAAAGGAGTCGACGTCAATCCGTGCATCGCTCACGAGCACCTTGGATGGATGCGAAAGACGCCACGAGAGCGTGTCGAATCGCATGCGCAGTGAATCGAGCCCGATGAGCTTTTCACCCGCTGTTGCGTAGCTGTAACTACCCAGTGCAGCGTAAGAGACGTGCGCGTCCTGTCGCACGCCGACGGTAGCTGTCACGTGCTTGTCGTGGCTCCAGGCACCGGCCGCGTCGACACGCTCGAACGCACGCCCCGCAGCTTGAAGCGAATCCACACCCAATGTGAAATCGACCGGCGCCCCCTCTCTCGACAATCCGCCGCGCGTCTGCGCGAAGCCAGTGAGCTTCTTTGCGGACAAGCCGAGGGCAACGAGGTTCGATCCATTGGCGTGCAGTGTCAGGCTGAACGCCTTGATCTGCCCCATCAACATGCCTTCTACTCTCAACGAGCCGGCAAGAGAGTCGCGTCGAATGGCGGGCAGTGTGTCGACGGCAAGTGAGACGCCTTCCGACAACCCAAGGGCAAGCCGCTCGATGCGAACCTCCTCCGCGCGCCTCGTGGAGTCCTCGCGCGCCGCTGCCACTCTGAACGCTTGACGACCGCTGGCTGCATTTACGAGCGAAGTATCATTCGTTCCAATCCAACGTCGAAATGCGCCGAGTGAATCGGTGACGGCCAGAAATGCCAGTGCGCCGCTAGTGGTTGGCGTCAAGCCGATTGATCCGCTCGCATATGCGCGTGCGCCATGTGCGAACACCGCGAGTGTATCGATGAATGCTGCACCGCTTGCCACACGCGCCTTCATCAGCAGGCGATCGACCTCGAACGTGTCGTATCGCGAGCGCGTGAGATCGGCGTTGAACACCGCGTTCATTGCCGCTGGCTTAGTTCCGGTCCCGCGTGCAGCGATGGCGCCGGTTAACGCGGTGCTTGGCGCACGGGCACTAAAGGCATTGACGTTGAGCATGTCGGCGCGAATGGCGACGTCGTAGCGGGTGCGCGATCCGGCAACCATCAACGTGCCGCGCCCATTCACTGAGCCGCCGCTTGCCGAGTGCAGGTCACCGGTGATGTTGAGCTCTCGGGCAGTGCCCTCGGCGTGAACCGTTCCGCTGATATCGCCACGTAGCTCCGCAGAGGGCACGAAGCGGCCAATGGTCCGCAGCGAGAGCGGCTCGAGTGTCGCATCAGCAACGATGTGCTTTGTGCTCACCCGATAATCGCCGTTTCCGGAGATACGCGAAAGCGCGCCGCGATCATCGTGTGTGATGGCTCCGCTCACGCGCCACGTTGAACGGCTATCACCGGTGATCTGTGTTTCGCCGGTCAGGTTGCCAGCGATCGGCAAGTGCACGCCAAAGCCCTGAACTGTTGCGAGCCGCAACGGTAGCATGCGCACGTGCATGCCTTTCACATGTACACCGTCGCTAAAACCAACTGCACCCTTGGCGACAACGCGTGACGTCCCGGCGGCGAGATCATCGAACCGCAGGTCTGCGTCGAGATCCACATCGTCGGCAGAGCCGCGCGCCACCACGTGTCCACCTAGTGTGCCGTCGCGGCTGAATTTGAGCGACGGCACGAACTGCCGAATGAGGTGCGTACTCACCTGCGCCAACGTGAGATCTGCATTCCGAACAATCAACTTGGCCGGCGCCTTGTCGGGTGTAATGCGAACGATCGCCGCGTTTCCGGCGACAGACGCTTTCTCATACTTCAAGTCGACATCGTTCACCGCGAACTCCGCACTGTCACCATAAAGCTTCATGGTGTAGCGCAGCGTGCCGCCGCCATCGGTAGTCAGCTTGGGATCGAGCCAGCGCAAATCAGCGAATGCGACGGGCGCACCCGTCAGATCCAACCGAAACCCGGAGTGGTGAAAA
>JBBQHJ010000421.1:0-3829 GCA_038323865.1 Gemmatimonadales bacterium
GTGATGCCCTGCACGATGAGGGTCGTGGACTTGTCGATGAAGATGCTCACGCGGCCTTTCCTCCATGCGCGAGCTCGACGGCCTTCTTGACCGCTTCATCCATGTCGGACGACGCGCTGAATCCATTCTCCTGCAGGATCTTCATGGCAATCTCTTCGTTCGTGCCTGTGAGTCGGATGACGAGGGGCACCTTGAGTGGATTCTGTTTTGTGGCAGTGACGATGCCATTCGCGACGTCATCAGTGCGCGTGATGCCTCCGAAGATGTTGAACAGGATCGACTTCACGTTTGGATCCGCAGTGATGATGCGGAGCGCGTCAACAACCTTCTGTGGATTCGACGAACCACCAATGTCGAGGAAGTTCGCCGGCTCGCCGCCGTAGTACTTCACCAGATCCATCGTGGCCATCGCGAGTCCAGCGCCATTCACGATGCAGCCGACGTCTCCGTCGAGCTTGATGAACGTGAGATGCGAATTGCGCGCATCCACTTCACTCGGCTCTTCTGCGGTTTCGTCGCGCAACGCTTCGAGTTCTGGATGACGATCGAGCTCGTTGTCGTCGATAGAGATTTTCGCGTCGAGCGCAATGACCTCGCCCGCGGGATTGACGATGAGTGGATTGATTTCGGCGAGCGAGGCGCCGTGCTTCATAAACGCGGCGTAAAGTTGCGTCATGATCTTCGCTGCGGCGCGCACTTTCTTGACGTCGTCGAACAGGAAGAAACCAAGCTGGCTCGCCTGATACGGCTGCAAACCAAAACGCGTATCGATCGGCAACTTGAGAATCTTCTCCGGCGTCTTGGCGGCGACTTCTTCGATGTCGATGCCGCCGGCCGGACTCACCATGAACACCGGCTTCCTGGTGGCGCGATCGAGAATGACGCCGACATACGCTTCCGTCGCGATGTCAGACGCTGCGGTCACGAGCACCTTCTGCACCGTGAGCCCCTTGATCTGCATGCCGAGAATTTTCGTGGCGAGTTCCTTCGCCTCTTCCGGAGTCTTGGCGAGTTTCACACCGCCCGCCTTGCCGCGACCACCGGCATGCACCTGCGCTTTCACCACGACCATTCCGCCAATCTTGCGCGCAATGGCTTCCGCCTCTTCAGGCGTTGTGGCGACTTCACCGGCTGGAATGGGCACGCCTTCGGCGCGCAGCAAATCCTTCGCTTGATATTCGTGAATATTCACGGCTCGTCCTGTTCGGCTGTGATTGTCGTTCCCGCTTCTCCGCGAACGGCTTCGCGCCCGCGGCTCAGTTGCGAAATGATTGCACGACCGCCGGTTCGATGAACGAAGTCGACTGCTGCGCGAATCTTTGGTGCCATGCTTCCCTCGCCAAACTCACCTGCGGCGTCCATCCGCTCTGCGTCCCCCACACTGAGGCGACGCAATGGACGCTGTGCTTCCGTTCCCCATCCAACATAGACGGCGTCCACGTCGGTAATAATCAACAACAGTGTCGCGCCGATATCACGCGCCAGCACGGCTGCCGCCAAATCCTTGTCGACGACCGCATCGAGCCCTTCCCAGCCTCGCTCCGGATCATCGTAAATCGGAGCGCCACCTCCGCCACAGGCAATGACCAACGTTCCGTCGGCCAACAGTCGTTTGATCGCGTGGAGCTCATGAATGGCCACCGGCGCCGGACTTCCAACCACTCGCCGCAACCTTCCATTTCCATCCTTCTTCACCTCATGGCCTTCGCGCCGTAACTCGTCGGCGCGTTCCGCCGTCAGGCCTTGCCCAATGAACTTCGTGAGGTGGGCGAGCGCGGGATCATCCTTTCGCACCTGCACCTGCGTGATGATCGTCGCGATGTGGCGCTCGAGACCCGACCGCCGCAGCGCATTCTCAAGCGACTGCTGAAGCATGTAACCAATCCATCCAGCCGTCGCAGCGACCAGCACGCCGAGGGGAAGCGGACTAGCTTCGCGACGCGCGATCTCGTTCCGCACGAGCTCGTCGCCGACCTGCGGTCCATTCCCGTGAACAACGCAGACGTTCCAACCATCGCGCACGAGATCCACGATTGGCCCCATGCTCTCACGAGCATGCCGGAACTGGTCGTGAATGGTGCTGTGTTCACCGGCCGGTGAAAGTGCGTTGCCGCCGAGTGCGATAACAGCCGTTCGTAATTCCACGGCCATCACGCTGCTCGACGACGCAAGCTAGACCCGCAGAACAGGGCGAGCAAGCTCATCGAGGCAACGCGCGAATCGCAGTACCCAACGCATCGAAGGCGCGGCCGAATTCCGACCAGTCACCACGTGCGAGGGCATCCTTCATCACGCGATACAGGCTGTCGGCCCGAGGACGCGAATCCGTTGACGCGCTGACCGTGCTCGAACTGGCCGCACTCCCTACGCCGAATGCCGATGGAAGCGAGGCACCAATTCGGACCGTGTCAGGGCCCATCACGGCGACATGTGCGAGCGTGGGAATGCCGCCCGGTCGCGAGATGAAGGCCGGTTGCACATACCACGGCTTATCGGCAATTGGAACGACACGCAGCGGCGCTCGCGATGCGCCGGCATCATGAAATGACGTATCCGCAACTCGCAGGCGATCAACGACGGTGCCCCACCGCCGTCCATCATTTGCGACGGGTACCCATGTGGTCATACGCATGGTGCCACCCGGTGCGGCGATTACTCCACGCACGCGATCGGTGGAGTCGAGCAACGTCCACAAGGCAGAGACGCCGCCCAGCTCGGGCAGGATCGCGCGCGTGGGTTCGCGAACGGCCGCCGAGTCGGCACCGTCGGGCGCAGCAAAATGCTTCCGCTCCGGCGACTCCGGCAGTCCGGTCACGGAAAACGCCAGCGCCTGCGCGCGCCCGAGATCGGTGATTGGCGGAAGTGCGGTGCCCACACCACGCGGCAGGTCGCTCAGCGACTTGAAGTAATGCGGGAAATACGACGCCCAACTCAATGCGATTGGATCAGGCACCATGCTCAGCACCAGCCGCACACGACCTGAATTCGCGTGCACAACGGCGGTGGCGGCGTGCTGGAAGTATGCGCGATCTTCGCCGTTGATCGTAAACCGCTGCGACAACGGATACGTCGCGGAGCTCGAGTACAGTTCAACGACACAGTACAGTGTGTCGTTCGCGACGAGCGGAACGACTTCACTTCCCTGCTCGAAGAATGGCGCCAGCGCGGCGATGCGCTCCCGCACGGCGCGACGCTCCACCATCACCGGGCGATTCCCTGGGAGATCACCGAGCAGCAGCCTGAAATTCTGCAGGCTCCAGGCGTGCAGGAAGCGCGAACGCGTGCTGCTCATCTCTACGCCAACGATCTGGTGCGCAGAATCGGAGAGAACGCTGTAGCCGGGCGCAGAGTCGTACACGACCGGCTCGGGAATGAAGTAGTCGTCGCCGCCGGCGTTCTCGTGCAGCGGTTGTCCCTTTGCATCGGCAGTTGAGGGATCGAACGTGGCGACGGCCCAGACGTCGCGCGCATCGGCGGAGGATTCAGTGCCCCGCTCGATCAGTCGCGCAACGATTCCATTGGGAGACACACTCCATGCCGGCCCGCTGCCGAAGGTGCGCACGTGCCTGACGCGTTCATCTGCACGCGAGAGTGTCGCGCCATCCCAAATGGCGATTCGTTGAATGGCATCCGGCACCGACCGGAACCGAGAACCGACGGAATCCGAGTGCATTCGTTCGGTGTCCACACCGAACGCGCGGCGTGTGTAGCTCAGACGCGTTGCGTAGTACTTGAGGTCATCGCGCGGATCGATGGTACGCCGCAGCACCAACGGGGCCACGGTGCGCGCCAGCAACGACAGGAACAACACCATCGTGACCGTCGAAAA
>JBBQHJ010000422.1:0-3792 GCA_038323865.1 Gemmatimonadales bacterium
GCAACGAGTTCTTCAGGCGAGTACAGATACCGATACCGTTCCACGGTGGGCACGTTCGCAGCCTCCCACGTCGCTGCACGACGCCCATGAAACCGCACCATTGCCAGCCCTGGCGTCGTCACCGCGGCGATCGCCGGCACGCTGCTCTCGAGCCCCTGCGGGCCGTCAACAATCACGTGCGTGAGACCGAGGTCACGCAGCATGTCGAGCGTCCAGGCGGTGGACTTCTCACTGCGAAACCACATCTCGTTGCGAAATTCCACCGTCGCCGGCACGCCCTCCAAGCGATCAGCCGCATCAGCAAGCAGCTGCTTGTTCGCCGGATTCGGCACGAACCAGCGTGGATACTGAAGCAGTATTCCGCCGAGCTTTCCTGCCTCGCTCAGCGGCGCCAGCGCATCCAGGAAATAGTCCCAGAGCGCAGCGTCGATGTCGGCAGGCAGATCCTTGGAGTAGATCTTCGCTTTCGATGCGACTTCGGCCGGCAGCGCCTCGACGAGGTCTTTGGGAAGTCGTGCAACTTCAGTTGGCTGGCCGGTCATGAGTGCGTGCGCCTTCACATGAAAGGCGAAATCCGTCGGCGTCCGCTCCGCCCACAACTCGGCGACTGATCGATCGGGCAGCGAGTAGTACGTCGCGTCCACTTCGACGGTGCTGAACTGGCCGGCGTAGTAGCGCAGTCGCTCCTCGGCCGACGAAACGCCGCGCGGATAGAACACGCCGCCGCGTGTCATGGTCGGATCAGTCCACGACGCCGTGCCAATGCGAAGTTCACGTGCACTCATCGCGATCGGACGTCCGAGAATCTCCGGAGGCGTGCCGGCAACGGCAGCGTCGGCGCGCGCGAAGGCGTCCTCGAAACCGGGATCGTGCGCGTGGTCGAGATCAGGTGCCGGCAGTCGCTCCGCTGTCTTTCTGGCCATGCGCGCAAGCTCGCGCGTAGCTGTCGTTTGACGCAAGACGCGCGGCGGCTAGCTTCACCGTTGTGAGCGAGAGCGACGGAATCATCACGGAGTCAGGCGTCATTGAACCGAAGCCATTGAATTCGGCGGCTGACGAGCCGAAGGATCTTGGATTTGGCTCCGTCGTTGGAGGTGCGAACGAGCGCCGCCTGATCGAGCGCGATGGAAGGTTCACGTCGCGACGCGAGGGATTCCCAGCGTTGTCGTTCCTGAACGGATACCACGCGCTGCTCACCATGACGTGGCCGAGCTTCCTCGGTTCCGTCGCGCTCTCGTACATCTTCGTGAACGCGCTGTTCGCCGCGCTCTACCTCGCCTGCGGACCGACAGCCCTGGCGGGATTGAGCGCGGAGTCGATGGGCGGGCGCTTTCTGCGGGCGTTCTTCTTCAGCGTCGACACATTCGCCACCATCGGATATGGCAATGTCTATCCGAACGGTGTCGCGGCGAATTGGCTTGTCACCATCGAGGCCATTCTTGCGATCATCGGCATCGCGTTGCTGACTGGCGTGGTATTCGCGCGCTTCGCCCGGCCCACTGCGGCGCTGCTCTTCAGCGAGGTGGCCGTGATTGCGCCCTATCAAGGCGTCACCGGATTCATGTTCCGGATCACCAACGCGCGCAGCAATCAGCTCATGGAGCTGGAAGCGAAGGTCCAGTTCACGCGTCTCGACGGAAAGGGACGTCGCTATACGCAGCTCAAGCTCGAGCGCACCCGCGTGGTGTTCTTTCCTCTCAGTTGGACGATCGTACATCCCATCGATGAGAGCAGTCCGCTCTGGGGATGGGCGTACGAAGACCTCGTCCGCACCGACGCGGAGTTTCTTATTCTCGTCAGCGGTATCGACGAAACATTCGCGCAAACGGTCCATGCGCGTTCCAGTTACAAATGGAGTGAGATCGTCGCGGGAAGGAAGTTCTCCACCATCTACAATCCCGTGGACAAAGACGGCACCATCAGCATCGACGTCTCGAAGCTCAGCGATGTCGAGGACGCCGAGCTCGACGACTTCCGTCACACGCAGACCTTCCGTCACACCGGACACTTCACGCAGTTCTCGGCGCCGCGCCCGAGTGATCCGGACAAGAAGCGTCCATGACGGAACTTCCCGAGCGCATCGCGTCGCCAAGCCGGCGGTACACAGACAAGGAAGTCGCGCGCATCATCAAGGATGCCAGCGAGCTTCAGCAGGTCGAGACCGCGCCCGAGAGCGCGTCGGTTGGCCTCTCGCTCGCGGAACTCGAGTCTGTGGCGCGAGAAGCAGGTCTCGATCCGGCGCTGGTTCGCCGGGCGGCGGCCAACCTCGACACACGAGTCAGCGACGTAAAACCGTCGCGATTCTTTGGTGCTCCGCGCACCCTCGTGCTCGAGCGAACCATCGACGGCGAAGTGCCTGTCGACGAGTACGAGATGCTCGCGCTGACCATTCAACGAACACTCGGTGGATTGGGAACGGCTTCAACGTTCGGCAGAACCATGCAGTGGACTACAGCGCCGAGTGGACGTCGGCGTGGTTCGATGCGTGTTGTTCAGGTCACCATCACGCCGCGCAATGGCGTCACAACCATTCGCATCGAGGAACCACTGCAGCAGGTCGCCATTGCCTTGTTCGTTGGCAGCATGGGCGGTGTCGGCATGGGACTCATGCCGCTCATCGGCGTCGGGGCGGGCACGCTCGGCGCAAGCGCGATTGGGCCCGGTGGCGCTGTCGCGTTCGCCGTTGCCGGCGTCGCGACGTTCATCGGCGGTCTCTATGGCGCGGCGCGTTTCGCTTTCGGACGCATTGTGCGAGCGCGAAGCGAGAAGTTGCACGGACTCATGTCGGAACTCGTGGGGCAGGTCAGCTCCACCGCCGTGAAAAAAGAAGGAGGACAGCGCTAACGCGACTGTCCTCCCTTTTGGTGGCGAAGCCTATTTGTCCGGATTGCGCGGCTGGCCAACACTGAATCCGTCGTGCCCCTGTTGAGTCTGGCGCGGAATGTCTTCACGTTCCTCCTCGGCACGCTGCTCCGCGAACTGCTGCTTGTCTCGATCAGCGAGTCCCGACTTCTCCCGCTCCATGTCGCGGTCGGCTCCACCTGACTCCGGCCGGTCGCTTTCGAGATTCGTGTGCGGCTTGCTCATACAGTGCTCCAGTTGAGTTACGGAGTCTGATGAGGCAGGAACCACGCCGCCGAGAATCACTCAGGGATCAACGGGCGGCGCAGTCCGAAGTGGGTTCATGCCGAAGCCGATGAGCTCACCCTTGGAGCTAATGACCAATCGTATGACGATCGGCTCGTCGATCGACGAGAAGTTCGCGATGCGCCAGTACTGTCGAGCGCCGTTGCGGGTGATGTATTTCTCCTCGACGAGAGACTTCTCGAAGCCCGCCCGCTCGGTGAGCTGCGCAAGGCTGCCTTGAACGTTGGAGCGCGCTTGCCGATTGTTCCTCCCAGACGAGTCCATGTGGGCGACCAGGCTGTCGACCTGGTTGGTGTAGAACCACTGGGTGTATTTCCGCCCGATTTCCATTGAATCCTTCGGGAGTTGCGCCGGCTTGGCGGCGGGGGCGGTCTGAGCGGACGCGATCCCGGGCGTCGCAAGCAGGAGCAGGGCGGGCAAAATGCGGCGAAACGACATCTGGTGGGGTCTCCAGCAAGAGGTCTGACCCTTACGGTCGGATCTTCAACCCGGATTCACGGGTACAGCCGGTACCCTCGCGGCCTCTATATTCCAGCATGCGCCTGCCTCGCCTCCGCGCTTCGTTGTTCAGCGCGCTTCTGATTGCATCGCCGTTGGCGGCACAGAAGATACCAGTCAAACAGCCTCCAAAGGCACAGTCATCAA
>JBBQHJ010000423.1:0-3744 GCA_038323865.1 Gemmatimonadales bacterium
CGCCACATCGGCAGACGACGGGCCGCGCAGCTCCTGAAGGCGCAGTGCTTCCTGCAACACGGGAATGGCGTCGTCAAACTTGCTGCGCGCCTCGAGCACGCGGCCCAAGGCGGTGGTGGCATCGGCCACGTCGGGGTGATCGGCGGGGCGCAACTGCCTTGTCATCACCAAGCCCTGACGCACGAGCTTCTCGCCATCGTCGATGCGCGCTTGATCCACGCGAAGCATGCCCAGCGCAACGAGACTGCGTGCAACGTCGGGATGCTCATCGCCGTAGAGCGTGCGGCGCCGCTGAAGCGCCATGGAGAGAAGTGTATCCGCGCGATCCATGCGGCCGAGCTTCTGAAACACGCCGCCCAGCGTCTGATACAACTCGGCCTGCACTGCAGGTTCCGCGTCGAGACTGCGCGCTTCCTGCGCACCTTGTTCGATCACGGTGAGCACGCGCAATGAATCTGCCGGTCCCACGTCGCTGTCGCCGCCCTGAAGAAGGCTCAGCATGAAACGCTGAATACGCTCCGTGCGCGCGCCGTCGAGCACCGCCGCATTGCGCGCTTCGGCGAGACGCACGGTGTACCACGTTATGAGACCAATAGTCATGAGCAGTACCGCAGTCGCAATCGACAACGGCTGCCGCTTCCGCTTCACGAACTTCCTGACGCGATATCCAAGCGCATCGGGCCGGGCTTCGAGCGGTTCGCCCTTCAGGTAGTGATCGATATCCCTGATCAATGCATCGACGGTGCGATACCGCTGCTGCGGATCGTGATGCATGGCCGTGAGACACAGCACGTCGAGATCTGCCCAGGCGCTGGCACCTGTCGCGGTGTCGCCGCTCGCGATGGCGGAGGGGCGCGTTGCCCGATCCAGCGCACTCCTACCACTTCCATCGAACGGCACGCGGCCAGTCAGCAGCTCATATAGCACAACGCCGACCGCATAGACATCAGTGTGAATGCCGATCCGTCCACCAGCGAGCTGCTCCGGCGACGCGTATGCCGGTGTCATCATACGCACGGCCGTCTGCGTTGCATCTGGCGCTGCGCCGATGACCTCCAGCTGCTTCGCGATACCGAAGTCGAGCAGCTTGATACTCCCGTCTGACGTCACCAAAACGTTCGACGGCTTGATGTCGCGGTGCACGACGAGATGGCTGTGCGCATGCTGTACCGCTTCGCACACACTTCGGAGTATGCGCAACCGCTCGTCGATCGTACACGACTGGGCGCGACAATAGTCGGTAAGCGAAACGCCATCCACGTACTCCATGGCGATCCACGGCGTGCCATCTGCGAGCGCGCCCGCATCGAACAGCCGCGCAATTCCCGGGTGACTCAGCTGTGCCAGCGTGCGCTGCTCCGTCACGAAGCGATCACGCCGCGACGGAGAGAGCCACGCGTCACGCAGCAACTTGATCGCGGCAACGGTCGACAGGTCGTCGCGCTCGGCGAGATACACCACACCCATTCCGCCCTCACCGAGCAGCCGGACGAGGCGATACGGTCCAAATGAACCAGCGGGCGCACCCACAATTTCGCGATTGTCGCCGAGAATCGCCTGTGCAGCCGACGGCAGTCCGCGATGAAGCAGTGAGGCGCCGCGGGCATCTTCGGCGAGCAGCGCCATCACCTCGGCCTCGAGCGACACATCACCTTCGCTCCGCTCCCGGACGAATGCTGCCTGCTCGCCAGGCGCAAGTTCGCACGCGTCGTGAAAGAGCGATTGAATTCGCTCCCAGTGCTCGGCATCAATGCTCATGGCGTGCGACGCAGCTCAACGGCGAGCCACGCGCGAGCGGCGCGCCAATCGCGCAACACGGTGGCTTCGGAGATATCGAGAAGCATTGCCGTTTCGGAGACGTCGAGCCCGCCGAAGAACCGGCATTCCACCATCAATGCCTGCCGCGGATTGAGGCGTGCGAGATCGTCGAGTGCTGCATCGAGTGCGAGCAGGTCGTCGCGTGTTGACGCTGCGTCGGCAATGGAATCGTCGAATGTGACGAAGGCGTCGCCACCGCCACGCTTGTCCGCGTTGCGCCGCCGCGCCGCCTCGACGAGCACCTGGCGCATCGCCCGCGCCGCAATGCGCCTGAAATGAAGGGGTGACTCGAACTCGAACGTGCTGGAGCCGGAGAGTTTCATCCAGGCTTCGTTCACGAGTGCCGTTGGCGAAATCGTCGCCGACGCATCGGTGCGGCTGACAGACGCCGCCAGGCGCCGCAACTCCTGGTATGTGGTGCTGAATAGCTGGTCGAGCTGCTCCTGCCCAACGTGTTCGTGACGCTGCATGACGGTTTTTTCCCTGCCTCGGCGCAATGGGAAGTGAACCCGCGCCTCCCGCAATTCGGCAGGTGGTTCGGCGACGCTGAAAACCTACTCCGCGGTAACAACCGTGCAACTACGACATCTGGCGCTCGCGGTGTTGGTAGCGGTGCCGGCCTGCAAGGGCTCAGGCGACGCATCAACCTCCGTTGCGCGAGCGCCTTCGAGCTCCGGCGAAGTGTGGGAAGTGGATAGCGCAGCCATACGGAGTGCAGCGCCGGGCGCGCTCACAGCGTTCGTGAACGGCGTGCATGTCATCCTTATAGATGGCGATCACGCGTATGCCGGTACGCAATCGCTGGCGATCAGGAAGACGGACGACGGTCAACGCACACTTCAGCTTGCCGACGGATCGACCGCGCAACTCCTGCCCTCTGGCGACGCATTGGACCTGCGGTTTGCCGGCGGTGAACACGTCATGCTGCGGCGCCAGCCCGCCCGGAGCGGCACACCATGATCCGCCAACGTCTCGCAATAGTTGCGATGGCGATCATCAGCCTCGCTCCGGCTTCGTTGCTCGCGCAGGCCGATTCGCTCGACGAGCGCCTCGTGGCGCTCACGTTCCACAAGATCACCGGTCAGGCCGTGGACTTTCAGGCTGCCGCGCAGCGGAGTCCAGCCGTCATGCGTGCCTCCGGCTTTGACAGACCGGACGTGCTCAAGGCAGAAGTCGCACGCATGCAGGCGGATCTCGCCTCGGCCGACCCATCGCACGAGTTCGTGGTGCGCGTGAGCGACAACATCAGCGAATACAATCACGATCGCGGCGAATTCAACGTGATGTTGTTCCAGCCCGGCTTCTTTGTGAACGTCGATGCCTTCGGCCAGCGATACAACCTGGTCTTCGCCAACGCCGGAGCGGCCCGCGCGATTGCGATGCCAAAGGACGAGGCGGGCACCTTCGACGCAAAGCTCAATGCCGAAGGCCGCGCCGTCACCAACGAAATCCATTTTCGAGTAACGGGCGCCGGTGATCCTGCGGGCTCCGTTACAGGACCGCACGTCATTCGCGCCGTGATCGCCTCGGTGCGGTTGCTTGACCGCGCGGGCAAAGTGGTTTTCGCTCCGCGTCTCACTGCGTCGGCGCCTGTGACGGCTGCAACGCCGCCGCGTTCGGCAAATGCGCCACTCGAAGTTGCAGGGCTGCGCGTGGGAGGAAAAGCAAAAGACCTCGAGCCCACGTTGGCGCGACTCTTCGGCAAGGTGTCGAAGCAGGAGCGCGGCCGCAGTTGGTTCGCGGGCTTTGCATCGGCGCTCGTCGTGAACGATCTCGGCTGCATCGACATGCCGGGCGCTCGCCACAAGCCAAAGCCTGGCGACGTGTGCGTCACCGCATACCTCGATGCCTCCGACGTGGTGCGCTCCATCCGCATCGAGCGCGTGTTCCCGTACATCGATGCCGAGACGTTTCGCGCGACGCTCG
>JBBQHJ010000424.1:0-3725 GCA_038323865.1 Gemmatimonadales bacterium
TCGCGCTCCATGGCGTCGGTTCCCTGATCAGCCATGTGGAACGAATAGCTGCTGAGGTCGCCGTCCGATTCCTGCGACGTGGAGCCGAACGCCTCGTCGTAATGACCGAGCTCCTTGAGCACCCGCTTCCGCTCTTCAAGCAACCGTTTCTCGAAGTGCTGCAGCTGCTTCTTGGGCATCGGCTTTGGCTTGGGGCCCTTCGCGCTCTCTGTCGTGGCCATGCTACTCGTCTCTGGTTAGTGCCAGCTCGGCGCGGACCCCATCGAGGTCCAGCTGTTGCCTTGCCGACATGTGCGTGCTGCGTGAGTGCTCCTCGCCGATAGCGACGGTCGTCGCAAGAACTTCATCGGCGATCCAGTCGCGATGCGTGGTTGCGGCTTCCAGCACCGCCGCATCGCCTTCAATCGACAACTGAATGCGGTCACTGACCGCGAGACCTGCGTCCTTTCGCATACGCTGTACCCTGCTGATCAGCTCACGTGCCATGCCTTCACGCTCGAGCTCGGGCGTGAGGGTCGGATCGATGGCAGCGAACAGCATTCCCTCGTGCTCCACGATCAGCGATCCGCTGGCACGACTCAGTATCGTTACGTCATCCGGCTCCAGCAGATGCGTTTCTCCATCCACCGTTACTGCGAGCTCGGCACCATCCTGAAAACCACGCAGGTGCGCGCTGGTGAACTCCTTTACCGCGTCTGCTGCCAGCGGCGTCTTCTTGCCGAACTTCTTGCCTAACGCACGGAAGTTCGGTTTCGCCTCGAGCGTGACCAGCGCGTCCCCGCTCGATGCAAATTCCACCAGCTTCACATTCAGCTCCGCGCGCAGAATCTGTGTCATTTCGAGCAAACGCGGTGTCATTCCGAGCGAACCCGGTGTCATTCCGAGCGAAGTCGAGGAATCTGCACGTCCGCCGTTAAACCCCGGCGCCACACACACCATGCGCGACAACGGCTGCCGCACGTTGATGCCAACCTGTTCGCGCGCCGCGCGTCCGAGCTGCGACAGCTTGCGAATGATGTCCATCTCGACTTCGAGCTGATGCTCACCATGGCGCTGCGTGGCTTCACGAATGAACGGCGCGAGGTGCACCGATGTTCCCGTGAGCTCACGATGAATCCAATCGGTCACGAACGGAGCAAACGGCGCCAGCAATCGCGTCACGACAACGAGCACTTCGTGCAACGTCGCGAAAGCAGCGTTGGTGTCGTCAGTAAAAACGTTGTCCGTCGCCCACAACCGCGAGCGAGATTGACGGACATACCAGTTCGCGACGTCTTCATCGACGAACTCCATCACCGCGCGCGCGGCCGCCGTTGCATCGAAGCGCTGAAGCGCCTCGTCGGCGATCACTTCCACGGTGGACAGTCGCGAGAGAATCCACCGGTCCATCACCGGACGATCGGCAACCACCGGATCTGCCACCGACGGCGACCATCCGAAGTTTGCGAGATTCGCGAACATGCCGGTGTAGATGTTCTTGAGCGTGCGCAGGAAACGACCCGCGCCCTGACGGATGGCATTCTCGTCGAAGCGGCGCTCTTCCCACACCTTGCTCGAACTCACCAGAAACAGTCGCGCAGCATCAGCACCGTGTCGCTCCACCACGTCGGCAGGCGGCACGATGTTGCCGAGGCTCTTCGACATCTTCTTGCCGTTGGCATCCGTGAGAATGCCATTCACCACCACGGCCCTGTACGGCGCCGCCGTGCCTTTGGCGTTGTTCGGAAGTTCCTCGCCCAGGCCAGTGGCAATGGCCAGCAACGTGTAGAACCACCCGCGCGTCTGGTCCTGTCCTTCGGCGATGAAATCCGCCGGGAACTGTGCCGCCACCGTGTCGCGATTCTCGAACGGGTAGTGCCACTGCGCGAATGGCATGGAGCCCGAGTCGTACCAGGCATCGATCACCTCCGGCGTGCGATGCATGGTGCCGTCGCAATCGGCCTTCGTGCATCTCCATTCGTAGGCATCCACGAACGGCTTGTGCGGATCGAAATCCTGACCGAGCGACGTGCCCGACTTCGCGGCGAGATCGGCAAAGCTGCCGATGATGTCGAGATGGTCGGCGTCCTTGTCGCACACCCACAACGGGAGCGGCGTGCCCCAGTAGCGATCGCGCGAGACGGCCCAGTCGATGTTGTTCTCGAGCCACTCGCCCATGCGACCACTGCCCAGCTCCGGCGGATTCCAGTTGATCGCGGCATTGCGCGCGACCATGTCGTCCTTGAACGCCGACGTGCGCACGAACCACGAGGTGCGCGCGTAGTAGAGCAGCGGCGTGCCGCACCGCCAGCAGTGCGGATACGAGTGCGTCATCGTGCCCGCCTTCCACAGCACGCCGCGTGTCTTCAACTCGTCGATGAGCAGCGTATCGGCATCCTTCACCTTCATGCCGCCAACGAGTGGCAGCTCTGCGCTGAACTTCCCCTGCCCATCGACTGGCAACAGGAACGCGAGATTGTGGCGACGTCCCGCCGCATAATCGTCGGCACCAAATGCCGGCGACATGTGCACCACGCCCGAGCCATCTGAGTCGGTGACGAACGATTCACCGACAATGATCTCGTGATTGGTGCCGTCGGGATACTCGAGCCAATCCAGCGGACGCTGATACGTCGCACCAACGAGTTCGGCGCCCTTCATGGAGCCAACTTGCGTCCAGCGCGAGTGGTAATCGTCGCCAAGCACCGCGTGCGCGCGCGACTCGGCCATGATGATCGTACGCGTGTCGGGGCTGCCCGTCTTCACGAGCTCGACGTACGTGATGTCCGGATTCACCGCGAGCGCCGTGTTGGACACGAGCGTCCATGGCGTGGTCGTCCAGACTAAAATCCGCCGACCGCTGCCCGCGGAACGCTGCCCGCTAACTGCGCTCATGGCTGGTTCGTTGGCGGTCAGCGGTGAGCGGGGAGCGGTGAGCGTGAGTGCGATATACACGCTCGGGTCATCGACGTCGCGATACCCCTGCGCCACCTCATGGCTCGACAGCGACGTGCCGCAGCGCGAGCAGTACGGCAGGATCTTGTGGCCACGGTAGATGAGCCCCTTGCCGTAAAGCGTGGCTAAAGACCACCACACGCTCTCCACGTAGTCGTTGTGATACGTGACGTAAGGATCGTCGTAATCGAGCCAATACCCGATGCGCTGGCTGATCGCCTCCCACTCGGAGCGGTAGGTGAACACGCTCTCGCGGCAGAGTGTGTTGAACTCCACCACACCGAACTTCTCGATCTCCTGCTTGCCGCTGATCTTGAGACTCTTCTCGACCTCAATTTCAACCGGCAGGCCATGCGTGTCCCAGCCCGCCTTCCGCTCCACGCGATAGCCCTTCATCGCACGGTGGCGGCAAAACAGGTCCTTGATCGTACGCGCAAACACGTGATGGATACCAGGACGTCCATTCGCCGTGGGAGGCCCCTCGAAGAACACGAACGACGGTCCATTGCTGCGCGCGGCGATCGATTGCGCGAACAACTTCTCCTCGCGCCAACGCGCGAGCAGTTGTTCCTCCAGCTCCGCAGCAGGTTGATCGGCGGGAAGGAGCGCGAAGCGCTGCGTCATGTCGGAGACACTCACAGACGCTCCAACACGCCACGCACGAGCGACGTGAGCGTCGGCTCCGCCTTTCCCGCGTTCGCAATAATCGTGGACAGCTCGGCCGGTTCGAGTGCATCCGGCAGACACTGATCGGTGACGATCGACACGCCGAGCACACGCATGCCGCCATG
>JBBQHJ010000425.1:0-3716 GCA_038323865.1 Gemmatimonadales bacterium
TTCCATGCGGCGAGCACCATGAAGATCCCGGTAATGATCGAGGTGTTGCGCTCCGTTGAATCAGGACGGTTGTCGCTCGATCAGAAGGTGCTTCTCGTGAACCGCTTTCACTCGATTGTGGACGGATCGCCATACGAGCTCACATCCAGTGACGACAGTGATTCGCTGGTGTACGGGATGATTGGGAAGCGGGTCACTGTACGTGAATTGATGGAACGAATGATCGTGCGATCGAGCAACCTCGCAACCAATGCGCTCATTTCACTCGTTGGCGCGGAGCACACGAACGAAACAGCACATGCTCTGGGAGCAACGCACATCCGCGTGCTGCGTGGCGTGGAAGACAACAAGGCGTACGCTGCGGGAATGAACAACACCACGACATCGTCGGATCTTGCTGCGCTGCTGTTGAGCATCGAAAAGGAACAGGCGCTCGGCACGAGCAGCGTGAAGCTCATGAAGGAGATCCTGCTGCACCAGGAATTCAACGATGAGATTCCTGCCGGCTTACCGCCGGGAACACCGGTCGCCCACAAGACGGGATCCATTACAGCAACGTTGCACGACGCCGCAATCATCTACCCGCCGGGACGTCCTCCCTATGTGCTCGTTGTCCTCACACGCAAGATTCCTGACGCCAAGGCGGCAGGCAAGTTGATTGCCGACATTTCTCGACTCGTGTGGACCTACAACGCCGCCATCCAATGATCGTCGCATTCGCGAGTGATCATGCGGGCTGGCCTCTTCGCGATCGCGTGCTCTTGGAGATTCGCGCCAGAGGCCACGATGTGCTCGATGTGGGAGGGTCTCAAGTCGAGCCGAACGATGACTATCCGGACCGCGCTGCAGCGGTGGGCGAAGCGATCGCGAACGGCCGAGCGGAGCGAGCCATTCTCGTCTGCGGGAGCGGCGTCGGCGCATCGGTTGCCGCAAACAAGGTGCGCGGCGTTCGAGCGTGTCTTTGTCATGATTCGTTCTCCGCCCGGCAGGGTGTCGAGGACGACAGCATCAACGTCCTCTGTCTGGGCGCACGCGTGGTCGGTGAGGAACTCGCGGCCGATCTGGTAGATATTTTCCTTCGGGCGCGGTTTTCCAATCTCGATCGTCACCGGCGTCGGCTCGAGAAGGTGCTTTCAATGGAAAAGGAGGGGCACCCGTAGTACTTGTGGAGCCCTCGAGCACGGCATTGAGCTTGCTCAAGAGCGCGCTTGCATGACTTCCCCACCACTCGGCAGCGCCGTGGAAACGACTCCCAAGCGACACACGATTCTCCTCGTGGAAGACAACGAGGACAACAGGATCATCTACTCCACTGTGCTTCGGCACGTGGGGTATGAAGTCGTGGAGGCGGAAGACGGAGTGCAGGCAATTGAGATGGCACGCGCCTCATCACCCGACCTCATCCTGATGGACATTTCCATTCCGAAAATGGACGGGTGGGAAGCCACGAAGATCCTACGCGGCGAAATGGGTATGCGAGACATTCCAATCATCGCGCTCACGGCGCATGCACTGCCCGACGATCGTGAGAGGGCCGCACAGGTCGGATTCTCGTCATATCTCGCCAAGCCCGTCGAGCCACGTGCTGTTGTGGCCGAGGTGCGTCGGTGGCTCGGTGGCGGTGTCACCACGCCGTTGGAGTGACAGCGGAGCGTCCTGATCCGCGCCGATCGCTCATCATTGGCGTTCTCCTTGGATACGTGGCGTCGTGGGCTGTTGGCGTTGGCTTCGGCCTCGCGGTGCAACACACCGGGACGTGGAGCAACGGGGCACAGTGGGAGCGCGACGTGCTCACGTGGTTCCACAATCGTCCACTTCCCGCCCTGCTCGACCAGCTGATGCTCGCGGTGCCCTACGCGGGCACGAACCTCACGATCCTCCCGATCATCATCGCGGCCGGCCTCGTGCTGTGGCGCCGGTATCATCGCGGCGACATCGCACTCCATCTGCTCATCGTCTCAATCGGCTCGCTGTCGCTGAATCCGTCGATGAAATATTTGCTCGCGCGCCCTCGGCCCACGTTGTTTCCGCAGCGCGGGCTCTTCGCGTGGGCGTCGTACCCGAGCGGACACGTGATCCTCACGCCGGCCCTGTATTTCACCTTGTCCTTGATGCTGTACCGTTCGCATGGCTGGCGCTGGCCGTTCGCCGCGAGCGTACTGGTGATTTTCACAACGGCGTACTCTCGGTTATACCTCTCGGTCCATTGGCCCTCGGATCTCATCGGTGGCGTCCTGATCGGGCTCACCTGGCTGATCACGAGTTGGCATGCGTTCCACCGCTACCACCAGGCCACTCGGCTCGGCCAACCGCTGTGAATTGGCTCGGCCCTGCCAACCGTCTATCTTTCGTGTGAGACCGGATAGCTCAGTTGGTAGAGCAGGAGACTTTTAATCTTCAGGTCGTGGGTTCGATCCCCACTCCGGTCATTGGCAGTATCAGCGCGCCTGCGCGGCGACGTAGAATGGACTCGACACGCGCATCTGCAACGGCATCAAACTGGTATATGCCTGCGTGGTGCTATTGTACGAGTTGTACACCTGACTCCAGACGAGGCGGTAGACGCCCGTGGGATCTGCCGCCGTGAACTTGGGCGAACAGACACAGTCGGGATAACCGCCAAAGACCGCGACGTTCATTCTCGCCGTCTCAAATGGCTGCACCACAATGGGAGGACTGGCGCACGTCGGAATCACCGGAGTCCAGGCGGTGACCCAGCCATCGCCTTCGAACCGCTCGAGCGACAACGCTGTCAAGCCGTTGCAGTTAGTGAGATACGCGGTTGCTGGTGAGAGGTTCGTATACGACACACCGATCTCCACCTCGTAGCCGATCGGACCTGCCCGGAGCTGATAGGAGAGCATATCAGCCTGGAAGAACGCGGTCGGATCGCGCACCACCTGATTCGCCGTCGTAACCCCCGTGGGCAAACGGGCGGAGTCTCCACACGCCGTCATCATGGCCAAGCCAAGCGCCAGCAACGCGCAGATCTGATTCCGCACTGGCCTCGGGCGCTCACGGTGAAGATACTGAAGCATGACGACCGCCCTCCTCGTGTTCAATACGTAGCGACTGCCCTCAATGGATGTATCGCGGTTTTCAGCGTATGTCGCGCTGAAGACCGTCGCCGCGAGCGAAAAATCCCGGCAGCGAGACCGGCACTCGTCCCGTGATCGCAGCGCGACCAGTCACCGCGCGTGCACCCGCGCGCTCGAGCGCGTCGGCGACTCCGTACGTGGTCAGGTACGACCCCACGTGCGGAAACTGCCGGATCAAATACGGATTGCCAAGTGAGACCACCACCACGCGCTCGCGCTGCGCCAACCCGTCGATCCAATCGGCGATGTGCGCGGGAATCGCAAAACGACCCTCGCCCTCGATGCGGCGCACGTACGTGGCAATCACGACACGCTCAGCGCCCTGCGCGAGTCGTGCAATCGAGTCGAGTGTCGTTGCGGCAGTTGCCGGTCCAATCTTGAACGCGCGCGTGGACGCGTTTCCTTGGCGAAGCTCGGCGAGCATGACGCGACCAGCGCGAAGCTCAGTCTCCGGCATGTACTGCACAATCACCATGGACTTGCCACGCATTGCCGGCACGAGATTCGATTGATCACGTAGCAGCGTAACGGCTCGTGTTGCGATGTCGCTCGCAATGGTCCGGTGCTCTGGCGCGCCAACAATATCGCGAAGGCTGTCGAGTGGAACGATGGGATGAA
>JBBQHJ010000426.1:0-3714 GCA_038323865.1 Gemmatimonadales bacterium
GGGGTCTACTGCGCCAATGAAGTAGATATTGCGCCAACGACGCTCGAGCGTATTCCTGAGACAGAGATCGAATCGGCAATAGCAGCGATTTCACCGACGAGCGTGGCGCAGCGAATCGTGGCGTTGCTCGACGAACGCGTGGAGTCTCGGAAGACTAGACGCCAGGACGATCGCGTTTGACGATGATCGCGATGATCTGTGCTGTCGCGCTGCGCTCGGTCTGATCTATTGGGAAGCGGAACAGATGATACGCCCGGTCAAATAGGGACCGCGCCGCGGGTACTCGGTGCACGGTGGCGTTACGCACGCGGATTGCAAATCGCGCCAGGAGCCACGGCCACCTGAAGCGCGTGCGAAGCGAATGGTCATATCCCTCGTCCTGCCGCCGCACTGTGACGGCACTTGTGTCGCCAAGGGATTGCGCCAATTCCGTGAGATCGCGTGAAACAGGCGACCAGCTCGGCCGTGCCTCGTGGCGAAAGGTGGCTTTGTGATCGGGATTGAACAGGCTGGGCCAATAACGCTGCTCATACAGATCTTCATCTGGCACGATGACCATCATGACGCCGCCTGGGCGAACAAGTGACCACCATCCGTGCAGTGCGACCCGTGCGTCGTGCATGTGCTCGAGACAGTGCGACGAAAACACATAGTCGTAGCATGCTCGTTCGGCGATGAAATCGCCGATGCGATTGGCGTCACCATGTTCGACATCAAAGCGCTCGACATCTGGACGAACAGGGTCGCTGCCGCATCCAATATCCAGTCCGCGCCCAGTCAGGCATGCCAGCTCATTCGCAGCAAGTCGCTTCAGGGTCTTCGACGTCTCGTTCACGTTTGCAGGCGCTCGATCGTCTGCTGGTTTCGCTCTCGCCACAACGCCAATGAGCACGAGAGAACGAGAGCGAGCAAAAATGCGCCAATGGCGTACGCGCGCGTATGACGCGGCAGACCTTCCGAAAGTCCCTCTGGCGCGTCGAGGACGGTGATGACCGGCGTATTGCGCACCGACTCGAGATTGGCCAGTTCGTATCGCTGCGCCACCGTGATGTAGATGGTCTGCGCGAGAGTCACGCGGCGTTGTAGCTCGGTCTCGCGCGTCGCCAATCTTGGCGAACGAGAAAAGTCGATGTTAGTGGCACGGAACTCGGCGAGCGCCGCTTCGGCGGCGTGCAGTGTGTCGAGCGCCGCGGCGGCACGGAGACTAGCGAACGCTCGCTCATTTCCCGCCTGCGATTGGCGGCGTCGCAAATTGAAGTCGTTGACGAGATCGAGCATGCGCCGAGCGATGAGCTCCGACAATTTGCGGTTTGTGGTGCGCACCTGAAACCGCACCACTCCCGTAGGCCGGTCAACGGTGACCGTCACTGCGTTGCGAGCAAACCGGTTCATCGCGTCAATCTCACGGTCGGCCGTGGTCGCTCCGTCACCACGCATGTACTCAACCAGGGTGCCGGTAAATGCGGGTCCTACGTTCTCGCCTGTTGGCGCCTCGAAGCGACTTACGACGAGCGTGTGAAGAAGCGCCGTCGATGACAGCAAGTCGCCATAGAACTGCGGGCCGAGCGCTGCCGTGTTTGCGGCGATGCTGCTAAGACCGGGAATGCCGAGTTGTGCGGCCACACCACTCAGACTCCCAATCGCAGAACTTGGCGAGCTTGGTTCCGTGGGGATGAAGGCGGCCCGAACTGAATACTCTCGGTTGCGCATCAGACTCGCCGTGACAACCAGCACTCCCACGATCACCGGGATTGCGACCACAGTTCGCACATGCTTACGCAGCACTGATGCGTAGAAACGGAAGTCCTCCCGATCGTCATTGCGGTGCAGATCGGGGCGCGAGCTGCGCGTAGTCGATGGCGGCTCGTACGTCGGGAGGTTCGCGTTGGTGGGTGTCATCGCTGGCGCAGTAGAGCCACGAGGGCTACGAGTCCGCCGAGTACCTGCGCGAGGACGCCAAGTCGTGCGACAGAATCCGTGTGGTCGTTGAGGTCTTTTTCCACGACCATCACGACGGCACCTGCACGCGGAACGGGAATGACGTCGGGCCGCAATAGCCGAGTAGAGATGCTCTCGACGTTGCCATCTGGTTGCGTGACGTACGACCGATTGGGTTCGGCGGTGCGGCTCGGGCCACCAGCCGCGCGCACATAGTAGTTGATATCTGCTCCGGGTACCCACGCCACACCGCGCGGAGCATTCACTGCGCCCTGTACTTCAACGATGCCGTTGAATCCGGGCAGATGGACGGAGTCACCGTTCTGGAGCAGCAGGTTGTCGCGATAGGTCGAATCGCCAAGTACGCGAGAGAGATCGATGCCGACGCGGCCCACGTGACCATCGCGCCGATAGAAAACGACGCCGGCAACGTATGCGCTGGGCGTAAGACCACCAGCACGCCGCAGCACATCACTCAGCCGCTCCTGTTTGGTGGTCAGCGTGTAGGTGCCGGGGTAGCGAACTTCGCCGGACACGACAACGCGACGCGGTTTTTCCCAGTCGGGCTGCGCGAGAATGAGGACGTTGTCGAATGGCTGAAGGACCACATTTGCTCCCGCCAACGTGCCGGACTGCTGCACACCCGCGCGCGCTTCCCGCGCGACGACGAGATACGAGGAGTCGAGCGGCACACGCATCGTCTCGGCGAGACGTCCGCCCGCGCGCGACGCAGGCAACCGCGCAATCTCAGCTTCGCCGATGAATGCTTGTTCGTCCAACCCGCCGGCGATGAGGATGAGATCGCGCATCGTCATGCCCGCGCGGTATGCCACTCGACCTGGCTTGCGAACCGCGCCGGTGATCGCGACGAATTGTGGGGGCCGCAGCTCGGTCATCGAGAAGACGCGAATCTCGTCGTCCTCACGAAGTGGGATGTCATTGACAAGGCGGCCGGTGCTATCGGCGAAGGACGTGCGCAGTTGTATGCGTGTGGAATCGGAGCCACGGAGCCGCGAGACGAGCACCTGCTCGAGGTATGCATCCGGCTTGATGCCACCAGCCGTTCGCAGTGCCTGCGACAATCGCATGCCTTCTGTAAAGCCGACTCCGCCCGGTGTCCAGACGTTGCCGAGCACCGACACGCGACGACTCACGCGCTCGCTCACGGCGAACACCTGAATGACATCGCCGGGCTCGATCGGATAGGCAGGTCCGGATCCCGATGCAAACTGGTCGGACGCAACATCAATCACGACGCGCGCGCGATCGGTCGTGTCGCGTTGGAGAGGCGGCAGCACGCGAGAGATCTGAACGCGGCGCCGGGCTGCGTCCGCGGTAAATCCACCGGCGGCGCGGATTGCATCGGCGAGCGTTTCGCCTCGCCGCGCCTCGTAGGTACCGGGACGTATGATTTCTCCGAAGAGGCGAACACGCGCACCATGAACCGGAACGAACACGACGTCGCCGGACTGGAGGCGAGGGTCGTGCGACGCATCGGCCCGGAGGAGATAGTCGTAAAGGTCCAGCGTATCGACGGTGCGCCCGCCGCGACGAATCTCTATGCGACGAACTCCACCGTTCTTTGTTGGACCGCCAGCCGCGTAAAGCGCCGTCAACGCCGTTCCGGCGCTCGACACGCGATAGTTGCCGGGCTGCACCACGTCACCGAGCACAAAGACCTGGTTGGTGTGCAACCGTGCGAGATTGAGTGAGAAATGCGTCGTGGCATCCGAACCGCGCCGCAGTCCCGAGTACACACGACCGAGTCGCGGATAG
>JBBQHJ010000427.1:0-3704 GCA_038323865.1 Gemmatimonadales bacterium
ATGCCAAGCATCGCCCCATTCACGTTCACGAGAAGTACTCGCATGGTGGCGACGCTGATGGGCAAGTCGAGCGTGATGGTCAGGCCATGTCCAGGGACGGTCGCGATCTCGACGTCTCCACCAACGCGCTCGGCGGCGGCACGCACCACACCGAGTCCGACGCCACGACCCGACACATTCGTGGCAACCTCGCGCGTGGTGAAACCGTCATCGAGGATCGTGCGAAGCAGAAGATCCCGGTCTTTGGGTGCCGTTCGTCCTTTGCGCACGAGTTGCCGCGCGATGGCGGCGAGGTCTACGCCCGGGCCGTTATCCGACACACTGACGCGCAGCCGGTCACCCCGCAGCGTGACGGCAACGCGCACCTCGCCCTCGGCGGATTTTCCCGCGGCCTTCCGCACGTCCGGCGGCTGGATCCCGTGATCGATGGCATTGCGCACGAGATGCAGGAGTGGGTCACGCAACGCTTCCAACACAACGCGATCCGCCTCGATATCCGCGCCCTCGACAACCAGCCGTACCTGACGGCCGAGCTCAGATGCGACGTCGCGCACGAGGCGAGGCAATGATTCCGTGAGATCCTTTGCTGGGCGCTGGCGCAGGCGGCGTGCCGAGATTGCGAGTCTGCCGGTAACCGACTGGAAGTTGCGTGTGTCTTCCCGGAGATGACGGAGCAAAATGGTCAGCTCGCCATCGACCTGCGCGTTGATATTCTCGGCGCGTGCACCGCCGGCGTCGCGTAGACGAGTTCTGAGCGCCGCGATGTTGTCGGCGCGCTCACTGAGTGCACCCACGAGTCCAGCGAGCTCACCGGCCACACCCGCGATGCTATCGACTTGGTTGATGGAGACGCGAACGGCCTCGGTGCGGACTTCATCGGTGCGTTCGAGCGGTGCCTTGGGAGCTTCGCGTTGTGGCGTTACCGGCGCAGCGACTGGCGCGGGCTCACTCGGTTGTCCCGTCTGCGCACGGATGTGCCGCATGACGACCAGCACAGCGTCCGTGTCTGCACGTTCACCGCGACGCAGGCGCTCGCGCACCTCGGCCAACGCGTCCGCCGCCTCGAAGAGAATTGCGATTTGCGATCCGGTTACCGGTGAATGTGCGTCGCGCGCGCGCCCGAGCTCGTGCTCCAGCGCGTGACACAGCTCCTCCACCTGCGAGAGTCCGGCAGCGCGTGATGCGCCTTTGAGCGTGTGCATGACGCGAAATACGGCGGCGAGACGCGTCGCGTCGTCTGGCAAGCGCTCGAGCACGAGCAACTCGGTGTTCAACTCGCGGAGCTGCTCTTCGAGCTCCTCGCCGAAGATCTCGAGGAGCTGCGCCGCCAACGCGTCGTCGGTCACGTTGCGGTGCGCGCTCCTACCAGCACCACCAAGCGCGTGCCGACTTCGTTGAGATTCTGCGCGGCGAGTTCGGACTGCCGCGTCGCGGTGAGGCTCTGCTGCGTGGCGTCGTGAATGTTGCTGATTGCCTGGCGAATCTGATCCATGCCGAGCGCCTGTTGGCCGGCCGAGCCGACGATTTGTGCAGCGGATTGCGCGGCTTCCTCGATAACACTGGCGAGTTGTGCAATGACTTCGCCGGCCTGGCTGACCTGTCGCACGGCCGCGGCTGTCTGCTTGGTGCCCTGCTCCGTTGCCATCACGGCGGCACTTGTTGCGCGCTGAATTTCAGTGAGCAAGCGACGCACCTGTCCCGTTGACTCCTTGGCCTCACCGGCCAGCGCCTTGATTTCCGCAGCAACGAGCGCGAATCCACGACCGTGCTCACCGGCGCGCGTGCTTTCGACTGCGGCATTCAGCGCGAGCAACTTCGTCTGCTCGGCGATGTCGCTGACCGCAGTGGTGATCTCACCGATCGCCTGCGCCTGTTCGGCGAGGGCGACGATGCCTTTCGCCATGTTCTCGACTTGAGTCTGGACGAGATGCATGGCGGCCACAGATTCATCGACGGCCTTACGCCCCGCACGGCCACCCTCGGCGGCGCGCTGCGCCGCGTCGGCAACGGCGCGTGCTCGTTGCGATGATTGCTGCGCGGTCTGCGCGACTTCGTCGACGGTCGCGACGGTCTCAGTGACCGCGGCCATGGTTTCGTTGGTACCGGCAGCCTGTTCTGTCGTGGCAGCAAGAATCTCCGCGCTGCTGGACGCCAGCACGTTTGCCGTTTCCTGGAGCGGGCGGTTAATGGATCGGCTCAGCACGACCGCGGCGATGACACCGACAAGGAGAGCGAGCACGGCGGAGACGAGTGCGGTGTTTCGTGCGCTCGATGCGGTCGCCATGCCTTCCCTTGCTACTTCGTCCGACCGGCGCTGCGCATCGTTGACGTTCGCGCGGATCATCGAATCGAGTCGCACGCGCACTGGCTCCGATTCTGTAGCTCGCAATGTCAGTGCTTCCTGCGTATTTCCCTTCCTGGCCGCTTGGCTAACGGTCGCGAGTCCCTGATTCCACTGACCGAGAACGGCGAGGGCGCTCGTCCACCGTTCATGGCTCGTTTGATCGGTGTCCGCCAGAGCCACGAGAAGTTGTCGCGCGACCGCTACCACGCTGTCGCGCGAGCGCTCGTACTTCTCCTCGCGCGTGAGGAGCAGCCGGAGCTGTTCGACGTTCGCAGCGCGAATTTCGGACTCAGCGCGCAGGGCCGGCACCACCGTAGTGCGGCGTACGGCGAGCGCTCGTTCGTAGGTGGACGAGGTAGTGCCGAGCGATACAATCGCAATGATGGCAACCACGGCCAGAAGTGACAGCTCGAGTGCGATTGCCAGCGCGATCCGCCGGCCAACGGTGAAGTTCATGACGTCCCCTGAAGCGATGAGAAGTTATTCATCCAGCACTGCGCGCAGCGTCGAGAATACGCGTTGGGTCCAGCACGAGCACACCGTCGGGCGTGACACCGAGCGCAAAGCGAGCGAGCGGCCCGGAGCGCGAGGGCGCGAGCTGGCGCCGATCAACGACGACGACGTCGTCCGCATCGTCTGCCAGCACGCCGGCAAATGCCCGGCGACCATCACCCAGGACAATCAGGAGATGCGCCGTTTCGGTGTTTGTCGTTGTGGTGAGTGTCAAGACGGTAATCGGCCGCCCACGCCATGCAGCGAGTCCGAACACCGGCGCAACGGCGCGCGGCAACGGGGCCACACGCGGCGCGCGAGAGACGGCAACAACGGCGTGCGTCGCCAATCCGATCTGCACTGGTCCGAGTCGCACGAGCAGAATTTCGAGCGCGTTTTCAGTTGCGAGTTCTTCGGCATGCGTTGACCGTGCGGCGAGCGCGCGAGCACGCGCCAACAACACGTCGCGTTCGTTCCCGATCATGTCGTGATCCCTCGCAACAGGACGAGGCGAGATTCGGCGATCTGGCGAAGACGGCCGGGCGACATTCCATCAGCGCCGGGCACATCCTTGTCGCGAGGCAGGCGATCGAGCAGCGTGATCACCTGCTCGAATGTGCGGGCGGCACTCACGGAATCGCCATTGTGAGCGTGTGCGTCGCCGAGGGCCAGGTGGCCCATCACGAACGTACGGTCGACATAGACAGAGCGACGCGCCGCTGCTACCGCGTCGTGCGTCCAGCCGGCCTGCGACAACAGCGTCGCGTACAGGTAGTGCAATTCCGCAGACAACGGAAAGGCCTCGAGTGCGCGCGCGCATGCGTCACCGGCGTCGGCAATGCGACCTTGATTGGCGATCGCGCGCACG
>JBBQHJ010000428.1:0-3689 GCA_038323865.1 Gemmatimonadales bacterium
ACCGGGTGACATCCCACTCCGGCTCGGCGTGCTTGCGCCCGCGCGGCTTTTCGCCATCCGGCTTCTTTCCGCGTTCGAATTTCGGCGCGCTCTCATACTTCTTTCCCTTGCCTGCCGGTGCACGCTCGCGCTCGCGCGAACCTTTCGGCCTGTCCGGACGAATCGTGGCAATGGGAATCTCCTGCTCGTCGCCGTTCTCGTTCGTATCCGCCATGCGAATGGCCGCCGCCGCGATGTCCATGACGTCGAACTCGTCGGCCATGGAACCAACGACCGACCGATACATGTCGAGGTCACCGGCAATGATCGTCTCGCGAAGATTGGCCTTGGTGAGCTCGATGCGGCGTGCGCGCAGATCGGCCACCGTTGGCACCGACGCGATTTCGATTTTCTGCTTGGTGAGGAACTCGATGTTCCGCAACAGGCGATGCTCACGCGGCTCGGCGAGCGTAATCGCAACGCCCTCGCGCCCCGCACGGCCCGTTCGGCCAATGCGATGCACGTATGCTTCCGCGGCACTCGGCACGTCGTAGTTCACGACATGAGACACGTGCTGCACATCGAGACCGCGCGCGGCCACATCAGTTGCAATCAACAATTCCGCCGTATTCGCGCGGAACTTCTTCATCACGCGATCGCGCTGTTCCTGCGACAATCCGCCATGCAGCGCTTCGGCGCGATAGCCGCGGCCGTTCAGCGATTCGGTGAGCTCGTCCACTTCGGTGCGCGTACGACAAAACACGATCGCCGAGGTGGGATCTTCGACATCGAGGACACGTCCGAGCGTCGCGATCTTGTGCGCGCGTGGGACGATGTAGGCGACCTGACGAACGCGCGGCGCACTACCGGCCGGTACCACTTCGCGATCGATGCGAACCTTTACTGGATTCTTGAGATGCTTCTTGGCGATGTCCGCGATCCGCGGCGGAAGCGTGGCCGAGAAGAGCGCGGTCTGACGCTCTTCGGGGAGCTCGCTGAG
Organism: Gemmatimonadales bacterium; assembly: GCA_038323865.1. Classification (GTDB taxonomy): domain Bacteria; phylum Gemmatimonadota; class Gemmatimonadetes; order Gemmatimonadales; family Gemmatimonadaceae; genus AG11. Next base: position 980 of record JBBQHJ010000428.1, read on the forward strand.
AATGGCTTCGAGATCTTCGGCAAAGCCCATGTCGAGCATCTCGTCGGCTTCGTCGAGCACCACGGTCTTTACATGATCAAGGCGCAACGTGCTGCGGCGGATATGATCAAGTGCGCGGCCCGGCGTGGCGACGACCACGTCCACGCCCCGCTTCAACGAGCGTAGCTGTGTCTCAAACGAAGCACCGCCATAGATGGGCAGCGCCACGATGCCCATCGCGCGTCCGTACTTGTGCACCGCTTCCGCGACCTGCATTGCGAGCTCGCGCGTGGGCACGAGGATGAGGGCCGCCAAGCGCTCGCGCGGGGGCAACTGCGGATCAACGCGATGCAGAATCGGCAGCGCAAACGCTGCCGTCTTTCCAGTTCCGGTAGCCGCCTGGCCGAGAACGTCTTTTCCCTCGAGCAGCGGCGGAATTGCCTCACGCTGCACGGGTGTTGGCTCCTCGTAGCCGAGCTGCGTCAGCATGCCGAGGATGCGTTCGTCAAGGCCGAGCCCGGCAAAGCCGGAGGTGTCTTTCGTCGTCATGGCTGAAAGGTAAGCACAGCCCATCTTTCAGGGATGGACTTTCCGTTTGAGATACGCCCCTCGCCCATGCAGGGACACGGCGCGTTTGCGACACAATTCATTCCAACGGGCGTGCGGCTCATCGAATATGCGGGTGAGCGGCTGACGCCTGCTCAGGCCGACGCGCGTTATCCCGATATCGATGGCGAGCGCCACCACACATTTCTCTTTGCGATTGATGACGACATCGTGATCGACGCCGCCGTGAATGGAAACGAGGCGCGGTTCATCAACCACTCGTGCGACCCGAACTGTGATGCAGTGATCGACGACCAACGCATCTGGATCGAGACTATTCGCGACGTGGGGCCCGGTGAAGAACTCGCGTACGATTACGCCTACATTCTGGAAGAACGCCACACGCCGGCGGCCAAGCGCCGCTTTCCGTGTTCATGCGGAGCGGCAATCTGTCGCGGGACCATTTTGGGGAAGAAGCGCTGACGTGCTGACACCGGCTGAGCATCGCTTACGTCGACCACCTGAGACACGCTCCAGCCACAGCGCGTTAGCGTCCAGGGCGGGGAGCTGCTGCGTCAACATGGATCGCCATCATCATTCCTGCCGCCAAATGCTCGGCGATATGACAGTGGAGCATCCACTCGCCAGGGTTGGACGCATCGATGAGGAGATCGACGGTGGATCCGACCGGAATCAGCGCCGTGTCCTTCCAGGCGAGATTCTTCGTGGCCACGCCGTCTCGCGCAATGACAAGCATGCGCTGTCCGTGCAAGTGGATGGGATGCTGCATCGGGTGAAATGATTTCGGGTCGTTGAAGATGCGGAGCTTCACGACCGAGTGCTGCGCGACGTGCCAGTCGATGTTCATGTTCTCCTTGCCAGTCGCACTGTCGCGAAGGATCCAGCGCACCTGGCTGGTGGTCGAGAGCCAGTTCATGTCCGGCATGCCGTCCACCCATTCGACGGGCGCGAAATAAGCAGTGTCCACATTCATGAACTGCACGGTCGCCAGCGGCAGCGAGTTCGTCGCAACGGTCAGCGTCAGCGTCTTGTCCGGCGGCTTGAGGAAATACTTGCGATACGATGCAATGTCCCGCGACACCGCCTCGTTGGCACGGAGCGTGGCAAACTGCTTGCCGAAGTCGCGCGCGGTGCGAGCAGCCGACACCGTAGCCTTGCCGAGCGTGTCGACTTCGGGATTGAATTCGCCGAGATAGTGGTTGATCGACTGCACGGCGTTCACGATGGCAAAGGTGCCCGGCCGGTCGAACTGAACTTCCACGATGTACCGCTCAGCCGGCGCAATCACGACGCTCGACACGCGCTCCTCTCGCTCGAACCGGCTTACGTCCGATGCGACAACCTTGATGGGCGCGCCGCCGAACGAGAGGTTGAACGTGCGTGAGCTGGCAACGTTGGTGATGAAGAAACGAACGACGTCGCCCTTTCGTGCGCGCAGGGAATACCGCGGCTCGCCATTCACGAGCATCACATTCCCCACACGTCCCATGAGGGCGTAGTCCGCGCGCTCCTTGCCGAAGGGAATGAGTGTATCGCCGTTGATCAGTATGTCGTCGAGCATGAGCGTCTGCTCGCTATTCACCGGCGAGTAGTACTCGGGCTCCGGCGCGTCGACGCGCATGTTGCCAACCAAGCCCATTGCCTGCTGGATGTCCTCACGCACATGCGGGTGATACCAGTAGATGCCGGCATCGGGAAAGTGAACCGTATAGACGAAATCCTTTCCCGAGGCGACCTCGCCTTGTGTAACCCCTGGCACTCCATCGAAGCGATTATCGAGACGCACGCCATGCCAGTGCACGGTGCTGGGCATGTCGATCCGGTTGTGAAAGCGCACCGTGATCGAGGCGTTCTGCGGTACGCGAATGAGCGGACCAGGAGTCTGCCCGTTGAACGCGTACATCACGAACGTGTGTCCCTTGATCGTGCGACGCACGAGCATGGCCGTCAGGTCCAGCGTGTCGCCATTCTTGAGCTGCGCCACGCGTGATGGCTGCGCGAGAGGCAATGATCGCGGATTGATGCCGGCGCCCGGAAGAAAGGGCGTGACATCCGGGGCAAGACCGACGAGGCCAGGGATCATCGGCATCCCCTTGGGCATGGGAATGGGCATCGCCATTCCCTCCATACCAGCCATGCTCTCGTGGCGTGGCTTCGAGCTCTC
>JBBQHJ010000429.1:0-3641 GCA_038323865.1 Gemmatimonadales bacterium
GACTCGGTATGAAATGACCCACAACTGAACGCTGCCGCGGATTCAGATAGTCCATGCGTAAGGGAGCGAACATCAGATCTGCCGTCTGCTGCAACCGCTTGTTAGCCGGCGGTTGCCACAACCGTTCCGTCACGATCAACGAAGTCAAGCACGCGGCTCAAGTCGCGCGACCGCACCACCATCCCCTTGCGCGACAGATACCGCGGCCCTCCGACCAAGAACACAGCGATCCCGAACATGGTAATCAGTGCGCCGGCTGCGTTGACGACGAAGGGCGACGACACATCGGAAGTGAATGCCACGTCAACCGTCGCATGAAAGATCGCCACAGCCAGAATGCTTCCACGGCTTTCGTTGAACAGCCAGGTCAACAACACCGCGCCGGTGACAAGACTGAACAACCAGCCAAGCACACCGGCGCCGCTCATCGTGAGGTAGCCCGGACGATACAGAAAGAGCGGCACGTGCCAGAGCGCCCAGCCACCGGTAAGCAGGAGCGTGGAGACCAACGCGCTGTGCCGCGCTTGCAGCCGCGGCAACGCGAATCCACGCCAGCCGGTTTCCTCGCCGTATCCGAACGTGAGAACGTTGTATACCAGGAAGCCGAACGCGGAAAACTGCGGGAACTCGCGTGAGAGACCGATATCCGTCCACACGATTGACGGCGCGCCGGCCAGCACGGATCCGACGAGCGCGAGGGCAAGGATGATGAATGGAGCGCACAACGCAACGACCAGCCACGGCATTCGGTCGCGCCAGAGCCCCATGCGTCGCACCAGATCTGCGAGGCCTGCACGACCGGTTTCGACACCCGAGACGACGAATGCCGCGGTGATAGGCCCGAGGGCACCGAGCGCGTGGTGGAACGGCAGAGTCGGCAGCCCGGTGACGCCGAAATACGGGAGCCACAACGGCGCCCAGATGAGCCACGAGATCGCATAAGCCAACGCGAAGAATGTCAGGAGCGGGTGCCGCCGAATCATCGTGCATCTCCTGTGGGGCATCTGCGCTGCCCGATGCCGAACGTATGACCTGTCCTGTGGCTCGAGCGGGCCCTCAAGCTGCAGCAGGTCACTAGGGGTGGAGTAACGTTGACCGTTGAGGACGAAGGTCGAGCATTCGGTCGTCCGACGGAAGGCGATGCAGCGATACAGGCCGGGGTTCAAACCGGGAACATAGTTAACACTCCTTCGACACTGCGTCGTCCCCTACTCAACGGTGAGGCCAGTCTGTGCTCTGGTTGCAGACAGTCCCCACGCGGCAGCGCGCGCAATTCGTCGCGGCTTACGCCGATGGGCCACTAACCAAACTCTGACATTTCCGCACCGTAATTATCGGTATCCTACCTCATGCGCCAGCGCGATTCGTTCTTTAAGCCGACCATCCAACCGCGGCCACCCGGTGTAACGCGGCGTGCGCACACCGTCCTCGCCGGCGTCTTCGCCCTCTTCGCCTGCCGTGAAGTCGCTTCAGCCCCTCTCGCCGCGGTGGCGCCGGGCCCGATCCTCGCGCAGGTCCGCGCGGTGCTGGCGCGCGACGAGGCGAAGTGGATCGAATTCCGCCACGACCTTCATCGTCACCCCGAGCTCTCCGGTGCGGAAGTTCGCACGTCTCAATTGGTGGCCGATGAACTGCGCCGGCTCGGCCTCGAGGTGCGTACCAATGTTGGCGGCTACGGCGTCGTGGCGATTCTTCGGGGCGCGAAACCCGGGCCGATGATCGCCTATCGTGCCGACATGGACGCCTTCCAGTCGTTTGCCTCGGATCCCGTGGACTATGCATCGCTGAGCGCCGGGGCACGGCACATCTGCGGGCACGACATTCACACCACGATCGGCCTCGCACTCGCCGCCGCATTGCACCAAGTCCGTGATTCCTTGGCCGGCAGCGTGGCGTTCATCTTTCAACCGGCAGAGGAGCGTGCAACGGGCGCGAAGGCGATGCTCGCCGACGGTGTGTTTTCTGCCGGGATGCCGGTTGAGATCTATGGAATCCACACCTCAGGGTATGAGCAAGGGCGCCTCGCCACTACCGCGGGCCCGATGATGGCTGGGCGCGATCGCTTCGATGTGACGTTGTCCGGCACTGGCGATCTTGTCTCCGCGAGCGCTGCGGTATCACAGCGGATCAAAGGACTTGCCACCATCGACGTCTCTCAAATCAACACACCGCAGCCGGTCGACTTCGTGTTCGTGCAGATCAGCACCCCACAAACCTCGGCGGGCGCGGTCAGGCTTTCAGGAACCGTGTCCGTCGCGAGTGCCGGGTCGCGTGCGCGTGTTGCAGCAACGATCAGGTCCGAACTCGCGAGTGCCCTGCCATCAAACGTTGCGGTTACGTCGACATACGAGGAAAAGTGGATCGCGGGCGTAACCAACGATTCCATTCGTGCTGCCACTGCCGCGGCATCGGTTCGCGTCGCACTGGGTGATCAGGCGCTGGCGACCGTGACGACGATACCGGCGGCTTTCAGCGAAGACTTTGGTTCCTTTCAGGAGCAAGTGCCGGGTGTCTTCTTCTATCTCGGTGTGGCGAACAGCGCGCGAGGATGGAATGGACTCCCGCACAGTCCAGACTACGTCGCCGACGATCACGCGATCGGAGTTGGGGCGCTCGCGATGTCGGCCGTGATTGTAGATCGACTGCGCGTTCGATGAAGTCGATACGAGGGAATGGAGGCAGCCCGTGAGTGGAAGTGCGTGGTTGCTCGCGGCCATCATGCTGGCATCTGGTGGTGCTCAGGAGGTCACGCGACCAGATGCTCCCCCGCCCTCGCTCGCCGGTACAACCTTCGACGAATCGAGAAATCGTCTCGTTGCTGCTGGCGGAAACGCCGAGTCTCCCGGAAACGTGGTGACGCGCGAGTGGGATGGCGCGGCCTGGGCACGCGTGTCGACTGCGGGACCATCGTCGCGCAACGAGCCGTTGATGGTGTACGACCGCGCTCGCAAGCGCGTAGTGCTGTACGGCGGTGACCGTGCGAATGGTGCGCCGGCAACCGATACGTGGTCCTTCACCGGTATCACCTGGACTCGCCTCGCTACCGAAGGGCCGTCGCCACGCGCGTCGTCGATGGTGTACGACTCGCAGCGCGATCGCATCGTCTTGTTCGGTGGCTCAGGTCCAACTGGGTTGCACAATGACACGTGGGAGTTCGATGGCACACGTTGGAAGCTCGTTGTGCGTGACAGCGCCGCGGCGAGCCCACCGGCGCGTGCACTCGCCGCACTAGCGTACGACTCGCGTCGCGGACGCGTGGTTCTCACGGCTGGCTTTGCGGGATTCGATCCCGCGGCACGTGGTCCGAGGATGCTCGATGACACGTGGGAGTGGGACGGACGTTCATGGACGCAGGTCAACACTCCCGGGCCAGGTGCGCGCGATCACTCCGCGTCGGTGTACGATCCAACTCGCGGCGTCGTCATCCTGCACGGTGGCGGCATGTTGAAGGGAAACGCGCCAGAGCTGGTGGGCGACACCTGGTCGTACGATGGCCGGCAATGGGCGCTGGTGCGCGACGACGGCCCGCCACGCGGACGCCATCGTCTCACGTACGACAACCGCGCGAAGGTCGTGCTCCTCTATGGCGGTTGGGCGCCGGGAAACATCCAGTCCTCCGATCTTTGGACTCTTGGCGACAC
>JBBQHJ010000430.1:0-3624 GCA_038323865.1 Gemmatimonadales bacterium
CTGCGCGCTCGTGAAGCCTCGCGCAAGCAGAGTGACAATTGCATCTTGGGGCGAACCCTCATAATCACACCGTTTCAATGCGAATTCGAACCTCTTCGCTGCTCCTGATCGCACTGCTCGCCTGCGCCTCGGTTCCCCAGCAACCACGCGCGGTCAAGTCAATTGAGCAGTCGAGCGGCACGCAGCAACTCCTCATCGGCCTCAGCGCCGTCGATGACCGCATTGTCTGGGCGAGCGGAACCGGGGGTACGTTCGTTCGCACGGTTAACGGTGGCGACACGTGGAACGTGGGCACTGTCAAGGGCGCCGAGCATCTCCAGTTTCGCGACGTGCATGCGATCGACGCGAACAACGCGTACCTGCTCAGCATTGGGCCTGCGGACTCGTCGCGCATCTACCGCACGACCGACGGCGGCGCGAAATGGACGCTGCAGATCAAGAATGCAGAGCCAAAGGGATTCTACGACTGCATGGCGTTCTGGGATCCGATGCGCGGAATTGCGGTTGGAGATGCCTTTGACGACCGCATCTACATTATGCAGACCTCCGACGGCGGCGAGCACTGGGCGCGAATCGCCAAGGCGCAGGTCCCCATTGCGCGCGCCGCGGAGGGTTTCTTCGCAGCGAGCGGCACGTGCGTAATCACTCGGCCGGGTGGATACGCGTGGGCATCTGCGGGCACGCCGGGAAGTCGCGTCATTCACACGAGCGACTACGGGAAGACGTGGAGGGCGGACACGGTGGCGGTGAAGCAGATCGCCTCAGTGAGCTTTCGCGACGACCGCAACGGCATCGTGTTCGCTTGGGACACCATCACGGCGACGGCGACCACGCGCGACGGCGGAAAGACGTGGACTCCTGGCGGCCGGCCGCCGTTTGCGAAGGGGCTTTATGGTGGCGTCTACGTGCCGGGCGCAGGCAGCACGGTTGTCACCGTGGGACCGGGCGGACTTGGCTGGTCAGGTGATGAAGGCCGGACGTGGTCAGTGATCAATAACGAGAACTACTGGTCCGTGACGTTTGCGTCGCGGAATGCCGGATGGGCAGTGGGGACGAAGGGGCGCATCACGAAGCTTTCGGGCTTCTGATCGAGTCGACACTAGTCAGCCCGAGCCGGAAGCGCGCGCAAGTCAGGATTAATCCACCCCATACGCGCCTCTGAACTGAACAGCGCATCACGACTGTAGTACAGCGCGAGCGCGTCGTCCCGCAGCAGCTCGGGATACATCAGGCAGAACTCATCGAAGGTATGCGTCGCCGGCAACGCCGAGCGACCGGCCTGAATGAGATACATGAACGCGCGCGTCCAGGTCTCGTGATACTTGTCCGCGTCGCCCTGGGTGCTGCGCACGTGCATCATGGCCACCTCCTCGTCCGCGTCGCGCAGCAGGTGCCAGCCTAGCCGAATCTGATCAATGTGTGCGAACGCGCGCTCGATCACTGCCTGCAATGGAGACATTGGGGCCTTGTGAGAGATATGACGAAAGCGTACAATACGATATCGTAATATTGTGCCGAACGCAAGCGTTGATCGTCGGGATGTTGCAATGTCGCTCAAATTGATTCCGGAACTCCACCGGGCCACGCACTGCGTCGGCACGTACGTCGCCGCCGCACCAAGTCTCGATCTCACGCAGGCCGAGGCGCACCTCATGGCGCAACTCGCGTCGGGCGCGCAGGGGCTCGGTGAGTTGCACGAGAAGTTCGGGCACCGGCGCTCGACGCTCACCAGCATCCTCGATCGCCTCGCGGCGCGCGAGCTCATCACCCGCGAAGTGCCCGAGGAAGACCGGCGCAGCGTGATCATTCGTCCCACGCCTGCGGGCCGCATTGTCGCACGCAAGTCGCGCGACTATCTCGGCGGCCTCGAAACGCGCGTTGCACGGCGCGTCTCAGCGAAGGCCCTAGCGGGATATCACGCCGTCATTCGCGCCATCGAATTAGAGACGTCCGGCTAAAGAGCAGGGTCGCCAACGGCGTTGGCTACGACACGGCGAATCCTTTCCAACCGCTGACCGATCGCCCATTGCGTTGGCGTCGCGATTCCGTGCGCGCCATCATCACTGCGCGCAATGCGGCACAGGTTGCGAAGGATGACGCGCGCTTCGATCCCGCGGCGGATCGCGCCGGTACACAGTGGGATGCGATGTTGGTCGCGTACATGGCGGGTGCGCTATCATCGCCAAAGCTGCAACGCCGTCAGGTCGCCTCGCGCTGCCGTGCCCGTGTACGTCCACCGCTGCTCCAGCATCGTCGACACATGCTCCGGAAGTGTTCGGATTGTGCGTGGATCGGCCATCACGTTGCCGGTCCCACGCGTGCCCGAAAGTGCTGCGATCCAGAACGAGCGCGATGCATCTTCGACCAGTTCCGCGGGAATCGCCAGCTTCGTGCGCGCACCGGCTGCCACTCGGCCCAGCAGATACTGCTCACGAACCCCGACGAGATAGACCGTCACGTAGTCCTGGGACTGGTTGTCGAAGTGAATCGCAGGTTTGCCGTCCAGCGCAGCGGTCTCGACTGGCGGGCGCGTAGGACCGGCGCTCACGCAGGCGCCAAGCGTGAGCAGCAGCGCTGCGGCGGCTGAAACAAGGGTGTGGCGGATAGGCGTATTCATGGATGTGCTCCGGCTCAAGAACGGCGCGCAAGGCGCCTTATTCCCTAGCGCGTAAAACGCAGGCAAACCCACTCATCGAAGCAGCCGTCCAACCGGACGCTAGCCTCCTCTATAGAATAGTTCTACATGCCGACCACTCCGCGGCCCCACGACGTCACCGGACTCCTCAAGGCCTGGGGCGCCGGCGACACGCACGCCTCCGAAGAGCTCATGCTCCGGGTGTACGACGAGCTGCGTCTTCAAGCGCGGCGAGCACTCCGCCACGAAGGCGAGGGACACACGCTGCAAGCCACGGCACTCGTTCACGAAGCGTGGCTTCGCCTCGACGCGCAGGACAACACACGCTGGGAGAGTCGCACGCAGTTCCTCGCGGTGGCCGCGCAGATGATGCGACGTATCCTCGTCGATCATGCACGCACCAGACGGGCGCGCAAGCGAGGGGGCGGGGAACTCCAGGTCTCCCTCAGTGACGCCCAGAATGCCGTCGCTGCGCACGACCAGGTGGACCTTCTTGCCCTCGACGACGCACTCGCGCGGCTGTCAGCGATGGATCCTCGCAAGGCTCGGCTCGTGGAGCTGCGATACTTCGCAGGCCTGAGCATTCCGGAGGCCGCCGAGGTCCTCGGCGTGTCGCTCGCGACAGTGGGGCGCGAATGGGTGGTTGCGCGCATGTGGCTGCGTCGCGAGCTCGAGGCGTGACCACTCCGGAACGTTGGCGACAAATCGATGCGATACTTCAAGTCGCTCTTGCAGCTGACGCGCGGGAGCGGGACATCGTCGTCGCCCAGGCATGCGAGGGCGATGAGGCGCTGCTGCGCGAAGTAGAATCGTTGCTTGCTGCGCACGATGACGTTGGCGACAACTTTCTCGAGGGAGCCGCGCTGACCGATGTGTCGCGACTCGCGAAGGCGCTCGCCGGCCGGTACACCATCGAGCGCGAGATCGCACACGGAGGGATGGCGAAAGTCTACCTCGCGTACGACCAGCGTCATGCACGCCCCGTCGCC
>JBBQHJ010000431.1:0-3607 GCA_038323865.1 Gemmatimonadales bacterium
GACACTTGCACGCACGGCCGCACGCATGAACGCCGGATAGTTCGACGGATCCGTCGCATTCAGCGAAGCACCGGCGCAGGACATGTCGTGTGGAGACCCGTGATGGCGGTCCCCGTCAGACGTCCACTCCCACACCGCGCCGTGAAGACCGCGCAGGCCATACGCGTTTACTTCTGTCGCGTGTGATGGGAGCGACGCGCGTTGCGCGCGTGTTCCGTAAAGCGAAATGAGATGCTGCCGAAAGGCCGCGTCGGCCGATGCATCGCGCTTCGTCGCACTCGCGGCCGCTGCGTATTCCCATTCGTTCACCGTCGGGAGCCGCTTGCCACTTGCCTGACAATATGCAGCCGCGGCAAGGCGCGACACATTCGTCACCGCCTGCCGCAACTCCGCGCCCCGACCTGCGTCCAGCGCGCTGTTCCAGTCATGCAAGTAGCCAGCATCGGCGCGCGCGGTGCTCACAGCACCTCGCCGCCATTCCGGATGCACCGTGACGAAGGCTAGAAACTCCTGTCGCGTCACATGATCACGATCCATCGAGAACGCCACCACGCGAACACGATTCGACCCTGCCGCCGCATAGAGCGGTTCAAGACTGCCCGCCGGAATCCGGATGACCAGGGGCAACAGTAGCACGGCAACGCGAATCACGATCGGCTCCGCTACTGACCGACGTTACCGAGCGACTTCTTTACAGCGAAGATCTTCGAGTTGTCTGCGCCCGTGACCGTGAGCACGCCGAGCGCACCCTTGTTGAACGCGCGGAAAATGGAGTGATCCACGAGCAGCAGGTCGCCGGGCTTCTCGACTCCGAGCTCCAGCATGACGGCGCCCCCTGATGGAATGAGCGTTGTCTGGACGTTGTGTTGCGTTGCAACAGAGCCGCCCTCCGCATACACGTTGTCGAAGATCTCGCCGATCATGTGGAATGAGCTCGTGAGATTCGGGCCCGCGTCGCCGACATAGAGGCGCACGCGATCACCAACTTTCGCCTGCAGTGCCTTCTGGCCCGTGAGCGCACCAACGCTGCCGTTGAACACCACGTACGTCGGCCGTTCGTCGACGCCCTTGTCCATATCGAGCGCCTGGAGGCCGTGCTCACCGAACTTGCCCTTCGTGTAGAACTCGCTCTGCATGACGTAGAACTCGCGGTCGACGGCCGGGAGTCCTTCCGCCGGCTCGACGAGAATCATCCCGTACATGCCGTTGGCCATGTGCATCGGAACAGGCGACGTCGCACAGTGATAGATGAAGAGCCCGGGATTCATCGCGGTGAACGTGAACACTGACTCACCACCAGGCAGCGTGAGCGACGACTTTGCACCACCACCCGGCCCGGTAACCGCATGCAGGTCGATGTTGTGCGGCATGCTGCTGTTGGCTGCGTTCTTCAAGTGCAGCTCGACCAGGTCGCCTTCGCGCACGCGGATGAACTTGCCGGGCACCGAGCCGCCAAACGTCCACATCGGATACTCGACGCTGTCGGCCAGACGCATGGTCTTCTCGATCACCTCGAGATTGACGATGACCTTCGTCGCATGCCGTCGCGTAATGGCCGGCGGTACGTTCGGCGCATCGGTCAGTACCGCAACCTCCTGACCTTCCACCGTTTCCGGAGGCGTGCGGACGGGAATCCCGTTGCGGGAACGGGCCGTCGAAGCGTCAGCGTTGCCGCAACCGGCCAGCGACACCGAGATCAGGACGCCGGCGAGCGCGAGTGCAACAGTCGCCACGGTCCGTGAAACAGCGTGGGGCGGAAGTGTGTGTGTACGCATCGTCCGGGGATCGAGAAGGCCAATTTCCGAGTTTCTCATCTCGATATGAGAATCACCCTCTTCGATGTCCGCCGATGTCGGTGGCTCTACCCAAGCTGATGCGGGAAACTCCCCTCAGGCCAAGTCGGGAATCTGCTGGCCGGCGCAGTCGCTAATCGTCACTCCTTCGGTCGCGCGGTCCGCCCGTGAATCTCCTGCATCCAGATCCCGAACAGGATCGTGCGCGCCGGCGTCGGATCGTCCTCGGAAAAGGTGCCGGGCACGAGCTTGCGCAGGTGCTGCAAGGCGCGCTCGTATACCACGGGCGAACCCGATTCGGGATCGAGCAGGTGGAAACTGCCATGCACCACCACACTCTCCCAGCTGAACATTCCGAACACCTCATCGACCTCGAAGGCGCACCATGGGTGGTGTGCGAGTCGCGACAGCTTCGTGCCCATCTGCGTGCGACCGAAGATCCAGCCTTCGTCGTACGCAAAATGCACGGGCTCGATATCGACACGATCGTGCAGCGAGTACGCGATTCGGCCCACGTGCTTGCGCGCGAGCAGGGCCCGCGCGGCTGCGTCGGACAGCTCGCTAAAGACTGGCCGCCCCAGTCCTTCATCCGCACTCTCGGTATGGTCAGGCACTCTTCAGTAACCCCAGTCGAAGGCAGAACTGCACGTAGTCGGACCGGTGCGCGAGTCCGAGCTTCTCGGTAATCCGCTGCTTGTACGTCTCCACCGTTTTCGGGCTAATGAATAGTCGCTCGCCGATTTCACTGGCCGAATAGCCGCCGGCAACGAGCACCAGCACATCGCGTTCGCGCTCACTCAACGACGCATGCTGGTGCCGTTCGTCCGCATGTTCCGCCCGCTTGCTGACCTGACGCGCCAACGCGCGTGTAAACTGCGGCTGCACATACGTATCGCCCGCGGCGACAGCTCGCACGGCATCAGCCAGCTCACGGTCGGCGGCATTCTTCACCAGGTATCCCGACGCCCCCGCCTCGAGCAGCGTGACGAGGAATTCATCCTCCGTATGCATGGTGAGAATGAGGATCCGCGTGTCCGGCGATTCCTTGGCGATCTCTCGCGTTGCCGCGATGCCATCCATGACCGGCATGTCGACATCGAGCACCGCCACCTGTGGCGCGAGACGCTCAACGAGCGCAATTGCATCGCGTCCATTCGCCGCCTCGCCCACCACCTCGATGTCTCGGCTCGATGCCAGCAACGCCTTCAATCCAGCGCGAACCACCAGGTGATCGTCCGCAAGGATCACGCGAATCGTGTCAGTTGACGTCATGCACAGCTCCTTTTTCCGAACCAAGAGTATACCGCTGGCCTGATGCCACGCAGAGCGTGTCACACTTGCAGGGATTCGACAAGGTCTGGCCCAGTCTGCCGCTCCCCTGCCGTATCTTTCGGGGTCGACAGTCGATCAGTTTCCCTCGGGTCCCTGTGCGTGACATGAGGGAATGTCGGCGTCCGGCGGCTTGCGCTCCGTCGGGCAGAGGCCGGAAATTCCGCGCGCAGGCCCTGACAGTTGCGTAGGGAAAACTCCCGACGGCGAACGACCGTGCAAGAGCAAGCAGAGCAGTCCTCCGCAGTAACCACGGCCGCCATGAACGCATGGTTGCCGGCCGACCTGTTTGCGAACTTCCTCGCCATGTCGTCCGACGCCGTCATTGCGGTCGATGACGACCAGCGCATCATCTTCTTCAACCGTGGCGCAGAAACCATCTTCGGCTGGAAGGCCGCCGAAGTGGGCGGGCAACCGCTCGCCATGCTCCTCCCGGAACGCTATCGCGCCGCACACTCGGGACATGTACGCGGCTTCGGCGCCGC
>JBBQHJ010000432.1:0-3558 GCA_038323865.1 Gemmatimonadales bacterium
GAGAACAGCGAATACAAGGCCGCGCTGGAACGCCAGCAGTTCGTGCAGGCGCGTCTCAGCCAGCTGCGTGAGCGCCTGAGCCGCCTGTCATCTATCGACATTACGCAAATCCCGACCGACAAAGTGGGATTGGGTTCTGAGGTACATACCAAGGATCAGGCGACCGGCCTCAAGGAGACCTACCAGCTCGTCTTCGGCGACGCCATCGATTTCGAGGAAGGACACGTCACCATGTCCTCCCCCATCGGCCGCGCCCTCCTCGGCAAGGCTGTGGGTGACATCGCGCTGCTCAAGCTGCCCGCCATGCTGCGGAAGCTCGAAATCACCAAGCTCCGCACCATCCACGAGCGCAAGGACGACGAGGCCTAGCAGGAGGTCCGCCTTGCGCCAGCAAGGCTGATTGGCCAGCGTACGCGCATAGGCACCTTCCACCAAGGCCGCCTCATGCGACGCTGGTATCCTCAGCCCGCTGCCCGTTCGCCGGATTCGTGAGATTCGCCTCCTTCGCCCGCTCGAGGCCACCGCGCGCCTCGGTCCGACCTCTGGAGCCGGACCGGTGCTGCTGATCTACACGAAGTAGTGCGCGGGTGTCATTCCGAGCGCACCTGTGTCATTCCGAGCGCAGTCGAGGAATCTGCACTTCCGCGGTTAAGGCGTCGCCGTCGCGGCGATCGTCACCGGCGACAGCGTACCCGACTCGGCCACGACCGTATTCCCGCCGGCAACAGCACCAACCGTCCACTTTGCCGACACTTCGCCCACCGAATTGGTGGTGCTTGTTTGCGGCGTAATTGCGCCGCCACCGGAGATGACGCGGAATGTCACCGGAACGCCGATCATCGGCACGCCATTCGCCCCCTGCACGCGGATCACGAGATCGTTCTTCAGAACCGTCGCAATCTTTGCGCTCTGCGACGCGCCCTGCGCGATCACGAGCGACAACGGAAAAAGGGCCGTCGCATGAACAACCACCGGTGCAAGGCTGTCTACGCTCACGGCGAGTGTCTGCGTCGGCGACGCCGTGCCCAGCGTCCACTTCACCTTCAACTCGCCAACGCTGTCTGACACGGCCGTCGGCGTATCGATGCTGCCGCCGCCACCAGTGACCACGAGCGTAACCGCCTGTCCGGCGAGCCCCTTTCCCTTGGCGTCCAGCACGCGCAGCACAATCGGCGTCGCGAGCTGGCGTCCAGCTTGAGCCGACTGTGCTCCGCCCTGCACGAGCGCGACAGATGCCACGCCAGTCGCAGACGATGTCGATGTCTTCGGCCCGGTCAGCGACGCGAGCTTGGAACACGCACCCAGGTGCAGCACCAGCATCAGCGGTACTGCGCGGTAGAGATAGGAAGTCCGGGAAAGGCGGAGCATGACGCTCAGTATCGGCATGCCCACCGCCGAGTTGAGCCTACGCCACCGAAAACATGGCCTCGACTTCCATTTCGTAGGCCTCCAGGGCGCGCACCTCCCACCCACGCGCGCCGCCGAGCCATTCGCGCACTATTTCGACCACACGCCTGGCCGCGGAGCGCCCATGATCCACCGTCTCAAAGGCAATCGGCGTCCGCCGAATGAGAAGGTCGCCGAGCGTCAGTGCGAATTCCGAGTTCACCGCATATCGCAGTTCAGCGAGCAAATACGGCCGCTCCGGCGTCACCCGCGTACGTAGCGACGGGTCGCCGTCGATCAATGACCACACCGCTCTCCACTGCGAGCCGTAGGCGTGAACGAATCGTTCTGCGACAACACCATCACTCATTACCGCTGTCGCAAGCCCAATTTCCTCCGCCATACTCGCCAACTCACCACCAGGTAGCGGTCGCCGCGCCGTCGTGCACTTCGCATGTCGGCGCCCACACGCACGCTCCACATGGTCCACCACCTCGGCCGCCATCGCGCGATACGTCGTAAGCTTTCCGCCCGTCACGCGCACGAGTCCCGGAAGTGTCTCGTCGATACTGTGTTCGCGCGACGCACTGCCCGGATCCTTTCCTTCAGCTCCTTGCGCCGCGAGTGGACGAATGCCCGCCCATGCGCTGACGACGTCATGTCGCGTGAGCGATGCATGCGGGAAATAGTGATTCACCGCGCCGAGGAGATACTCGATGTCAGCGCCGGTGGCGCGAACGTCATCGGGCACACTCTCATCGAAGCTGTCCGTTGTCCCGATGATTGCAAAAGCTCCAGCGGGCAGCACGAACATCACGCGCCCGTCCTGCGGCGCCGTCAGCGTAATCGCCGACGCATTGCCAATGCGCGAGCGATGTACAGCGATATGAACACCTTTGCTGCCGCGGACTGCAGCAGAGTGTACGCCGGCGAGTGCCTCAACTCGCTCGCTCCACGGCCCAGCAGCATTGACGATGACGCGCGCTGCCACGTGCACGCGCTTCCCGCTCACATCATCGATGACATCTGCGCCAGTCACGCGCGCCTCGTCGCGACTGATCGCGACCACCTGTGCGTGGTTCAACACGCACGCGCCAACTGACTCGGCATCGATCGCGTTGGCGAGCGTCAGTCGTGCATCATCCGTCGATGCGTCCCAATAGCACGCGCCACCTTCGAGTCCCACGCTCTGCAATTTTGGCTCGCGCCGAATCACGCCGCGCGTGGTGAGCTTTCGATGTCGTCCCACATTCCGAAACAGCGCGAGCGCATCATACAGCGTAAGTCCGGCGCCCAGCTTCCACCCCGAAATCCGCGCGCCCTCGTACACCGGCCACGTGAACGACAGCGGCCGAACAAGATGCGGTGCAATCTTGAGAAGCGTCCGCCGCTCTCGGCTCGATTCGAACACGAGACGTACGTCGCCATGCTCGAGATAGCGAACGCCGCCGTGTACGAGGCGCGACGACCGGCTCGACGTTCCGCTCGCAAAGTCACGCTTCTCCACCAGCGCGACGCGCATGCCGCGCAGCGCCGCATCGCGGGCTACACCTGCGCCCGTGATGCCGCCGCCAATGACAAGAACGTCAAAGGCACTTTCTGCGAGTGCGGCGAGTTGATCTGAACGGCTACCTGTCATTCCGAGCGAAGTCGAGGAATCTGCACGTCTGTCATTCCGAGCGAAGTCGAGGAATCTGCACGGCTGTCATTCCGAGCGAAGTCGAGGAATCTGCACGGCTGTCATTCCGAGCGAAGTCGAGGAATCTGCATTTGTGGTTTATACTCCACTGACAAGGAGTATTCATGACTGAAGACGCAGTTCCTCCCACACCGGCCGTACCCGGAAGCGCTGAAGCGTTTCAGGATGTCAGTCTCGAACAGGCCAAGCTCGCGCTCCGCAAGGTCAAGGACCCCGATCTCAATCTCAACATCGTCGACCTCGGCTTGGTCTACGACGTTCGCGTCGCTGACAACAATGTCGACGTCGACATGTCACTGACCTCGCCCGGCTGCCCGAGCGGTCCCGAGATCATGGCCGACGCCGAGCGCATGCTCAAGGCGATTCCTGGCATTGGGAATGTCGCCGTGAATCTCGTATGGTCGCCCATGTGGAGCCCCGACCGCATCGAACCGCGGGTCCGCGCCTACATGGGTCTCTAGGCTTGTCGTCCT
>JBBQHJ010000433.1:0-3555 GCA_038323865.1 Gemmatimonadales bacterium
TCCACACGGTCATTGATGGAGCCCGACGAGGTAAGGCGATCGAGACCACCGGATGAAATCGTGTAAATCCAGATGTCGGTGCGCCCGCCATCGTGAATCGAAAAGGCGACCCGGCTTCCGTCCGGCGAATATCGCGCGTCAACGATCCCCCGCTCCACGGCAACGAGTGGCTTTGAGCCGTGCATGTCCACAATCATCGGACGTACTGGCCCGCCACCCATGACGAATACGAGGTCGCCACTTGAAGACAGTGAGGCCTTTGCCGCGTAGACATCGGTCATTGCAATTTCGCCCGTCAGGAATGGCTGACCGGTCACACGATGACTGCCGAGATCGAATGCCACGGCCGCAATTGCGCCGGCGTCGTTGCAATAAATGATGTGACCGGCCACGTAACCGAGAATGGATTTCGCCTGCACATCCGTCTGCGTCGCCATGCGATCGTCACGTGTGGCCCATGCAATGACTCGTCCGAAGTTCTGCGCCGAACTCGCCGAGGTGAAGATCAGCGTCTTTCCGTCGGGCGCCAGGAACGGATCGAATTGCGTGACGGTCGCCGCGGACGAGTCGTTACGGAGGAAACGCTTCGGTGTCCCACCGGCGATTGAACCGCTATAGAGGTGCCCCCAAATCGTGCCTGCATTCGACGCGGAATACACCATCGAGTCATTCGACACGAACGTGACACGACTCATCGAGGTCGTCTGGTACAGCGGTTCGATTGCCCCACCGGCAGCTGGAACCTTCATGAGCAAAGCCCGGGTGCCCTCTCGGAAGACGATCCACTTTCCATCGGGGGAGAATGCCGGCGACTCTGGCTCATCGCTTCCGGCAATGGCACGCGCCGCGCCTGATTCCAGATCACGGATCCACAACTGTGAACCGTGCGGGCCGTCGCCTACATAGACGAGGCTCTTCCCATCCGGCGATACCTGGCTCGGCGCGCCGAACGTGAGTCGCACCTTGGAGCCCGACGCGGGGACGAAATCAAACCGCATCGTTCTCTCCGTGTTCGCCGAACCAGCACGTGGCCGTGACCTGTACGCTGCGTACGCCGTCGTGACGAGCACTAACGCGGCGAGCGCAATCGTACCGGGATGCCCGAGCCATGCGCGCCGACGATTGCCAATCGGTTCCGCGGCTGCGGTGAGTCCGGCACGGTCACCTTCCAGTGCGCGAACGAATAGTGCGGCCGTGGCGAATCGGTCGGCCGGAAGTTTGGCGAGTGCCTTTGAGACTGCGAGCTCGACCTGTACCGGCACCGTATCGCGATACGCGCGGAGCGGACGAACGGGTTCGGTGAGCACCTTCGCGATCGTCGCCTGCACCGTGCCGCCGACATGCGGCGGTTCGCCGGCGAGCATCTCATACAGGATTGCGCCGAGCGAATAGATGTCGCTACGTCCGTCGATCACACGATCGCCAGTCGCCTGCTCCGGCGACATGTATTGCGGTGTGCCAAGCGATAGGCCCGTCTGCGTTACTCGGCTTCCGCCGGCCTTGGAGATCGCGAGTGCAATGCCGAAGTCGGCGATGACGGGTTGGCCGTGCTGGATGAGGATGTTCTCGGGCTTGAGGTCCCGATGAATCACGCCGTGCGAGTGCGCGTAATCGAGTGCGTGCGCAACGGCAATCGTGATACGGACCGCCTCATCGAGGGGAAGCTGCCGTTCCCGCTCCAGGCGCGCGCGCAGCGTCTCGCCGTCGACGAACGGCATCACATAGAAGAGATGTCCGTTGGCGTCGCCCGAATCGAAGAGCGGAAGAAGATTCGGATGTTGAAGGTTGGCGGTGACCTTGATCTCGCTCAGGAACCGGTCGACACCGAGCACTGCGCCGAGTTCGGGATCGAGCACCTTGATCGCGACGTTCCGGTCATGCTTGAGATCGCGCGCGAGGTACACCGTCGCCATGCCGCCGCGACCGATCTCGCGTTCGATGCCATATGACGCACGCAGCGAATCCTGGAGCTGGGCGAGGAGCTGGGCCACGATGTTCCGGGCGGAGGGAGGAACTAGGCTGATAACCTACGACACTTGGCGCTGACGCGCGCGTGGCGCCGCGATAACGCTCAACAAATCAGGCACGCCCGCGACGCGCTCGAGATGCGGATACCGGTTGCCACCGTGATAATCAATTCGCACTGTCTTGAAGTAGCCGGCATTGTCGATGATGAATTCCATCGGCGGCGCCTTGAGCGATGCGGTCACGGTGATCGTCGATGGATTCTCTCCTAGAGAATCGCGTTCATCTCCACGAGGTCCCGCCGCCAATCGATGTCGTGTCCATCGGCCAGAAGGTGGAGGCCGTTGAAGTTCGACACTGGTCCCGACGGCATGTGTTCGCCCGGGATCCATTTGGGAAAGAACAGCGACGCCGGACCTTTGCGTGGCGACGAGCGCGGCCGCTATTGCGAGGGCTCGCAGATTGGTCAGCATTTTATCAGTTGTCGGAGGGCAAGCGCGCAATGATACGCTGTGTGCGAGTCCAAGGTTACCGCCCCTTTGCGGCTTCCTCGCCCAGCTGTTCCATCTGACCTGCGCGAGTTCGCGCCCAGCGACGCATACGAAGGGCGGCAACGACCATTGATCCGGTCGATAGCACGCCGAGCGGGATGAGCGCGCCCGCAGCGCGCGTCAGCGTGCCTTTCGACAGTGCGGCCATCGCGCCAACCACGACAACGCCGAGAATGGCCGTTCCCATGATCACCAGCGTCTGACCCGCTTCGCTCACTGTGCGGAAGCGGAGACGGTGGCCGGAACCAGATGGCTCCAACAGCACGCGCAGGTTGCCATTCCGCCAGAAGCGCGCGCTTCCGTCGACACCGGTTATCCCGTGTGCGTCGAACACATCGCGCATGCGCGATACGAGGCGCTCCCACTCCTCATCGCTCAGTGCGCGGCCAAGCTCCACCGTGCGTGACACCCCGACCGGAAGACCAAGCCACGTGCGAACGGCTGACGTGCTTCGCACGTCGAGCGCTGCGGCAGCGACCGCGACTGCTTCGGCGGAGAGTCCTGCCTCGAGTCCAGCCTGTTGGAGTTGCGACAAGGTCAGGCCGGTTTGCTGGCGCGCCACGTCCGTGACAGGCCTCGGCTCGGCCACGCGTTCCGATGCGGCTGCGCGAAAGATGACCTCGATTTCCTGCTCGTCGTATCTGCGGTCAGTCATCTGATGAAGCTAGTCATTCGCCAAGTCACCTCAACAACTCAGGTCGACAAATGCTCTTTCAGCCACCGATCCAGCCACGCGCGCTCGTTCAACATCCGATGCACGATGTTCCATGATCCGGAAATCGAATGCGGCATTCCCTGATACTGGATCATCTTCGTGGGAACGCCGTTCTTCTTGAGCGCCACGTAAAACTGCTGCGCTTCCGAGTACGGCACACGCTGGTCGATCTCACCATTGATGAACAGCGTCGGCGTCTTCACGCGATTGGCGTACATCAGCGGCGACTGCTTGATCATCACGTCACGTGCCTTCGCATCCCACGGTGCGCCGAGGAATTCGGTTTCCTTCGTGCGAGGGATGTCGGAGTTCGCGTAGTCACTC
>JBBQHJ010000434.1:0-3553 GCA_038323865.1 Gemmatimonadales bacterium
GCGCGGAGTTCGGGCGTGCGCTCGCCGCGGAACTTGAGCACGTCGAAGACGTGGATCATGCCGACGACGTTGTCGATCGTATCCTGAACCATTGGCACGCGACTGAATGCGGACGTCGCGAATTCCTCGGCAATTTCTCGCGGACTCACCGACAGCTCGATGAAGAAGATGTCGGCGCGCGGGATCATGATGTCGCCGACAGTCTTTTCGCCGAACTCCATGACGCCCGTGATGATCTCCATCTCTTCGGGCTGACCGACACCCTCCAACTCTCCTTCGCGCAACAACTCGTGCAGCGTCTCACGCTCGGCGTCCCGTTCCGATGCGTGTCGCTTTTCGAGCGGGCGCCCGACGAGACGACCGGCAAACACCACCGGCGCGGCAACGATCGCGGCTGCCTGAAGCAGTGGCGACAACACTGCAGCGAGTTGCGGCGCGAATCGTCGCGCAAGCGCGCGAGGGAGTAGTTGCCCAAAGACGATGACCGCAAGTGCGAACCAGAGCATTCCCCACGACATTCCGCGCAGGTCATCAGCGTGATCGCTGGCCAGGAGTTCGCCGCTCAGCACCAGGATGAGCGCGACGCATGCAGCGGCGGCGATGATCAGGCGATGCGGCCGCTCGAGATACGTGAGCGCCGCGCGTGCACCACGGAGCTGTTGTTCGACCCAATGCCGTAGCCAGATGCGACTCACCGAGCGCATGGCCATCCCGCCGGCCGTCAACGCAGCAACCGTAAGAAGGGAGAGAACGAGAAGGACGTCAGACGTCATCTGCATCCTCGCCGTTCAACGGCCGCTGGCGCTCGAAGTAGACGCGCGAGATTCGGCGCCCTCGCACCCGTTCGACCACAAGCTTGTACGCACCAACCTCGATTGCCTCTCCTGCACGCGGCACACGGCCGAACGTTTCGTACACAAGTCCGCCGACGGTGGTGATGCCGTCTTGCCCGACTTCTTCGCCAAGCAGCTCACTCAACTCCTCGAGGCCGACGCGCCCACTGACCCAGAATCGTGAATCGCCTTCGCGTTCAATGGGCGGATCTTCCACGTCGTACTCGTCGCGAATCTCACCAACAATCTCCTCGAGAACGTCCTCAATCGTGACCAAGCCGGCTGTACCACCGAATTCGTCGCTCACGATGGCGATGTGCGTGCCTGTCGCCTTGAATTCGCGAAGCTGATCGTCAATCGGCTTCGACGTGGGGATATACGTTGCGGCGCGAACGAGACTCTGCCAGCCGAGCATGGGCTCGTCGTCATCAATGACAAACGGCAGCAGGTCCTTCGCGTACAGCACGCCGACGATGTTGTCGAGCGTGTCCTCGTAGACGGGAAAACGCGCATGCTCGCTTGCACGCACGCGATCCACGACTTCGCTCCACGGCATTTCGCGATCGATGCCGACGATATCCACGCGGGGCACCATGATCTCACGCACGGCAGTGTCGCTCAGTGCGAAGACACCATTGAGCAACTGCTCTTCGTCGTGTGTCGCCTCGGTTTCTGCCGCCACGACCGCTCGGAACTGTTCCGTCGCCTCCTCGCGCTGTTCGGCGCGCTCCTCGAGCGTGGGCGCCGGCAGCAAGCGTTCGAATAACCCGTCGATCATGATGCCAACACGCAGCACCGGCGAAAGTCCGGCCTCAACCAGGCGAACAAAGGGCGCGAGCGTCTGTCGCGCTGAGCGTGCTTTCGAGAATCCGATTGAACGCCCGAAGCCTTCCACGATCACCGTTACAAGGAGCGCCGTACCCAGCGCCTTGAGTGCGCCGGTGATGCCATCACCGCGCTGAATGCCGAGCCCAATCGCGATGCCCGCGCCCGCGATCAGGTGGAGGAGCACGCGGGCGAGTGCGAGAGCGCGGTGAGCGCGCTCACGCTGCCGTGAGCCATTGAGCGGGGATTGCGGAGGCTCAGTCTCGGCGTCGCCACCGAGCATGGCGCCGTCGGCGACAGCAGCCAGCGTAGCCACGGCCACCGCAGCGATAGCGATAACAAGGGGAGCCGGGCTCACGCCGCCTTCAACGCACGAGTGAGCAATGCTTCCTGCCGCTTCCACATGGCCGAGCGATAGCGCGTGTCGCCGTCGGGATGATCGTATCCAAGAACGTGCAACACGCCGTGCACAACGAGTCGCAACAATTCCTCGCGAAGCGGCGCGCCGTGCGCGACGGCGTTGCGGCGCGCGACGTCGGGGCTGATGTACACGTCGCCCATGCGAGGGCCGAGCTTCGATGCGCCGTCAAAGCCGAACGATATGACATCGGTGGGGCCGCGATGGCGGAGATGCTTCCAGTTCAAGCGCGCAATTTCGCGCTCCGATACGAACGTGATGGAGAGCATCGCGTCGACAATGCCTTCCGCGCGTAGCACGAGCGCGGCCGCGCGCTCGACCTTCGAGCGCGCCACCGGTATTCGCACCTCGTCTGCTGCCACGTCCACCACGCGTGCCACGGCCTAGTCTCCGTCGTCCGCGTACGCCCTGATGATGTCCCGAACGAGACGGTGACGTACGACGTCTCCTTCGGTGAAATAGTGAAAGGCAATTCCTTCGATACCGGGGAGGATGCGCTCCACCTGCATGAGCCCCGACTCCTCGCGCTTCGGCAGGTCGATTTGCGTCTTGTCGCCCGTAATGACGATTTGCGAATTCACACCGAGACGCGTGAGGAACATTTTCATCTGCATTGCCGTGGCGTTCTGTGCTTCATCGAGAATCACGAACGCATCGCTGAGCGTGCGGCCGCGCATGAACGCGAGCGGTGCAATCTCGATGACCCGTGTCTCGAGCGCCTTCTGCACGCGCTCCTGCGGCATCATCTCATCGAGTGCATCGTAGAGCGGGCGGAGATACGGATCGACCTTGGCCTGCATGTCGCCGGGCAGAAAGCCGAGGCTCTCACCCGCTTCAACGGCGGGCCGCGCAAGGATGATGCGCCGAACCTTCTTTCTCGTGAGCGCGTCAACCGCAGCGGCCATGGCAAGAAATGTCTTACCTGTGCCGGCCGGGCCGATGCCGACCACGATGTCGTGCTCACCGATCTTGCTCAGGTACTCCGCCTGCCCGCTCGTCTTCGCTTGAATGAGCTTGCGAACGCCTGGCAACGCAATGCGCCCTTCGCCGGCGTTCGACGACGTGCCATTCCCGTTGTCAGCACCGTCGTCTTCACGCAGGCGAAGCACGTCATCGGGGGTCAGGTCCATGCGCTGGCGCGCGCGCTCCACCATGCGACGTCCAGTCTCGACAGCGCGCTCGACAAGCTCGCCCGGGCCGGTGATCGTCATGGCATCGCCACGCAGCGCGACCTTCACACCAAACAGCCGAGAGAGTTCGACGAGATTGCCGTCGTTCACCCCGGCCAGCGTGAGCATGTCCGCTCCTTCCGTAGACACTTTCTGGGTGATGGAACCGTCGCTCACGCGTCCTCTGCCCTCAGTGTGATGTGCAAGTCCGTGAGATCCTTTTCCGGAACCATTGTCGGCGCGCCTTCGAACAATGCGCGCGCCGCTGTGGTTTTCGGGAACGCAATGACATCGCGCAGCGACGTTGC
>JBBQHJ010000435.1:0-3530 GCA_038323865.1 Gemmatimonadales bacterium
CGTACCATGGGCGAACGACAGCAGCTCAGCGGTCAGCGAAAATCGGGGGAAGAGTTCGCGGCCGAAGCGTCCATTCAACAAATGACCGTCGGCGGTCGGCACATCTACGCCGCCATGCTTCGCGACATCTCGCCGCGCGTAAAGGCCGAAAATGCACTGCGCGAAGCCGTCACGGCGCGCGACGACATGATCGGCATCGTCTCACACGACCTGCGCAATCCCGCCAACGCGGTCAAGATGCTCGCGAAGAGCATCATCGAAGAGCAGGGCGACACGTCGGCGTCAGTCGTCGAGCGTGTACAAGTGATGCACCAGGCCGCGGCGCAGATCGACGCACTCATCCAGGATCTGCTCGACGTCACCCGCATCGAGGCCGGGCGACTGACCGTCTCACCCCACGCAACCTCACTCAGCACGATCATCAGTAATGCTATTGCGCCCCTGCGGACACTCGCCGCTGCCTCGCGTACCACGCTCGACGTCACCTTCGACGATCCTGACATCATCGTGATGGCGGACGCCGAGCGCGTAAGCCAGGTGATCTCCAACCTCGTTGGTAACGCGCTCAAGTTCACTCCGGCCGGCGGAAGCGTGACGATCGATATCCGTCGCGACCGCACTGTCGCCGACATCGCCGTGCAAGACACCGGCGTCGGTATCTCGGCCGATCAACTCGAGCACGTCTTCGATCGCTTCTATCAGGGCAAGTCGAAGTCACGCCGCCACGGCGCGGGGCTTGGACTCACCATCGCGCGTGGTGTGGTCGAAGCTCATGGCGGGGCGATCAACATTCAGAGCACGGAAGGACAGGGTACCACCGTGCGCTTCACCCTGCCGCTCGCGCAACGTTAGTAGACGAACGGAATCATTCGTCGGCGCGTCCGCATGAACTCGCGGTATGGTTCCCCAATGGCCTCGACAAGCGCGCGCTCTTCAACCGACATGCGATAGCTGTACACCGCAATCGAGATGACAGCGAGAATCAGCGCGCTCATCCAACTGCCGAGTGCAACACCCAATCCCAGATTCATCAACGTGCCCGCGGCGTACGACGGATGTCGAAGGAACGCATACGCTCCGCTCGTGATCACGACTTGATCGGCACGTGCGCGCACGTCGCCGGTGAATGATGCGCCAAGCTGCTTGAAGCAGTGCCGGCGCAACAGCGTTCCCGCAATCAGAATTGCCGTGCCGGCGACAAACACGGCAATGCGCATCCCCGCAGGAAACTGAAGCGCAGAAACCCATGCGAGCGGAAACGCGACGAGTGTCGCGATGGGCATTGCAATCAGGATCATCTGCAACGAACCGCCGTCCTTCGAGCCGGCGACTGTGACACCCTCGCGAGCCTTCTTCACGATGAGATACTCCGGCGCGAACGCCCAGAGAAAGATCGCCCAGAAGATCAACGCGTAGGGCCATACGAACGGAAGTGGTGTCATTGCCGCTTGTCTGCCGCATTCATCCGGGCTTGCGCAACATTCCAGTCGATTGCGGGAGCGACATCGGAGTCAGCCAGGTCGAGTGTCGCCAATGCGCGCTCAATCACCGGTGCGCCAAGCTCCGTGGGAAGTGCACGTCCAAATGCCAACTCACCCGTTCGGCATAGCCGTTCTTCACGCGGCAATTCCTCAGGGCGTCGCACGCCGTCGAAATACACGCGAAAGCGATCGACACGCGCATGCACACCTTCATGCAGAATCGACGACGCAACCACAGCTGCCGAGATATCGCGGCGATTCAAGAACGTGAGCTCCGTGATGCACGCGCGCTCGGACGGTGAATACGCACCGCGACACGGATACCGTACCACGTAGATCCACTCGAGATCACGTTGGAGATGCCGGAATCGCCACGGCTGATACTGCTCGATCAGTGCGAGCGCCTCGTCGAGACGTTCGAGGACATCTGCCGTCCGGATGTCGGCGCGTGAGTTTTCGATGCGCACCGGAATGCCACGCACCGTCGTCGACTCGCGGCGTACTGTGTCGGTGCCGAGAATCACACCCTTCAAACGCTCGAACAGTCCGGACATGCAGATTCCTCGACGTCGCTCGGATGACAACAAGATCAATCTACGAGATCCGGCGCTCGCCGCTTGCAGGGAAAATCGTTATGCTCGCAGAATGAAGCGAATCCTGCTCGCCGCCATCGCGGCCCTCGCCCTCGCGTGCTCGGCCCGACGCCCGCCGATGCCCCCTGTCATCCCACACACGCAGTGGCAGGTCAAGCCCGCACTCGGCTACGCGGCCGATGCGACACGCCGCAACAAGGCCGCCGGCGATTCGCTCGCGTTCCACGATATGACGGTCACCGTGTTGAGCACGGCGGTGGACTCGAGCACCGCACAGCCCACCGACATTGCGCGGCTGCGCCTGGCACTCGGCGGTGCGCGCGAGGATCGCGTTGTCCGTGAAGGCGCCGCGTTCAACTGGCAGGGCTATCACGTCGCCGTCGTCGCCATCTATGGTCCTGGCGAACTCGGCGCAGGCCTCGTGGCGCTCGAAGTGGCGACTGTTGTGTCGTTGCCGCCGCAGGTTGCGCAGTCCGAGACTGCTGGTGGCGCCGAGGTGCGGCTGCGTATCGCGCACACGATCACGCACGTCACGCTGCATCATACCGGCGATGCACAGATCCTTCGCCCACAGGACGATGTGCCGCAGAAACTCCGCAATCTCCAGTCATGGGGCGCGTCGGACCGGAACTGGTGGGATTTGCCCTACCACTTCCTCATGGATCTCAAGGGGCAGATCTATGAAGGCCGGGACTACCACTTCATGGGCGAGACGAACACCACATACGATCCCGGCGGTCATTTCCTCATCAGCATCATCGGCAACTACGAGCAGCAGGAGCCGACGCAGGCGCAGCTCGACGCCATCGCTGACATGATGGCATGGGCGCTCAAGGAATTCGATCTCCCGCTCGACCGGATCGGCGGCCACTACAACTACGCCGACAGTGGCTGCCCGGGGAAGAATCTCAAGAAGTACCTCGAAGATGGCACCTTCCGCCGGATGGTGGCGGCGCGGCTGAAATAAGGCTGAAACCTGCCGACCCTTCGCCCGTATTTACTATATATCTAAGTATATAGTTATTGGGCGGAGGGAGCAATGACGGTACCGTTGATCGTGCATGTGTCGGCCGCGACACTGGCGCTGGTGTCGGGGTACATCTCGCTCGGTGTGGGCAAGGGCGGCGCGCTACACCGCCGCAGCGGATTGGTCTTCACGTACTCCATGGTCGTCATGGGCCTGTTGGGCACAGGCATCGCGATCTACCGGGTGACGCAAGGCTCCACCAAACCGGCGTTGCACGGCACCGTGTTGATGGGCGTATTCGTCGCCTACCTGGTGGTCACCGCGCTCACAACCGTGCGCCCTCCCAGTGTGTGGTCGCAACGTCTCGAGCGTATCGGCATGCCCATCGCGCTCGTGTGTGTAGCACTGCTCGTCGCCGCGCGCTCTCGTTTTTCCTGGGACAGGGCCGCTTCATTCCGGCCGTGCTGCGTTCCAGCCCCGTGCGCGTGA
>JBBQHJ010000436.1:0-3522 GCA_038323865.1 Gemmatimonadales bacterium
CGAAGTGCTCGATCAGATCGCATCGGCGAAAGTGGTCGCCTGGTGGGGAACAGACTATGTGCTGCTTGGAAAATACGATGGGCGGTGGATGATTCGGCAGGTACTCTGGGCGGGGCCGTGATGCGACGTGAGGCGTGATGCGTGACAGGTGCGGCGTACGGCGAACGGCGACCGTATCACGTCATGCGTATCACGTGATGCGCGAGCGTAAAACGAACGTACGGCGAGCACGTGACGCGAACGTGCGGCGTGCGGCGTGCGGCGTTACGACTCAAACGCGCGCTTGGGAGGTCGGTTCGTGCGTGAAGAGCGGATCATCCCGAGTATCAGTGCGCGACAACGGCTGATTAGTTCGAGCCGGGCACTGACGACTATCGGATCCAACCGCTCTTCCAGACCGAGGTACCACACAATGCACTCTCTCGCTGAACCGAGGGAGTAGTCGTAGAAGCGCACTCGGTCTGTTCGCGTGGATCTGCTGTAGCCCTCGGCCAGATCCGATGCGATGGCGCCCGACGCACGCGTGAGTTGATCCACAACGCTCGGTACCTCATTCATCGCCTTGAGGTCGCGCTTCACGCAATGCGATACGTAGAGCGCGGCGCGGTACGCGTCCAACTTCCAGATGATGTCTGACGTGACATGAGGGGAGACGGTCCGCTCCCACGCGAGTTGCTCGAGTGTCGCTTTCGATTCAGCCATAGCCCCACTTTAGCTACGCGTCCGCCGCACGCGGTACCAAACAAAGGCGGCGAGTACCCATTTAACTCGGGCACTCGCCGCCTTTACGTGTCACTGCGCGTTACGTGTCACTGCGCGTTACGTGTCACGGGGCGTTACGGCGCGTTACGCCTCACGCCTCACTTTCGCTTCACGCCTCACACACGCGTCACGTAATACGTATCACGTGAAACGGTCGCCGTACGCGGTACGCCGAACGCCTCACGCGACAATCACATCTCAACCAACACCAAATACCTCGATGCCGACCAGAATGCTTGCGCATCCGTGATCTTGATATTCCCCTTGAATGTATTCGCCTCACGATCCGTCACCTGTGCATGATCCAACGACTGCCGCGAAATCAGCTTGTACCGCTTCGTTGAATCCGGCACCGTGATTATCGCCAGCTGACGCTGATCCACCGGCGAAAATGCCGCCGGATTGGGATCGCGCGCAATCTGCAGCGTCCGGCCAGGGTGCAGCAGCAACAGGTTCGTGCCGCCCTCGCGCACCGCCACGCCCTTCTTCACCAGCTCGTCCTCGTTGCCGATCACGACATATGCCTTGTTGTGCTGCGACTGCATCGACATCAGCGAGTCGTTGGTCGTAGCGAGGTTGGTCTTCGTCGCCGCGAGGTTCGTCGCCAGCTGCGTGGACTCGGTGCGGAGGCTATCCACACGCGACGCGAGCATCGTGATCTCGCCTTCCTGTCGCTTCAGCGTGTTGTTCAACTGCGTGATCATCGCCGAGTCGGACTTGAGCTGCGCGAGTAACACAACGTTGTTCTTGTTCTGCTTGGCGAGCTGATTCGTCGTCTCGCGCGCGCGCTTCACCAGCGCATCGACGCGCTCCATGATCAGCTTGCGATTCTCCACCGAGCGAGCGATGGGATCGAGATCCTTCGCCGCACCCTTGTGCGAGATGCCCTTCGCGGTGCTGAGGCTCGAATCGACATGCGAGATGAATTCGTCAGCCTGCAACACGATGCGCGTCAATGAATCTTTCTGTGCAGCCAACTGCGTGGAGAGACTGTGTTCCTGCGTCGTGGCAACCGCCTTGGTGCTGTCCTGTGCGACGTGCTCCTTCGATGGTCCGCATGCCGTAAGCACTGCGGCGACGCCGGCGAAGAGCGTTACTCGTGAGAGTGTCATAGCGAGTCCGGAAAAATGGTTGAAGGATATAAGAATCCGGGATGCCAGTATCTTACCCAGCACCCCGGACTCGGGTTTTGCGTTTTCGTGACGACCATCACATCGCCATGAAAATTTAATGTTGCCCTTACGGAACCGGTTCATACCCCGCGTGAATGCGCTCGGGATGCTGAATGAGATTCTCGATGAAGAACTCCATGCGTCGCCCGCCAATCAGCGACGTATGTCCCATGTCCGGGCCCGCCTGCAACTCGAAGCTCTTCCCCGCCTGCTGGAGTGAGCGCACGAGCTGCATCATGTTGTTGTTATGCACGTTGTTGTCGAGCGTGCCGTAGTACAACATCAGGCGTCCCGTGAGATTCTTCGCGTACGTCATCGCCGAGCCCTTGTTGTAGCCGTCCGCATTCTCCTGCGGAATCCACATGTAGCGCTCAGTATAGATGGTGTCGTAGTGGCGCCAATCGGTCACCGGTGATTCCGCCGACGCCACCGTGAACACCTCGGGGTGACGCAGGATCTGCATCGCCGACGTATACCCACCATACGACGTTCCGTAAATGCCGACGCGATTCTTGTCGATATATGGGCGACTCCACAGCGCCTTGATGCCCTCCGCCATGTCATCCATTTCAGTCTGGCCGAGCTTCATGTAGATGGCGTCGAGCGAGCGCTTGCCCTGCCCTGGTGCCGCACGCGATGAGACATTGACGACAATGAATCCGTACTCCGTTGTCGCAATGCCGGTCGAGAAATTCTCCGTCGGCACATTGCTGCCCGAGGCCGGACCGCCATACACCGCGGTGAGCACCGGATATTTCTTGCTCGGGTCGAAGTTCGACGGAAAGTACATCTCACCGAACAACTTCGTCTTCCCATCCGCCGCCATGTACGTGAACATCTCGGCCTTTTTCAAGCCGCGCTGCGTCATGAGCGAGATGTCGCTCGTCGCGAGATCACCAACTGCCTTTCCGCTCGCCACATCGATGACGCGCGACACCGGCGCCTGATCGTGTGTCTGTGCGACGTCGACGAAATACTTGCCATCGGGCGACAGATCGATCTGGTGTGAGAACGCGGGATCGGTGATGCGCTTGTCGTTCTTTCCATCGAGCTGCACACGGTGCAGCTGCGTCTTCATGTAGTTGTCACCATCACGCGCCGTGTACCAGAGCGTGTTGCTCTTCTCGTCAACGCGCACGATACCCGCGGCTTCGAACTGCCCATTGGTGATGGCGCCGAGCTGCTTGCCGCTCAGGTCGTAGAGATAGTAGTTCTGGAACCCGTTGCGCTCCGAGGCCCAGATGAAACGATTGCTGTCGGCGAGAAAGCGCATGAGTGGGTGATTCTGCATCCAGCCGGTGGTCCACTCTTCGTGGATGATCGGCTTGCAGGCGCCGCTCGTGGCATTGCACGACACCAGCTCGAGAATCTGCTGGCGACGGTTCATGCGGTTGAACAGAATGTCCTGTCCATTCGGCGCCCAGCGCACGTCATAGACATAGTGGCCCACGACATCATTCGTGAACGGTTTGCCGTCGCGGACGTCGACCTTGGTGCTCTTCTTCGTTGCCGCGTCGTAGACGTACAGCTCGACGATCGGATTCGACACGCCGGACTTGGGATACGCTTCGACGTCGAGCTTGGTCTG
>JBBQHJ010000437.1:0-3519 GCA_038323865.1 Gemmatimonadales bacterium
TCCCGACGCAGCTCGCGACCTCTGGCTCGGCGGCAGTCAGCTCGAGCACAATTTTTCCGGCATTGGGTATTTGGCTCTCGACGCGCACTGGCCGGCGACACGTATCGTCACTCAAGGAAATCCGGATCACACCTTCGCCGCGATAGCGCCGCGTGTCATGCACCCGCATCTCGATCTCGCGAGTGGCAAATGTGCCGGCGGCCGTCGTCACCGAACCGCGCCCGCGTGACCGGATCACGGTGGGATTGCGCTCAGGATCGAAATGCCGGTTCACCACCAGCTCGGAATCATCGGCCAGGCGCAGGGTCCTTACCATGTATATGAAGGAGAGCTCATCGAGCGGCTGGTCCGTGGGACTCACACCGGTGCGGCCTGCGCTATCGCGCCACGCCCGGCCATCGAGATCGATCTCGACGTCCTCGGAGTGCCGCCCGAACGGATAGCGCTCCTCCTTCGTGAAGTGGAGCGTCGCCATACGCTCGGGATCGAGCCACGACGTCGTGCGGTCGTGCACCTTCACCGGCCCAAAGCCGCCCGCAATCTCGGAGTGCAGCACGAGGACCGGAATGCCACGCACGAGCAGCGGACCCTCCACCCACATCTCGCCGCGGCCATTGAGCCCCGGACCAGCGTGCGCCGAGTACGTGAGCCGCTCACCCGCTGCGAACGGAAGCGGGTCGCGCGCCTGCGTCATGCCGAGCAGCACAGGGACCAACAACACTGGGAAGGCGAGCCTCCGCATTCTCTCTCACTCCGCTCTGATGCGTGTGATCAAAATGTCGTGTTTCAACGGCTGCGCCCCTGTGAGGACGAGCAAGGAAATCGGCTGGGAGAAATACGGTCAGCCATGTCAGGAGTTGTCCGGTTGTCCGACGAGCCCGATTCGCCTTCGTTTCAATACGGGCCCACAGAACTCACCGGTCACCGGGAGGACGGAACCATGCGCCCCGTATCTCGCCGCCTGCTGCACACGTGGTCGCCGCGGATTGCCGCCGCACTCGTTGCGCTCGCCCTCGCGACCTTCTCACTGGATGCCCTCTCCGAGGGACCTCGTGCAGTCTTGCTCCACCTCGCGCCCGCCCTCTTCGTGATGCTCGCCATCGGCATCGCATGGCAACACGAATGGATCGGAGCTGTGGTGTTTGCCGGACTTGCCCTCGCCTACGCTGTCATGGCTCGGCGACACATCGACTGGATCGTCGTAATCGCCATTCCGCTCCTCATTGTGGGCGTGCTGTATCACCTGGCATGGCTTCACACGAAACGTGTTCGAGCGGCCGTCGCCATGCCCGGCTGATTTTCATTCTGACGCGCACTCCGATGCGTCGTGTCAGGCAATACGCGTCATCCGATACCCCCGAAGAATTCAGCGTCATTCCTGACTTCGGCCGCGTCGATCGGAAATCATGATATCGACATGCGGATTGCACATCTTTCTTCAGCGACGTGAACGGTGTTGTCACGCACCGCTGAATACGCCATTCGAGCGATGGTTGTGCTCGCGCGCCATCACGGCGAGCGCACAGTGCGCTCCGATGAGATCGCTACGCTCCTCGGCGCGCCGCGGAACTATCTCGCGAAGACGCTCAACACGCTCGCCCGCCGCCAGCTCCTCGTAAGCGCGCGCGGTCCCGGCGGTGGCTTCTCGCTGGCGAGATCGCCCGAGCTGATCACCATCGCCGACATCGTGGACGTGTTCGCCGATCAACGGCCGGCGAACGTCCGCTGCCTGCACAACGATGCACCCTGCGACGCCCGTCATCCGTGCGCCGCGCATCGTCGCTGGAGTGCCATCACCGATCAAGGCCGTGAACCACTCCTGCATACCACCATCGCGCAGCTCTGTGAACCACCAACAAGGATCGAATCATGACCATACATCGCCCTCGAAGTCTCCTGCTCGCCTCCGCCATCGCGGCGATTGGAATTGCCGCGTTTGCGTGCAGCCGCATCAGTCCCGCAACGACCAGCCTCACCGGTGCCGACGCCGCTCAGCGCGTGTATGTCGCGCCAGGCTCGAAGGATGAACTCTACTCCTTCATGTCGGGTGGCTTCAGCGGTCAGGTCTCCGTGTATGGAATTCCTTCCGGTCGCCTGCTCAAGGTCATTCCGGTTTTCTCCCAGAATCCGGAGAACGGTTGGGGTTACACCGAAGAATCGAAGCCGATGCTCAACACCACGTTCGGCTTCATTCCGTGGGACGACACACACCACACCGAACTCTCCATGACGGACGGCGTTCCTGACGGGCGCTGGCTCTTCATCAACGGCAACAACACGCCGCGGGTCGCGCGCATCGACCTCACGCGGTTCGAGACGGAAGAGATTCTGCAGATCCCGAATGCGGCAGGCGGCCACGCATCGCCATTCGCGACCCCCGACACCAAATACATCGTGTCAGCGACGCGCTTCAGCGTGCCAGTACCGAACACCGATCAGCCGATCGGTGACTACAAGAAATCATTCAAGGGTACGCTTTCGTTCATCACGGCCAATCAGCCTGGCAAGATGGACATCGCCTTTCAGATCCTGATGCCGGGCTACGACTACGATCTCGGTCACGCCGGCAAGGGTCCATCGGACGGCTGGTTCTTCTTCACGTCCTACAACAGCGAGCAGGCCAACACCAAGCTCGAGTCCAACGCATCGCAGAACGACAAGGATTTCATTGCGGCCGTGAACTACAAGAAGGCCGAGTCCTGCGTTGCCGACGGCAAAGCAAAGACGTTTCCGTCCGAATACGTGCACAACTATCTCGATCCCAACAGCCACATCGCGAAAACCGAGACGCTGAAGAACGTGCGCATGCTCGATCCGCGCGATTGCGCCGGCATGGTGTACTTCCTTCCCACACCGAAGTCGCCGCATGGTGTCGACGTCGACCCCACCGGTGAATACATCGTGGCAGGCGGCAAACTTGCGAGCGTCATTCCGGTTCACTCGTTCACCAAGCTCATCAAGGCAATCGAGGACAAGGCGTTCGAAAAGGAGATCGACGGCATCCCTGTCATCAAATACGCCGCCGTCATGGCCGGCGAAGTCCAGAAGCCCGGCCTCGGCCCGCTTCACACCGAATTCGACGGTAAGCGCTACGCCTACACCTCGATGTTCATCTCCTCCGAAGTCGTGAAGTGGAAGCTTGGCACATGGGAAGTGGTTGATCGCGCGCCAACGTTCTACTCCATCGGCCACTTGATGATTCCCGGCGGCGATTCCAAGAAGCCCTACGGCAAGTATCTCGTCGCGCTCAACAAGATCACCAAGGATCGCTACCTGCCCACGGGCCCGGAGCTCTTCCAGTCCGCGCAGCTGTTCGACATCTCCGGCGATCGCATGAAGCTGCTCCTCGATTTCCCGACCATCGGTGAGCCGCACTACGCCCAGGCAATTCCTGCGTCGCTCATTCAGGACAAGCAGGTGAAGTACTACAAGCTTTCGGAAGGCACGCACCCGGACATGATCAAGGCCGAGAGCGAAGGCGGCATCAAGCGCACCGGCAAGCGTGTGGACGTCAAGATG
>JBBQHJ010000438.1:0-3518 GCA_038323865.1 Gemmatimonadales bacterium
CTGGCGACGAATGGCGATCCGTGGAGGAAGACGAGGTCGACGACGTGGAGCTTGACGCGTCCCATCCAGTTCGTGGGTCCGGGTCGCTGCGGCAGGTGATGGCGTGCCCACGGAGCATCGGGTGGTTCCCAGCGTGGATTCCAGACCATGAAGTCCACCGCGAACAAGCCCACCGGTGTGCGATACGCCGGGAGGCCGACAGCGACGCGGATTGTCTGCACGACACGCCCGCTGTCCTGGAGTTGGAGTGTGAATGCCGGAATGTTGAGCTCGAGCCGCAGCGTACTACTGTCGCCTGGCGCCTGTGACCACAGCCGCACCGCCGAAAGCGTGATGACGCTCCAGCTTCGGCACACACGCCACAGGCACCGCATCCCTGTCACCTCGGTGAAGATTCACGTTTCACATCGGGCACAATGAGCAGCGAGTGGCGACCATCGCGCACGAGATCCATGCTCACACTGCCGATGATGAGCCGGTCGATCATGGAGCGGCCAACGCTGCCGGCACTGATCAACTGCGCGTTGATGCTGGTCGCGTAGTCGAGGATCATCTCGGGCGTGCGCTCGCGCAGCTCGCGCCGCAGAATCGCATGATCGATTGTGACGCCACCGCCGGCAACGATATGCTCGGCCTCCGCAAGAGCTGCGGCGACGCCCAGCTCGTGGACGATGCCTTCGCCGTCGTCGCGGCTGTATCGAAATACCGTCGGTACGTGGACGAGGTGAAGACGACCGCCCGGTGGAATAAGAATTCGCGCGACGCGGGCGGCTGCGAGGCTGTGCGGACTGAAGTCGAACGCGGCGAGCACGGTGCGTGGAAGGCTTGTGCATCCGGCCGCCACGGCGAGCACAGGCACTGTCGCGCTACGAATGACATTCAACGTGCTTTCGTCATGGAGCGCGCGGTCGACACGAGAGTGGCGGCGCAGCCCCACCACGATGAGTGCCGCGTCTTGCTCCGCCGCATAGTGCGTGATGACTGCGGAGGGATTGCCGACGCGGACCTGGGGCTTCCAGTCCACGGGCTCGCCGAGCGTGTCGCTGATGCGGGCAGACAGCTCTGAGATCTGCTGTTCGTGCACCGCGCTGCCAACGACGCCATCGGCGAGTCCCAAGGCGGTGTCGAGCGGTGGGGGAATCGGCGGTGTCCGATCGTCGAGCACGTGTATCACGCGAATGACGGCGCCGAGCTCTGTGGCGAGCCGGTGTGCCACGTGAATCGCCGCCGTACACGCAAGTGATTCGTTGATGCCGAGTATCACGATGCGTCCGAGAAGTGATGAGGCCAAGCCGTCATGCGCGCTGTACACGGCGCCCTGATGGGCGGTTTCTGGTGTGGGCGCACGCGGGCGTATGTCGCGGCCAGCGTTCGTGGTATCGATGCTCGTCATGTCGAAAGTCCTCGGCGTGGGTCACATCTGCTGCGAGAGCACGTTTGCCGACTGTGCACCGGCTGGCAGTCAGGCAACGGCTGACGGTGCAGACGTTCGTGGTATACGTCGCCGTGGTAATCGCGCTGCGGCCATGGGCAATGCAGGGGGGCAGCACGCCGGAGGATTGGGCGTTGCCGCCGAACACGCGCTCGGCCGCCTCCACGGCGGCGTACTTCCGGACAAAGTTCTCGACCTCACCAGTGAGCGTCACCACGCCATCGCGAACCGTGACGCCGATTTCCGCGCTTCCGAACGGAAAGTCTGTCGCGCATTCGATGACGCCGCGGCTGTCGGACGTCGCCTGATGTTGTGCATGGCACCGCGCGCCTAATGTCAGGCGAGCACAGTCCGAAAGGAGGGTACGCATGACTGCGCCAGTGAGAGGGTGGCAGTTCAACGCGGCGTCCTGCAACCCGACGGTCGAGCGCCGCCCGCCGGCAGTTGCGCATACGACGCGAACACCATGAGTGCCAGCAGCGCCATGGCGAGGGGAAGGATTGCGTATCGCGCAGGAATGCCGGCGAGTAACTCGAGCGCCGCAGCCATGCCGTCGAACTAGCGTCCCCGCTGCTGTTTTACGCGGTCGTCACTCAATGCCTGATGGTGTTTTCCCGGTTGAGCGGCAGGGTGAATCCCATCTCACTCGCAGGAGCGTTCCATGTTGAAGCCCACATTCGGCGCCAACTTTGCCGTCTTTGTC
Source organism: Gemmatimonadales bacterium (assembly GCA_038323865.1). Classification (GTDB taxonomy): domain Bacteria; phylum Gemmatimonadota; class Gemmatimonadetes; order Gemmatimonadales; family Gemmatimonadaceae; genus AG11. The sequence goes on from JBBQHJ010000438.1 coordinate 2,136, forward strand.
CTGTTCTTCGGCGCGTCAGCACTCGACGCCTTTTATACCCGCGACTTTGCACGAGCGCTGCTGTGGATAACCGTGGCACTCGTATTCCTGCGTGCCGATGGCAAGGTACAGCGTGGCCAGCCCTCCGCCCACCGTCCAGGAATCGCGGCGCACGACCGTGGCTACACGCTGATGCATCCCGCGTCTGCGCCGGGAAATTGCGTGGAAGTCGTGCTTGGAGAAGGGCGAGGGCGCTCCTCCGTGCGTCGCGTGCTGAGCGGCGTCACGGCCGCAACACTCGATTGTCTCGGCGATGGCGAGGAGCAGTCGCTGCATGTGACGCACATCCCACGCGAGGCGATCATCTCCGTGTTGCCGGAGCCATCACGACTCAGCGGTATTTCTTGACGCCGCCGCGCAGTATCGCCTCACTTCTGGCGCCGAAAACGATTGCGGTGATCGGCGCCTCGCGCACTCGGCAGACCATCGGCACGCAGATCCTGCGCAATCTGCTGGGCCATGGTTTCACAGGCGCCGTGTATCCCGTCAATCCCACGGCGCACGCCATTGGCGCGGTTCGAGCCTATCCACGGTTGTCGGACGTGCCCGACCAGATCGATCTCGGCGTCATCGTGGTGCCGCGCGACGCGGTCCTTGACGTTGCGAGTGAATGCGCAGACGCAGGCGTGAAAGGGCTGATCGTCATTTCCGCGGGCTTTCGAGAGGTGGGCGAGGAGGGACGGGCGCGCGAGCAACGGCTCCTCGATGTGGTGCGCACCCATGACATGCGGATGGTTGGCCCGAACTGCATGGGCATCGTCAACGCGCATCCTGCAATCAGCATGAACGCAACGTTTGCCGACACGATGCCTCCGTTCGGTCACGCCGCATTCGTGTCACAATCGGGCGCGCTCGGCTTGAGCGTGCTGGATTACGCTCGTGAGTACGGCATCGGCATCGCCCAGTTCGTGTCGGTCGGCAACAAGGCGGACGTGAGTAGTAACGACCTGATCGAGCAGTGGGAGCATGATGATGACGTGAAGGTAATTCTCATGTACGTGGAGAATTTCGGAAATCCCACGCGGTTCCTGGACATTGCGCGGCGTGTCACGCGAACGAAGCCGATCATTGTGGTGAAGTCGGGGCGGTCACGTGCCGGCGCACGCGCCGCGTCGTCGCATACCGGGGCGCTTGCCGCGAGTGATACGGCGGTGGAAGCATTGCTCGCGCAGGCAGGGGTGTTGCGGGCGGCAACGATAGAAGAACTCTTCGACATCGCGATGGCGTTCGAGACGCCCGTACTTCCGCGCTCACGCCGGACAGCCGTGCTGACCAACGCAGGCGGGCCTGGCATTCTTGCGGCCGACGCGCTCGAGTCGTGCGGCCTGGAGCTCGGTGCGCTCA
>JBBQHJ010000439.1:0-3504 GCA_038323865.1 Gemmatimonadales bacterium
GTACCGATGAGCGTCATCCAGCGCAACTTACCGTCCGCTTGCGAGAGGCTCATCGCATACTGACGCGCAAAAAAGCGATGACGATCCGACCATTGGGAGTGCACCACAACATCAAACACGGTCCGCAGGGCTTTCAGAAGAGGCGCGTCCTTCAGAATCAGGCTCGGGCCGCCCCATCGAGTGCCAGTGGTGACGAGATTGTTTTCGACAACAGCGGCGGTGGCGTCGCCTGCATGTTCGACAGGCGGCATGTGACGGATCCAACGGACGGCGCCGGTTTTTCCATCGAGCGACACCACGCGACCGTTGGTAGTTCCGAAGAAAACGAAATCGCCAACGCGCACCGGATTCGACATGGCGGATACCATGTCGATGCACGCCGTGTACTTCTGCTTTCCGTCGTGCAGGCCGATGCCGTGAATGCAATCGTCGCTGGCCACGAGTACCAACACGTCGCCGATGAGCACCGGGGCAGGCATGACTGCTCCTCTCGTCTCATACTTCCACAGAACGCGGCCGTCCCGAGCGTCGAATGCCCACGCGCCCCCTGACGATGTAAATACCGGCAGGTCGCCGTATGTCACGACGACCACAGAGTCCGCGATCAACGGGCCGTTGTGGATGCTCGTCGGCAGCACGGCGCTCCAACGCACTCGGCCAGTTGTGAGGTCTATGGCGACGAACTTGCCGGATCGATCGGCGCCCGCAAATAGCGTGTTTCCACTCGCCGCCAGCGCTCGGGTCGCGCGGCCCATCGCAAAAGTCCACTCGGACTGCGACGGTGCCAGTTCAGCGTGGTTCTCGCCGGTCGGGGTTCTTCTCGCGACGGGCTGTCGTTGTGCAAACGCGCCTTGCCCGAACAGCGCAATGCCGCAGACGAGTGAGAGCGCGTAATCGAGGTAAGGAGGCATCCGAGCGCAAGCTAGGACGGCGTGACATCGTGGTCAATGAAAACGGTGCGCTCGGCATGGTGCGACGTTGCGCGTCACATTGTTGCGACCGCCAGTCGTCTTGGATTTTCGCTCAAGACACAGCCAGCTACCGTGAAGGCGATCACAACGGCCGAGTACCCGCTGCCTGCACGACGCCCGCGGAATTCGCGACTGCATACGGCACGGATCCAGCATACGTTTCCGGTTGCGCTTCCGCAGTGGGAGCGTGGCGACGACGCCGTCCTTCGGTAACTTCATCTCTTACGAATGCGCAATAGTCGATTCATCTCGGCGCGGGATCATTCTGGCCGGCGGCTCCGGCACGCGACTGTACCCGGTCACGCTCGCCGTGTCGAACCAGTTGATGCGGCGTGCGACAAGCCGATGGTGTGTTACCCGCCATTAGCGCTCATGTTGGCCGGCATTCACGACGTGCTGCTCATCTCTACGCCGCAGGACACCCCGCGGTTCGCAGAACTGCTGGGCGATGGCAGTCAATGGGGCATGTCGATCCAGTACGCAGTCCAGCCAAGTCCCGACGGCCTGGCACAGGCCTTCATCCTTGGACGCAGCTTCGTCGGTGCGCATCCGAGCGTACTCGTGGTGGGCGACGACTTTTTTTACGGACACGACTTTGCGCGCCAGCTGCGTTCCGCCGATGCGACTGCAGATGGCGCAACCGTATTCGCGTACCACGGCAATGATCCAGAGCGCTATGGCGTCGTCGAGTTCGACGAGCAGCAGCGCGCCGTGAATATCGAAGAGAAGCCAGCCACGCGTCGCCGCGCACATCCAGCCGTCGAGGCGCGGCGAGCTCGAGATCACGGACGTGAACCGCTGGTATCTCGAGCGTCAACAGCTGCGAGTGGAAGTGCTCGGCCGCGGCTGCGCGTGGCTCGACAGGCGGCGAGCTTTATTGCGACCCTGCAACGACGCCAAGGTCTCATGGTGGCCTGCCCCGAGGAAATTGCCCTGTCGCAGGGATGGATCGATCGCGAACAAGTTGCCCGACTGGCCGCTCCGCTGTCGAAGAACGAATACGGCGCGTACCTGCTCACGCTCCTGCGCTGATGCCATACTCGGCGACACTTACTGCGCTGCCTGGAGTGCTGCTGTTGGAGCCGCGCGTCTTCGGTGACGACCGTGGTTTTTTCTACGAGAGTTTCAATCAGCGCGAATTCGAAGGCGCGACAGGAGTGCGGACTCAGTTTGTACAGGACAATCACAGCCGTTCTTCTCGCGGCGTATTACGGGGGCTGCATTACCAGATCCAGCACCCGCAGGGGAAGCTCGTGCGCGTCACGCAGGGTGAAGTGTTCGACGTCGTAGTCGATCTTCGCCGGAGTGCGCCGACGTTCGGACAGTCGGTGGCAGTGACTCTTTCTGCGGACAATAAACGCCAGCTCTGGATTCCCGAGGGTTTTGCCCACGGCTATCTCGTGCTGTCGGACACGGCGGAGTTTCTGTACAAGACAACGGACTACTGGTTTCCGGAGTTCGAGCGCTCGTTGCTATGGAACGATCCGACCTTGGCGATCGCCTGGCCTCTCGAGGACACGCCGCGTCTTGCTCCGAAGGACGTGAGTGGAACGCCGTTGATCGAAGCGGAGGCGTTCGAATAGCATGTGCGGTATCGCTGGTTTTAGCGGCGCGTTCTCGCGCGAGCATTTACGCGATGCGTCGTGCCTCATTGCGCACCGCGGTCCCGACGACGAGGGCGAGTTCTTCGATGACGAAAGCGGCATCGGCCTCGCCTTCCGCCGCTTGGCGATTATTGATCTCTCGCCGCTCGGCCACCAGCCCATGTCGAGCGCGGACGGGCAGGTCCACATCATCTTCAACGGCGAGATCTACAATTTTCGTGAGCTGCGGGAGACGCTGAGCACCGCCGGACACACCTTCCGCGGCAAGTCCGATACGGAGGTGTTGCTCCACCTGTATCTGGCGCATGGCGCGGCCATGCTGCCCATGCTGAATGGAATCTTTGCGCTGGCCATTTGGGATCAGCGCGACAAGGCGCTGCTGATTGCTCGTGACGCGTTGGGGGTCAAACCGCTGTATTACGCTCAGACCGGCAGCGGGGTCGTGTTTGCGAGCGAGATGAAAGCGTTGCTGCGGCTCGCACCATCACTGCGTGCGTTGGACGTGCCCGCGTTGCACCGATACCTGAGTTTTCTCTGGTCGCCAGGCAATGACACGCCGCTGCGCGATGTGAAAAAGCTCGGCCCAGGTGAATCACTTCGCGTGCGCGACGGTCGCATCGTCGAGCACACGGCGTGGTACCGGCTGCCGGCATTTGGTGCACCGCCAGCGCCCATGAGCGAGAGCGACGCAATTCGCGGCACGGAGCAGGCACTGCGCACCGCGGTGCATCGCCAGCTTGTGGCCGACGTACCCGTCGGCGCGTTTCTCTCGGGCGGGCTTGATTCAAGCGCCATCGTGACGTTCGCTCGCGAAGCAATTCCCGATATGCGCTGCTTCACGATCGAGTCGAAGGGCGGCGCAGAGGAAGGCATCGCCGATGATCTGCCGTACGCGCGCCGGGTTGCCAAGCACCTTGGCGTCGCACTCG
>JBBQHJ010000440.1:0-3488 GCA_038323865.1 Gemmatimonadales bacterium
CATCGCAGAAGCGGATGAAGCGCGCGGCCTTTGTCGAGGCATTGATATCGAGCACACCGGCAAGGATCGCGGGCTGATTGGCGACGACACCGACACTGAAGCCGCCGAGATGCGCAAAGCCGCAGAGGATGTTGCCGGCGAAATCCTTCTGCACCTCGTAGAACGCGCCGTCATCCATGATGCGACGAATGACTTCGTGCATGTCATACGGCTTGTTCGGATTGTCCGGCACCACATCGAGCAGGCTCTCATCACGTCGATCGCGCGGATCCGTTCCTCGTCCGCGCGGTGGGTCATCGACGTTATTCGAGGGAAGGAACTGAAAGAGATCGCGAATGGCCTGGAGGCACGCCGGCTCCGAGTCATGCGCAAAGTGCGCGACGCCACTCGTACCCGTGTGCGTATCGGCGCCGCCCAACTCTTCCATGGTGACATCTTCGTGCGTCACGGTCTTCACCACGTTCGGGCCCGTCACAAACATGTAGCTCGACTTCCGCACCATGTACGTGAAGTCCGTGATTGCCGGTGAATACACAGCGCCACCAGCGCACGGGCCAAGGATCGCGCTGATCTGCGGCACGACGCCCGACGCGAGGGTATTCCGCAGAAAGATTTCCGCGTAACCGCCCAGGGACACGACACCCTCCTGGATCCGCGCGCCGCCGGAGTCGTTCAGCCCGATCACCGGCGCGCCATTTCGCACAGCCAGGTCCATCACTTTGCAGATCTTTTCCGCGAACGACTCGCTCAGCGATCCGCCAAAGACCGTGAAGTCCTGCGAGAAGACGTAGACAAGCCGTCCCTCGATACGGCCGTAGCCGGTGACGACGCCGTCGCCATAAATACGCTGGTCCTCGAGACCGAAATCATGACTTCGGTGCACCACAAACCGATCGAGCTCGACGAAAGAGCCTTCGTCGAGCAGAAGATCGAGTCGTTCGCGCGCCGAGAGCTTTCCCTTGGCGTGCTGCGCCTTGAGTCGCGCCGCGCCGCCTCCCTGCTCGGCTTCCGCAGCGCGGTGCTCGAGCAGGGTCAACTTTTCTCGCATGCTCATAGGCGAGTAACCTATCCCATTGGCAGAATGGACAGCAACCGCATTCTGCCGCCGGCGCCTACTTGAACGTGTACCGCACCCCCAATTGCATACGCCACACGTCCGCGGCGCCGATGGTGTTCTGATACGACGCGGCGGGAAGCAGCTCCGTCCCGATGTTCCGGAGACGATACAGCAGCGCGCCGTTCGCATCCGCGCCTTGCGGAATCAGCGGCTGCGCCGAGACGAGACGCTGGCCGGCGCCCCACTTTCGGTTGAGCAGGTTGTCGAGATTCAGGATGTCGAAGCGAATGCTGAGCGCGTTCCGCTTGCCACGCCGATCGGAGAAGATCTCCTGCGTTACGCCGAGATCGCTCTTCACCTGCACGGGCAGGAACACCGCATTCTTTTCGGCATACAGCCCGCGCCGCTTACTCAGATAGGTGTCCTGCGCGATGTACGCCTCCCATGCCGCCACTTGCTCCGCGACCGTAAACGTGCGCGCCACGCCACTCACGGTGACCGTGTACTGCTGGAAGTTCATTTCCGAGGTATTCGCCGGGACGTAAATCAGGTCGTTATTCGCGCCATCGCCATTGGCATCTGCGCTGAAGGTGTAGCTCGTGTTCCCTTGCGTTCGTGCTTCGGTGAACAGCGACACTGACGTTGCGCCAAAGCGGAGGTATTCGTGGCGATACGAGAGCGCCAGGAATGCACGATGACGGGGAGAGAAGGACGAGTATCCGACTCCCGGATTGTTGGGATCGCTGGAGATAGGATTGGAGTTCCAGTTCGCCGACGCCGTCGAGCCCGGATCAACCGAGCTTTTCGATTCGCCGTAGGCATACGCGGCTTTCGCAAACATTCCATTCTCGAACTGCTTCAGCAGGGACCCCGAGAGCGTCATGGAGTGGCCCGTGTTCGCGTTACTGACGACGTAGGCAGCCGTGATGTTCTTGTTGATCTGATTCGTCCCTGAGGGCCAGCGCATCCGCTTGTCGACGCCGGTGAACGCGGACGGTGCGGCGGGCAGATTGGCCTGGATGTAATACGGGCCGTTGAGCTCCTTGCCGTAGATCCCTTCCAGGGTACCGACGATTCCGCCTGGCAGGCGCTTGTCCAATGCGAGATCAGTACGCCACACCTGCGCGAAGCGATAGCTCGGATCGGTGACATCGAGCTCGTACGATGCCGCCGGGGCGCCGGTGACGGTCGTCGGCTTGTAGGCATCGGGATTGGGATTGAATGGACGTGCGGTGGTATTGGTGAACTGATCAAAGCCGGTAAGAATGCCCGTGTTGCCGAGCTGGTTCGAGATCCAGACGTATGGGGGCGTTCCGGAGAAGACACCAGTTCCACCACGAAAGATGATGGTGCGGTCGCCTTGCGCATCCCAGTTAAAACCGACTCGTGGAGAGAACAGTGCATTGGCCGTCGGCAGCTTGCCCGAGTTGTAATGCACGGTCGCGCCATTCTGGTCACGAAAGTTCAGCAAGTTTGCCGCTGGATTGTTGAATGCCGTGTTCTTGAAGATCGGGACGTCAACGCGGAGGCCCAACGTCACCTTGACGTTGCGCGCCGCGCGCCATTCGTCCTGCGCGTAGCCGCCATAGGTGTTCACCTCGAGCGGCTGAATCGGCTCCGTCTGCCCGGGAATGTTGTTGTACCGCACTTGGAACGTGCGCAGCGGTACAGGCGACGTCGTACGGTTCGGATTGGCGAGAAAGCTATTCGCATCCGCGTAGAAATCAGACAATGAGTTGTACACGTAGGCACTCTGCGCGCCCGGAAAGAACACGTTGTCGGAATTGTACTTCTGCGCGGTCACGCCGAACGTGAAATCGTGCGAGCTCGTGAAGATCGAGAGATTGTCCTGAAACTGGAGCGTGCGATAGCGCAGCTGGTTGTTCGGGGTAAACGGCTCGAAGCCGAACGACACGTAGTTGGTGCCGTTGTTGAGAATATCGACGAGCGGGAAGTAGCTGCCTTTGTATTCCCGGCTTTCATCGTTTTTCGTGACGCCGGCGATGATCTGGTTCGACATGTTGCCGCCGAACTGTGAATTCAGCTCACCGATGTACGACCGGATATTCTCCAGGATGGCGTAGCCGGAGTTCTGGAAGCTCATCGAGTTCGCGTTGTCGCGGCGGTTGCCAAACCCCAACGCCGTGGAATTCGAAATGAGCTGGTCGGACTTGGAATCGAGGAAGCTGTACCGGAAGCTCGCCTTGTGATGGTCGCTCACGTTCCAGTCCATCTTTGCGATGATGCGCTTGGACGGCACCTCAGTGTTGTAGGCGGCGTACGGCCCGGTGGCGTAGTTGAACTTCGTTTGTAAAAAGGTGCTCAGCGCATCCAGATCCGAGCCCAGCACGCGCGTGGTGTTTCCGACGATCGGCTCACCACCCGCATTGGCGAGGAAGCTGGTCGCGGGCTGCGTGAGCGCATCGCTCTC
>JBBQHJ010000441.1:0-3438 GCA_038323865.1 Gemmatimonadales bacterium
CTGAACATCGACTTCGTTGGCGGCGCAGCGAACTATTAGCCGGCAGACAAACTTGGCGTAGCGAGCTTCGCTGCACGCATGCTCAGCGAAGGCACCAAGACCAAGGCCGCCGATCAGCTCTCCGATGCACAGCAAATGCTCGGGACGTCGATCTTCTCGACGATCGGCCCTGAGTCGGGCACCATTCGCTTCACCGCGCTCAAGGACAAGTTCGAGCCGGCGTTGACACTCCTCGCCGACATGATGCTGAACTCAACGTTCCCGGATTCAGCACTCGAGCGGTTGCGTGGCCAGCAGATGGTCGCACTCACGCAGGCCAAGGACAATCCGAATGCGATCGCCAGCAACGTGTTCAACCGCGTGACGTTCGGCGAGCAGCACCCGTACGGTCGCATCGTTGGTGAACAGACCGTGAAGGCAGTGAGCCGCCAGGACGTCGTGAACTTCGCAAGCACGTATTTCCGTCCGGGTCGCGCGGTCATCACGGTGTCCGGCGACGTCGATGCAAAGACGGCACGTGCCATCATCGAAAAGACGCTGGCCGCATGGCCCGCCGGTGGTGAGCGTCCGTCGTTCGCCTACGGCCCGACGCCAGCGCCGAAGAACCGCACGATCTATCTCGTCGACAAACCGAAGGCCGCGCAGTCCGTGTTCCAGTTCGGCACGCCCGGTCCGTCGCGCAGCACCGCGGACTACTACAGCATCGCCGTAATGAACCACATCCTCGGCGGCCTGTTCCAGTCGCGGCTCAATCACGACATTCGCGAACTAAAGGGCTATAGCTACGGCGTGAGCTCGCGCTTTGCGTTTGGTCGTGGTCCCGGTGCGTTTCAGGCGGGAGGCGGCATTGTCAGCGCCAAGAGCGACAGCGCGTTGATCGGCTTCATGCAGCACCTGAGCGGCGCAGGCACTACGGAGCCGTTCACTGATGAAGAAGTGCACACCGGCAAGGAGTCGCTGATCCAGTCACTGCCCTCGCGCTTTGAGACAGTGAACGGCGTGGCCGCCGCCATCTCGAGCATCTATACGCTCGACCTGCCCGAGACGTACTACCAGGATTATTCGTCGAAGATCAACGGCGTCACGAAGGAAGACATGACGAAGGCGGCGAAGAAGTACATCGATTGGAGCCACATGAACCTTGTCATCGTTGGCGACAAGCTGGCAATCGAGAAGTCACTTCAGGCGACGGGCATTGCACCGATCATTCTCACGGACATCGACGGGAAGCCGGTGATCGTGCCCTAGTTGGCCAGACCGGCAGACTACAACTGAAAGTCCGTCTTCCACTCCTGCATCGCAGTGATGAATCGAATACGGTTCGCAGCCACGTTCGACTTCCGCTCAATCAGGTAACCCACGCGGAACAGGATTGAGTCCTCGAACAATCTCCACGTACGCGTGCGATCGATCTCCAACCGATCACACGCCGAGCGCGTCGCCGAGGCGAGCAGTTGCGAGAACTCGTTTCTGTGGAAGAAGAGCGTGTAGAACTGCGCCAGCGACCGCTCCGTGATCTTCGCACTCACTTCCTCGGGCGGATTGACGCAGTTGAGAATCGAGAGGAACAGCGTGAAGAGGTCGTACAGCGGCGGTACCCCGTCGCGAACGAACTCCCAATCAATCACCGTGATATCACCCGTCGCAGAGTCGAGAATGCAGTTCTCGAGCGTGAAGTCGCCGTGCCCCATCCACTCACGATAGATCTCGCCAATCGCCCTCGCGCGGGCATTGAGCGTCGAGTCCACCACAGTTTCTGCCGCACGCAGCCAGCTACCGGCGGCAATGTGCCGTGCACGATAGGGCGCGAGCTTCGCAATGGAGCACGCTGTCTCCATCAGCTTCGGCAGGTGCGCGCGCAGGAATGCGAGGCGCTCCTCGTTCGACATCGCCGAGAAGATGAGTTGCATCTGTTCACCGCAGGCGCACGTCTCGGCGGTGATGAGCTGACGCCCAAAGGTGCCCGATCCGAGCGGCTTCGAGACCCTGAATGGAAGCAGTCCCGGATTGTCCTGCACGATCGCGTCAATGCTCTCCAGCTCAGCATATTCCGCCGCGACGCGTGCGCGACTGTCCTCGGTTGGCGTTGAACACTTCACCACGACGCCATCACCGGAATTGGCGGACGCACGAATGGTCGTCTTCTTTGCAAAGTTGTACGTCGTCAGCAGAAAACGCTGCGCGTTCCGCAGCGGAGCCGGCAACAGGCTCTTCCACGATGTCGTCTCGCGACCTCCATCCTTGCGGATAATGAACACGTAGTCGTGCACGAAATGCTTGAAGAAGCCGGCGCGCGCAAATGCACGCTTCAGCTTTCCCATACTGGTCAACTGGCCCGGACGCGCGCCGGTCTGCAGTTCCGTCAAGCTCGATGCGACGCTCGCGTCGTCGAGTGGCGTGAGGCGATACGGCTGGTTGTATCCGGGCTCGGCCCAGTACGAGTCGAGTTTCCTGAAGCCGCACTCGCCGAACAGCTTTCGATAGCCGCGCGCGGTGTAGGTATAGGTCCGATAGCTGCGCGATGGCGCGACCATGCGGTGATGCTGCTTCGCGAACAACTTCAACGCCGCAGAAGCCAGCGGGCGTGGAAGCAAGTTGGTATCGGGGAGTCCCGAGTGATCGATGCCGCCGCGGAAGCTCGCGTACGACAACCGGTTCTCAATGCCCACGAGCAGACGGCCGCCAGGCTTCAACAGCGTGAAGATCTTGCGGAGGAATCGAAGCTGCGCCTCGCGTGGCGCTCCTTCGAGATCCCAATCGCCGATCCATTCGAGCACGCCATTCACGATGATCGCGTCGAAGCTGTTCGGTGGATATGGAAGCTTCAGGGCACTGCCGACAATGAGGCGTACATTGTCACAGCCAGACTGATCGAGACGAACACGTGTGAATTCCACGCGCTCGGCGATGGCGTCAATGCTATGGACCTCATCGAAGTGCGTCGCCAGCGCATGCGTGATTGCGCCGTAACCGCTTCCGATATCGAGCACCACCGATTCCTTCGGGAGCTCGAGCAGTGGAATCCATGACGCGCGTTGCCAGTCGAGGAGCGAAATCCAACCATCCTCCGACGGCGAATAGCGTTGGGCGACTGCTTCCTTCCAGCCGCTCTCCTTCGCAACATCGATGAATTCGCGAGCCTGCGCCTGCTCCATCTCGCCCCAGTAGAAATCACTTTCTACGAGCCGTGGAATGCCATTGACTATGGGGTATGTCGCGCCGCAGCTGCTGCACGAGAGGGCGTCTTCACCCTCTGAAAGTTCAGCGCCACAACGTGGACAGCAGAGAGCTATCGCACTGGTTCGATCGGAATCATTCATTACAGGTGTCATTGGGCGAGCGCTGGACTGGGCTTTTTGAAGCTTCGGAACACGAGTGCGGCATAGAGTGCGCCGCCGATGGCGAGCTGAAGCAATGCTTCAATCATCCCCGGTGACG
>JBBQHJ010000442.1:0-3421 GCA_038323865.1 Gemmatimonadales bacterium
GCCTTTCAGCCCGCTCCGCCGCCAGCAACTGCAGTGACTGACAGCGAGCGACAGCGAGCGGGCTGAAAGGCCACACGCATGAAGCGAATTGGTGACGGAGTCCTGCGTTGTTTCAGCTAGTCTGTCGCCATGTCAAATCGCCGGGGCCTTTCCATCGTCGAAGTCATGGTCGCGCTCGTACTCATCACCATCGCCCTGCTCGGCATGGCCGGCAGCGTCGCCATCGCCGTTCGACAGATCACCGACGCGAATGGCCGCCGCATCGCCGTGCATGACGCGCGTACGCGGTTTGGCGTGCTCGCAGCGGAAGGATGTTTGCGCGCGACATCGGGAATCCGCTCCGATACTGTCACTGGACTTCGCGAACACTGGATTGTCAGCAGTGACGCGCGATTCGGGTACGTCACGGACACGATCGTCTGGAATTCTCCGCGCGGCGCACGTTCGCTCACAGTGCAGTCGGCATTCGCATGCTGAACCAGCGCGGCTTCACCCTCGTCGAGCTGATCGTCGCAATCGCCCTGGCTGCAATCATCTTTGGCGCGGCGACCACAAGCCTCCTCAAGCAACAGCAGTCCAACCGCTACTCCCGCGCACTCACCGACGCCGACGCACAGCTCTCCGCATCCATCGGCGTGTTGGGCGAACAGCTGTCATCAATCGACCGCGGATCCGACCTCGTTGATGGCGAGGCGCGCGACACGGCACTCCAAATCCGCGCGCCCATCGCCAGCGCACTCGCGTGCACGAGCGCGAGCGCAATAGTGACCGTGAGTGGCGACACGTCCGTGGTTCCTCTTAGCGGAATGCTTTCAACGCCCAAGCTCGGTGACAGCCTGTGGTGGCGAGCTGATTCGACATGGCATGGCGCGCTCGTTACCTCGGTCGCAGGCGGCTCCGGTTCATGCACCGCCCCGTTTGCCGCACTTGATGCACAGTGGCGACTTGGCCTCTCCGCGCCGGACACCATTCCGGTCGGCAGCATGCTGCGCATCACACGGCACACACGTTACTCGCTCTACCACGCCACCGACGGAACCTGGCAACTCGGTTTCCGGGAATCGTCTGGAATCCCCGCGCGCTTCGCCGCATCCCAGCCAGTGGTTGGCCCACTCGTGCCACGCGCCGGCCTCCGGCGCACCGGATTTCGGTATTTCGATGACACACATACCGAATTACTCCCGTCCGCGGCAGGCGTCCCCGCGCCATCCGTGGCACGAGTTCGGGTCACCGTATGGAGTTTGCTTGTCGGCCGACGGCCGGGCACCGATAGCCTGCGGGCCGATTCCATCGATATCGCATTGCTCCATGCACACGGTCCGTAACCACCGAGGCCACCGGCGCCGAGGGGCGGCGTTGGTGATCGCGCTGGCATTGTTGGTGTTGGCGGGAGCGCTACTGACCGGCACCCATGCATCGGCACGCGTCGCGTCGCGGATCGCGTTGAGCCGCGAGAGCGTTCTCGCAGCCGATGCGCGCGCACGACTCGACGCCGCGCAATTTCTCGGCGCATGGGATTCCAGCGCAATGTCGCTCGCACCCGGCGGGCAGCGCTCGTTCGTTATCGGACCCACGCCAGTGGGAAGCGCCGGCGAAATAACGGTGACCAAGCTGCGCCTGGTTCGACTTGATGCTCGGCGCTTCCTACTGGCCACCGCCACCCAAGTCGGCCCGGACGATGCTGTCCGCGCGCGCCGACGGGCCTCGTATCTCCTCGAGTATCCCGTCGTCATCGACAGCAGCTCACCGAGTCCAATCCCGGCACCCGCCGCTCAATGGGCACAACACCGTTTGTACTGAAGAAAATGAGGCTGGAATTGATGACCGGGTGACCCGAGTCACTTGGTTCGGATGTGCACCTTGTTACCATCGGCCCCGTCCGGTCGTGTGTTCGGTACGAGTGACCGGACGCGCGGCCACAATGCCCGAAGGACCCGGGTCTCACGTTGGTCTCGCCGCATGTAAGTGCAAGCAAGGTGGTTTGGTAGGCAGCCTCGCTTAAAGTGTCTTGACAAGCTCTCCGGATGGGACTCATTATCGCCATTCGGATTTCCCATCCCTGACCTGTTCCGGACGCGCCATCTATAGAGCACGGCGCGCACCGCTCGCCTCCCTCCGAACGTCCCCATGGCTTTGTTCGGTAAAAAGAAAACTACGATTGGCTTGGACATCGGCTCTGGCCTGATCAAGGTCGCCGTGATCGATCACTCGCGTGAAGAGCCCGAGCTCGTCCGCGTTGTTGTCGTGCCCCTTCTCGCGGACGCCATCGTCGAAGGCGAAATCATGGATCCCGGCATCGTCGCCGAAGCGATCCAGGGTGCCTTGGCAGCCGCGGAAGTGAAGTCGACGCAGATTGTCACCGCGGTCGGCGGGCGCGACGTCATCATCAAGAAGATCCAGATTGAGCGCGTCAAGGAGCAGCAGGCGCGTGAGCTCATGCGCTGGGAAGCCGAGCAGCATGTGCCGTTCGACATGGATTCCGTGGAGCTGGACTTCCAGATCCTCGATCCCGATGGCGACGGCGTGGAGATGAGCGTGTTGCTCGTCGCGGCCAAGCGCGAGCTCATCGAGTCGAAGCTCCGCATTCTCACCGACGCCGGACTCGATCCCGCCGTCGTTGACGTCGATGCCTTCGCGCTGCACAACGCGTTCGAGCTGAACTACCCGGAAGCCATGCAGGGCGTTGTTGCCCTCGTGAACATCGGCCACGAAGTCACGAACATCAACATTCTCGACGACGGCGTGCCGATTCTCACGCGTGACCTGACGGTTGGCACGCGCCGGTTCCGCGAAGACCTGCAGCGTGAGCGCGGTCTGTCCGCAGATGAAGCACAGGCGTTACTCCAGGGTTACGACCGCTCTGAGCATCTCGATGCAGTGCTCGAGAGTCGCGGCGAAGAGGTCGCCGTCGGCATCGAGCGCGCCGCGGCATTCCTGGCGTCGTCATCGCGCTCGGCCGGTCAGGTTCGGGCCATCTACACATGCGGTGGCGGTTCGAGAATTCCCGGCCTCACGCAGGTTCTTGCCGAGCGGCTCCGTCTCTCCGTGCAGCAGGCCAATCCACTCGTGAATCTCCGGGTGCGCGCAGGCGCACTCGCCGATCTCGTCACAGATGAAGTTGCACCGCTGTTGATGCTGCCCGTTGGGCTGGCATTGCGGCAGGTGGCGTAGCGAGGACGCGCGATGATCGAGATCAATCTTCTCCCAGGCGCACGACGCAAGGCGCGGCGCGGTGGCGGTGTCCCAAAGGTCGACTTCGCGGCCTCCTTCGCGTCGATGCGCGAGCGTGTTCGCGAGCCGTGGATTATTGGTGGTGTCAGTGTTGCGTTCATTGCGCTGGCTGCCCTCGGCGTCTTCTACGTGAAGCAGTCATCGCGTGAAGCGAAACTCGAGGACGCCCTCCAGAAGGCCGTGCAGGATT
>JBBQHJ010000443.1:0-3419 GCA_038323865.1 Gemmatimonadales bacterium
GTGCATGTCGGCACCGGCAACTACAACACGCGGTCCGGCAAACAATACACGGACCTCAGTCTCTTCACGGCGCGCGAGCCCGTCGTCGCCGACGTCGCCGACCTGTTCAACGAGCTCACGAGTTCCTCCCAACCGCCGCAAGGGCTCACGCGCGGAGTGCTCGTTGCGCCGCAGCAGTTATTGCCGGCGCTGCTATCGCGCATCGAACGCGAAGCCGAGCACGCGCGCGCGGGACGTCCCGCATCGATTGTGATCAAGGTGAATGGTCTGTCCGATCCCGACATCGTGCAGGCGATGTATCGGGCATCGCAGGCGGGAGTGGAGATCGACCTCGTCGTGCGCGGCATCTGCACGCTGCGGCCTGGTGTGCCCGATCTCTCGTCGCGCATTCGCGTGGTGTCCGTGGTCGGCCGCTTCCTCGAGCACTCGCGCATCTATCGTTTCGCCAATGCCGGAGACGCCGAGTACTACATCGGTTCGTCCGATTTGCGGCCGCGGAACCTGCGCCGCCGCGTGGAGTTGTTGGTCCCGGTCGTCGGTGCCGAGCTTCGTGCGCGCCTCGACCAGCTGCTCGATCTGTACGTCAATGATCAGACCGGCTGGCAGTTGGCGTCGGATGGCTCGTATCAACAGCGGTCCGGCGAGCCAAGCGCGCAGCACACGCTTCTGGCGCAAACCCTTTCGGCCTCGCCGCGTACGGACTGACGTCAGCGTAGGACGCACGCATACCCGGACACAAGAGGCGTCAATGCAACTCCCACACATTTTCGCAGGCACACTCCGCGAGCACTACCTGATGCTGTTTGGTGCGGCTGGAATCTTCGCGATGTTCTCGGGCTTCGCTGGTGCGTGGGTCGGCTCGTGGCTGACTGCACGCAAGATCGAGCGGTCGCTGAAAACGCTGGCAGAACTTCAGGCTGCGCGTATGGATGCGGTGCAGCACAGCACGATGATGCAGGCCATCGACGCGATTTCGCTCGAGGTCGAGCGGATCTCCGAGGCGCAACGCTTCACATCGAAACTGTTGGTCGAGCGGAACGGGCAGATGATGCCGGCTTTGCGCGAGGCGAAGAGTATTACGCCGCACTAGTTGGCATCTCTACGCTCGGCGAGCGGCGGAAACAGACTGCACAGATCAGCACGGACAAACACTGGAAAGGGCGGATCAACTACGTGAACGGCAGCCTTTTGGAATGCTGCCGTTCTGGTGTTGATCCGTGTTGTCGGTTGTTCCAATCCTGCCATCTGTGAATTCAGTTTCCCGCAGACGCTGGCGGTTGACACGTGTGTGTTATAACACCTATTATTCAGGTCATGGCACCCGACCTCCGTACTGAACTCAAGCAGACCAAACCATTCCGCAGCCTGGAAGAGGAGGCGATGCTCAATCTCTCGCGCACGGCTGCGCTGCTCGAGCATCGGCTTGGTGATGTCTTCAAGGCGCACGGTATCACGGGAACGCAGTACAACGTGTTGCGTATCCTGCGCGGAGCAGGGCCAAACGGACTTTGCCGGAACGAGGTGCGCGATCGGCTGGTCGCGCAGGTCCCCGATGTCACGCGCCTGCTCGACCGCATGGAGGAAGCGTCGCTCGTGGAGCGCGAACGGAGCGAAGTCGATCGTCGACTCGTGGCCACGCGCATTACCAAGCAGGGTCTCAAGCTCCTCGAGCAACTCGACAAGCCGGTCGCCGACGCACATCACGACCAGCTCGGCCACCTGAACCAGACACAACTCCGCTCGCTGATCGAACTGCTGGGGATGGCCAGATCGGCGACGTAAAGCATGCAAGCAGCGGAACGATTTCTGCAAAAAGAGTGTGATAACACAGAGATGTATCTTCCAATCAGGAGCAGTCGCATGTCATTCCTCTTCATGTCCTCGCCCCGCCAGCGCGATCTCGCGCTGCTGTGTCTCCGCGTGATTGCCGGCATCATCTTCATTGCGCACGGCGCGCAGAAGCTTTTCGTCTTCGGTATTCCCGGCGTACAGGATTCCTTTGCCAAGATGGGTGCTCCGCTGCCGGTCATCACCGGACCACTCATCGCCGGCCTCGAGTTCTTCGGCGGCATTGCGCTGATTGTCGGTCTCCTCACGCGCCTCGTGGCACTTGGTCTTGTCGCGGACATGCTCGGCGCTATTCTGCTCGTACACTTCCCGCACGGGCTCACGGGAAAGGGCGGCTACGAGTTCGTGCTCATGCTCATGGGCGCTTCACTCGCACTCATGCTCGCTGGTGCAGGTGAATTCTCGGCGGACGCGCTCATCGGTCGTCGCGCATCAACAACCTGAATCGTTCGGAGTTCATCATGTCTGAAATCATGAACACCGCTGCCCAGGTCGCCGATGATGCGAAGCGCGACGTGGATCCTGTGATGGACGTTGGACTCGCGCCGAGTGCGTATCGGCTGCCCGCGTCCATCCGGTTGGGGCACGTCACGCTTCAGGTTTCTGATCTCGAGCTTTCGCTCGCATACTATGAGCAGGTGCTCGGCCTGCACGTGATCGAGCGTCAATCGACGCGTGCCATGCTCGGCACCAACGACAGCGCTACTCCGCTCGTGGAGCTCCGCGAACGCGCGGGCGCGCGAAAGGCGGTCGGGCTGCTTGGTTTGTATCACTTCGCCATTCTGCTTCCCGATCGCGCAGCCCTCGGCCGATTTGTGTCGCATCTCGCAGCAATTGGTGCGCGCGCTGGCTCGTCGGACCATCTCGTGAGTGAAGCACTCTACCTGCGCGATCCCGATGGACTTGGTATTGAGGTGTACGCCGATCGTCCGAAGTCGACGTGGCGTGCGGCTGATCGCCAACTCAAGATGGCGAGTGATCCACTCGATCTCGATGACTTGGTGCGCGCGGCAAATGGTGTCGCGTGGGATGGCATGCCGCCGGGCACAGTTATGGGACATGTGCATCTGCATGTCGGCGACATCGACCGTGCCGCGGCGTTCTATCATGCGGCGTTGGGTCTCGACAAGATGGTCTGGGCATATCCCGGCGCGCTGTTCCTCGCGGCCGGTGGTTACCATCACCATCTCGGACTGAATACGTGGGCCGGTCCGCAGGCTCAGGCACCAACGGATGACGACGCACGTTTGCTGGAGTGGCGCATCGTGATGCCGTCGCGCGCTGACGCGCGGGGCGCCGCCGATAGTGTGTCGTCTGCTGGATACGCCGTTGCGGAGTCGGTCAACGACTGGCGTTTGACCGATCCCTGGGGCACGGCCGTACGCTTACAAGGCAGTTAGAAATCTTCAACGCCGAGATTGATTGCTAAGTCTCCGATCGATAGCTGGATGGGAAGACGCCGTGCTTGCCAGTATTGCTGGTGCCCGCGGCACGGACGAAGAGCGTGACAAGCAAATCGAACGCTCCGGCATTTACGGGGAATACCCCGCGATTGTCCGCGCCTATGAGGA
>JBBQHJ010000444.1:0-3388 GCA_038323865.1 Gemmatimonadales bacterium
ATCTCCATCATCGTCTCGAGCTCGTCGGGCGAATAGCCCTCGTCGTCTACGAGTTCCGGGCGGAGATTGGCCAGCGGGCGAAGGACGGCGCGCTGCTTGTCACGCTTCTCGCGAGCGGTGAGCGCTGCTGCTGATTCGTTCAGGATTTCGAGCTCAGTCATACAGAGAGGGTTTCTCCAAATCGCGGATATTTTCGCTCGCCGCAACGAGTCAGGAGGAGCGCGGCCGTATACTGCCCAGGGACGCGCGATGACCGCGCGGGCGGATGCCCGGCGGGGATTTTTGGGTCGAACCTTGTATTATATGCGGTCAGGAAGCGTGCGTCAACCTTAAGTCGCGTCGGGGCGGTGACTTACGACATGCGCCAACGCCACGATGCGCTCGACCTGCTCCGCCTGTGTCAGATACGTGGTGTCGAGCACCACGGCGTCCTTCGCCTGAACGGTCTGTGTGGCATCCTTCGCGTCGCGCTGCACGAGGGCATCCACTTCCTCGGCGATCTCGTCGTCGGTGGCACGCCGGTCGAGGCGTTGCGTCAGCCGCCGTCGAGCGCGCTCCCACGGATCAGCGATGAGGAAAATCTTCAGCGGGGCGTCCGGGAAGACCGCGGTCCCCATGTCTCGGCCATCGACAACGACATTCTGCGTCTCTGCCGCCTCCCTCACTCGGCCATTGACCCACGCGCGCACAGAGGGCATGCGCGCCGCGTGAGACACGTGGCCGGTCACCTCGGCGCCGCGGATCTCGTCTTCAACAGCCTCTCCGTCGATCCGCGCCTCCAAGGCGTTGGTCCCCGGCACCAGGGAGATACGGTGGCCCTGCGCAATCATCAACTCCGGTGTCCACTCTTCGGCTGGCCGTCCCAGCCGCAGGGTTGCCGCCGTGAGGGCGCGGTACAGTGAGCCCGAGTCGACGTGCTGGTAGCCAAGTCGCTGCGCGACCCACTGCGCCGTGGATGACTTACCGGACGCCGCAGGTCCATCGATGGCGATGACCATCTGGCGTGGATCTAACGGGCTCACGTCGTCACCGCGTGCAGGTCATCCCAGAAGCGCGGGTAAGAGACCGCGACGCAATCGCGATCGTCGATGGCGATTTCGTTTCCGGGCAGCGCCGCGAGAATGCCGAACGCCATTGCCATGCGGTGATCGCCGTAGGTCACTACGGTGCCGCGAAGGCGAGGGTTCGTGCCGGTGATGACGAATCCATCGGGCAACTCCTCTGCGTCGGCGCCCAGCGCGCGCAGGTTCGATACCACTGCGGCAATGCGGTCGCTCTCCTTGACGCGCAGTTCCTCGGCGCCGCTGACGCGCGTCTCGCCTTCCGCATAAGCCGCAATGCACGCAAGCAGCGGCAACTCGTCGATCAGCGTGGGGATGGCATCCCTTCCGATCGTGATACCGCGGAGCCCGGCGCCGCCGGTGACGCGCACGTTGGCGATCCACTCGCCGCTCGCGAGCATCTTGTCCTCGAGCTCGACCGACGCGCCCATCTCGGTCAACGCCGCCAGGAAACCGGTCCGCGTCTCGTTTACGCAGACGCGCTCGAGCAGCAGCTCGGCCTTCGGTGCCAGCGCGGCAAGCGCGGCGAAGAACGCCGCGGACGACGGGTCTCCCGGAACGTCGATGTCGAGCGGCGTGAGTGACTGACCGCCGAAGAGCAGCACAGCACTCTCATTCACCCACACCTCGACGCCGTGCGCGGCAAGCATGCGCTCCGTGTGGTCGCGCGAACGATTCGGCTCGCGCACCGTGGCTTCCACGCCGGCGCACAACGCCGCGAGGAGAATGCAGCTTTTCACCTGCGCGCTCGAGGTGTCGTTGTTCCATTCGAGCTGCGTCAGGTCACCCCCGTCGACCGTCATCGGGAGGCCGCCGGTCGCACTTGTCTCAATGCGCGCACCCATTGCCTCGAGTGGTCGCTTGATGCGGCGCATCGGGCGGCGACTCAGGCTTTCATCCCCAATGAAACGCCCAGTGATTCCCGACCCCGCAACAACACCGGCGAGCAACCGCGCCGACGTGCCGCTATTGCCACAGTCCAGATCCTGACTCGGCGCCGTGAACCCTTTCGGTCCTACGCCCGCGATCTCGATCTCCGAGCCGAGGGCAGGAATGGAAACGCCGAGCGCGCGCAGTACGCCAGCGGTCGACTGCACATCAGCGGAGAGGAGAATGTTTCGCACGCGCGACGTGCCATCCGCCAGCGCGCTGAAGATCAGCGAGCGGTGCGAGATTGACTTGTCGCCAGGAACCCGGAGTGTGCCCGCAACGCGGAAGCGAGATTCGGTCAGCGGAGCCACCCTTCGAGCGCGGTTGCAAGATCTGTCTTCTCGTCGCGGTACTTGACGATGACGGGCGTCTGTAGCGAGAGCCCCTGCTCTTTTCCCCACCCGTCGTTGACCTGACGCGCGCCGGGAACGACCACGGCACCCGCTGGAATTTCCAGCGACGCATCCGCAGTACCACGGTAGACCCGCTCGTGCACGAGGTCGTACACGGGCGTGCCCCGCGTGAGGATCACGCCAGATGCCAGCACCGCCTTCGCGCGAACGATCGTGCCCTCGTACACTCCACAATTGCCCCCGACGAGGACGTCGTCCTCGATCACCACCGGTGCCGCATTCACGGGTTCGAGCACGCCACCAATCTGTGCCGCCGCACTCAGGTGTACGCGCTCGCCGATCTGCGCGCACGAGCCAACGAGCGCATGCGAGTCGATCATCGTGCCCGCGCCGACCCATGCCCCGACGTTCACGTACATCGGCGGCATGCAGACGACGCCTGGCGCGAGGTAGGCACCACGCCGGACAGATGATCCACCCGGTACGATGCGCACGCCGGCATCGAGACCGAACGGACGGGGCGGATAGGTATGCTTGTCAAAGAAGCTGAAACGCGGCTCACCGTGATGTCCGCCGAGCGACATGTCGACGATGCGCCCGACACGGAAGCCCAGGAGGATGCCACGCTTCACCCACGTGACCGCGCGCCAGGCGCCATCCTCGCCGCGTTCCGCCGCGCGGACCTCGCCGCGTTCCAGCGCGCCGAGCAACGCGTCGACGATCTGCTCGGCGTCGGCGGGGAGCGCCTCTGCGGAAGGGGTGTCGGCGTAGCGCATGATGGTCGCCGCGAATTCGGCCGAGTTGCTCACGTCACTTGGACTCACGCGAGCGCACCGGCGGTCCGCAGCGCGTCGCGAACGCCCGCGCTGTGCGATTCGCTCATCGTCACGAGTGGCAATCGCAAGACATTCTCGCACATGTCCATCATCGAAAGGGCAGCTTTCACGGGCATTGGGTTGGATTCGATGAACGCGGTACGCATCCAGGGCAGCAGGCGCATGTGTATGTGCTGGGCCTCTTCCGTCTGGCCATCGCGAGCAAGTC
>JBBQHJ010000445.1:0-3386 GCA_038323865.1 Gemmatimonadales bacterium
CTTTCCGACATCGGTGGTGAACAGGAGGCGTCCCTGTTTCTGGTTCCGTTCCACGTAGGCATCGAGACCGGGCTCGTAGATCGGCAGGAGGTTGTTCTTCAACCCTTCGATCTTGTCGACGTCGACGTCCGCGCAGGTGACCGTGTTGCCGGTTTCGGCGAGACACGCACCAACGACGAGACCAACGTACCCGGATCCGACAACGGTGATGTTCACGTCAGCCGCGGAAGAAAGACGCGACGCCGGCAACAACCTCATCGAGCTGCTGGCGCGAGAGCTCGGGGAAAATCGGCAGCGAGAGGACTTCCTTCGCCGCACGCTCGCTCTCGGGACACTGCCCTTCCTTGTAGCCGAGGTACGCGAAACACGGCTGGAGATGCAATGGCAATGGATAGTAGATCGACGAGCCGATGCCCCTGTCCTTCAGGTGCGCCTGAAGCGCGTCGCGCTTCCCGCCGCCAACACGAATGGTGTACTGGTTGAAGATCGACTCGTTCTCAGGCGCGACGAACGGAGTGCGGAGATCACCCGCCGATGCCATGTCCTTGAGCGCCGCATCGTAGTACGCGGCATTCTTGCGGCGGCCATCACTCCACTTGGCGAGATGCGGCAGCTTCGCCGAGAGCACCGCGGCCTGAAGCGCGTCGAGACGGCTGTTATAACCGACCTCGTCGTGGAAATATTGCTTGGCACCGCCGTGAACACGGAGTCGGCGCAAACGCTCCGCAATGCGATCATCCTGCGTCACCAGCATTCCACCATCGCCATAGCCACCAAGATTCTTCGATGGGAAGAAGCTGAATGTGCCGATCATGCAAACTTCCCCAGCCATTCTCGCTTCGCCATCAATTGAGCGACGCGCGCCGATGGACTGTGCTGCATCCTCGATCACCGGAATACCCGGCATGGCGAGCGCGACTTTTTCCACTTCAGCCATCTGGCCGAAGAGGTCAACCGGAATGACCGCCTTGGTCTTCGAGGTGCGCGCCGCGGCCGCCGCGTCGGGGTGAATGTTGTACGTATTCGGCTCGATGTCGGCAAACACCGGCGTGGCGCCGACGTTGTGAATCGTGCCCGCCGTGGCAAAGAACGTGAACGGCGTGGTAACAACTTCATCACCGCGGCCAATGTCGAGCGCGCGCATGGCGAGCAGAATGGCATCGGTGCCGTTCGCGCAGCCGATCGCATGCTTCGTATGCGAGAGCGCCGCGACATCCTTTTCGAGCGCAACGACGGCATCGCCGAGGATGAACGTTTGCGCATCAACAATCTTCATCATCGCGGCGACGACGTCGTCGCGGATGGTTGCGTGCTGCGCCGTGAGATCGAGGAGAGGTACGGACATGAAAGGAAAACCTGTCAGAGATTCGGGCCAGTGATCTGGTGAACGGCACCAGTTTGATTTTCATAGGTCGAGCCACACATGGCGCACGTACCATGACCACTGTCGGGTAGCCGTTCGCCACATTGACACATCCACCCAATACGCTTCGCCGGAACGCCAACCATGAGCGCGTAGGCAGGTACATCCTTCGCCACCACCGCGCCCGCGCCGACGAATGCGTACTCGCCCAGCGTGGCACCACAAACAATAGTTGCATTCGCGCCGATGGATGCACCGCGCTTCACGAGCGTGCGACGATATTCGTTCTTGCGCGACACATGGCTGCGCGGATTCATCACGTTGGTGAAGACCATCGATGGACCGCAGAATACATCATCCTCGAGCTCCACGCCCTCGTAGATGGACACGTTGTTCTGGATTTTCACATTGTCGCCGATGCGCGTGCCATTCATCACCACGACATTCTGACCCAACGAACAGCGCTCGCCGATGATCGCGCCGCCAAGCACGTGACAAAAATGCCACACCTTGGTACCGGCACCAATCGAGGCTCCATCGTCCACGAACGCCGACGAATGCACGAACGCATCAGCGTGCGTGCTCATGCGCCGGCCTTGTCCCTGTCGGCAATATCCTGCTGCCATTCCTGCAGCGAGCGGACCGACGCGGCGCGCGACTTCAGCGACAAGATTGCGTCGCACGCCGCCGCCGCTGCGGACAACGTGGTGGTATAAGCAACTTTGTTGCGAATCGCCGCCTGCCGCATGGTGTAATCATCAATCTGTGCATGCTTGCCGAGCGGTGTGTTGACGAGCAACTGCACTTGGCCATTCACGATCATGTCGAGACAGTTCGGCCGGCCCTCGTGCACCTTGAAGACGTTGCTCACGGGGATTCCGCGCGCACGGAGGTACTTGGCCGTTCCCGCGGTCGCATAGAGCGCGAAACCCATTTCCTGGAATCGCCGCGCAACAGGCGTGACAGCAGCCTTGTCGCGGTCGTTCACGGTGACAAGCACTGTGCCTTCGAGCGGCAATCCGTTTCCTGCGCCCAACTGTGCCTTGGCAAACGCACTGCCAAAGGACTGCGAGATACCCATCACCTCGCCCGTCGAACGCATCTCCGGGCCAAGCACCGGATCGACTCCGGGAAACTTGTTGAACGGGAACACCGCTTCCTTCACGGAGACGAACGGAGGAATGATCTCCTCCGTGTATCCGATGTCCTGAAGCGTCTCCCCGCACATCACGCGCGCCGCATACGACGCGAGTGGCACTCCGATGGCCTTCGACACGAACGGAATCGTTCGGCTCGCGCGAGGGTTCACCTCGAGCACGTAGACAACGCCATCACGAATCGCGAATTGCACATTGATCAGTCCTACGACCTTGAGCGCTCGCGCCATCGCGATCGTCTGCTCGTGCATGACCTGCATGTCCTTCTCGCCGATCAGATAGGGCGGTAGCACACACGCGGAGTCACCGGAGTGAATGCCGGCGTCTTCGATGTGCTGCATGATGCCACCGATCACGACATGCGTGCCGTCGGACAGCGCATCGACGTCGCACTCGTACGCGTCCTCGAGAAAACGATCGATGAGCACCGGACGATCCTCTGAAACGCGCGCGGCCGTCTCGAAATACTTCTCGAGCGACGGCGGATCATACACGATCTGCATGGCGCGCCCACCAAGCACATAGCTCGGACGCACGAGCACTGGATACCCGATGCGTTCAGCCGCTTCGAGTGCTTCCTCGACACTCGTCGCCGTGCCGTTCGGTGGCTGCATAACGCCGACCTCGCGCGCAATGGCGTCGAAGCGACGGCGATCTTCCGCGATATCGATCGAGTCGGGCGACGTCCCAAGGATCGTCACACCAGCTGCCTCGAGCCCGCGTGTCAACTTCAGCGGCGTCTGGCCGCCAAGTTGCACGATGACTCCCATCGGCTGTTCACGCTGCACGATCTCGAGCACATCTTCGAGCGTCAGCGGTTCGAAATAGAGCTTGTCCGATGTGTCGAAGTCCGTCGAAACAGTTTC
>JBBQHJ010000446.1:0-3373 GCA_038323865.1 Gemmatimonadales bacterium
CAAGCCGTTCGACGAAGAGCGTTTCGCGGAGACGCTCTCACGTGTGCGCGAGCGCCTGCACATGGCGCGACTTCAGGCACAGAGCGCACCCGATCGCGCACAGATACTCACAATCGGGAAACTCGAAATCGACCTCGGCGCTCGTCGCGTGCGTTTCGACGGTAAAGTCGTGTTGCTGCGCCGGAAGGAGTTCGACGTCCTCGTGCGTCTCGCAACGAAGTCCGGCAATGTGCTCTCGCGTCGTGAACTGCTCGACGACGTGTGGGGCTACAAGGCGGATGTCGTCAGCCGCACGCTCGATACACACGTCTGCGAGCTGCGTCGAAAGCTCGACGTGAAGGCCAACGAGCCCAGCTTCATCGAAACCATTGCCCGCGTTGGCTACCGGATGGTCAGCTCGGTCGAACGCTAAGGGTCAGTGCGCGTGGACTAGCGCGGTAATCACTTTCCAGATGCCGATGGCCGCGACGGCCAGAACGATCAGCGCCAGCTGGGACGCCAAGTCCATTGCGGTGATGTGGCGCAGCCCGCGTCGAAGTCCTTTCATGACTTGAAGGATGCCACGCCGGGCCGTCAGATGCAACCAAATGCCGGCGCTGTCACACTGCCGATCTGCGCATCTATCTTCCCGTGTTCGCTACACTGGGGCTGCTCAGCGCGCACGTCGCGCTCCGATCACGTTCCTGGGGCTGTAACACAGCCACGACACGCGCGACATCAATATTCCCGCCGCTCACGATACTCACCACGCGGCCGAGCTCCTCGCCCTGACGAATCACCGCAAGACCGGCCGCCCCAGCGCCCTCGGCGATCACTCGCACGCGTGCAACGAGAATGCGCAGTGCGTCCGCGATCTCATCGACAGACGCCACCTTGGTTCCGGCAAGCAACTCCGTGACGAACGGCCACATCTCGATGGAGACCGCATTCGATCCCATGCCGTCGATCCATGTGCGAGTCATCTCGACGGTGACCGGCTTACCCGCGGCGAAGGATGCAGTCAGGGGCGCTGCGGTATCAGCTTCAACGGCGTAGACCTTGGTCTGGGGACTGACGGCGCGCGTTGCCGCAGCAATGCCGCACGAGAGACCACCGCCACCATACGGAACGAGAATGGTGTCCACGTTCTCGAGCTCCTCGAAGATCTCCAGCGCGATAGTGCCGTTGCCCGCCATGACCGCGGGATCGGCGAACGGATGCACGAACAATCCCTTCATCCCGGGATATCCGTGATCGATCAGCGTCTTCCACCAAACGTCGAAGGGAACGCGAATCACGGTGCCGCCAAGTCGTTCGATGGCGTCGGTCTTCGCCTTGGGCGCGTGCTCGGGAACGATCACGCTGCATGCGGCACCGAGAGCACGTGCGCACCACGCCACGCCCTGGGCCATGTTGCCGGCACTCGCCGTGTAGACGCCACTCTCCTTCAGCACGGCCGGATCCACGAGCGCCATCGCGTTTGCAGCGCCGCGGATCTTGAACGCACCGATGGGCTGAAGATTCTCGAGTTTCAACCATGCATCGCCGGCGATGTCAGTCGGGACACGAAGCAACGGTGTGCGAATCGCCACGTCCTTGATGCGATCGCGAGCCGCAGTGATATCAGCCAGCGACGGGATCATTGTGCTCGTGGGAGCGTGACCGTGAACGTCGAGCCCGCACCACTGGCGCTCTGCACACGAATGTCTCCGTCCATTGCCCGCGCGAGTTGACGACTGATTGCGAGACCCAACCCAACGCCATGCTCCTTGGCGCTGAGCGCGCGATCTGCCTGGACGAACGGCTCGAAGATGCGTTCGAGCTTGTCGGGCGGTACGCCGATGCCGGTGTCGCATACCGCGATGGACACTGTTTTCGCAGAGGCGGAAACACTCACGGAAATCTTGCCGGTGGATGGCGTGAACTTGAGCGCGTTCGCTAGAAGGTTTAACAGAATCTGGCGCGTCTTGTCGCTGTCCGCCGTGATGAACACATCGGTGGGGACATCTGGCGACGCGAGTTCGATCTGTTTTTCCATCGCCTGTGTCGCCACCATTTCGAGCACGCTATCGAGTGACTCGCGGACGCTCAATTTGTCCATGCGATACTCGATACGGCCGGCACCGAGCTTGGCGAAGGCGAGCACGTCGCTCACGAGCGCATCAAGGTGATTCTTGCTCCGCTGGATTTTCTGGAGATCGAGGATCTGTGCCTCGTTCACTGGTCCGCGCACGCCCATCTCGACAAGCTGCGCATAACCGCCAATGGCATTAAGCGGAGTGCGCAGCTCGTGACTCATTGCCGCGAGGAAGTCACCCTTGGCGCGATTGGCCTCCGTGGCTTCGAACGTCAGTCGTTCGAGCTCCACTTCTGCCCTGCGCCGATCTTCAATGTCGGTATTGGTGCCGAACCAGCGGATGATATTGCCGGCGTCGTCGCGCTGCGCAGTAGCGCGCGCGAGATGCCAACGATAGTCGCCGGACGCATGTTCGCGAATGCGGAAATCCGCTTCATAGGGACGCCCCGTTTCGAGTGAGCTTGTCCAGCGACGCACGGTAGGCTCGACGTCATCCGCGTGGAGATACTGTGCCCAGCCTCGTCCAAGTAGTGCTTCGGCGGGAGCACCGAAGTATCGAGCCGTACGGTCACTCAGGTAGTCGAGCATTCCATCGGGCGTGGCAGTCCACACCTGAACGGGAATGGCATTCGCGAGAAAGCGATATCGCGCCTCGCTCTCTTCACTCGCGTACAGCAGCCGCTCGATCTCACGCCGCGCGAGCACTCCTTCAGTGACATCATTGCCGTGCGCGACGATTCCCGTTGTCTCGCCTGCTGCATTCGAGAGCGGCTGATACACGAGATCGACGAAACGCTGCTCGGACTCGGCGCCCGGCGTGCGTTGAAGCATCACGGGGAATTCGCGACCGATAAACGGCTTAGCTGTGCGAAATACGCCGTCCAGGATATCGACGAAACCCTGCTCGACAACTTCCGGGAGTGCATCAGCGACAGAATGGCCGACGATGTCGCGATGTCCGACGAGCTGGTTGTACGCGGGATTCACGAACTCGAACACATGCTGCGGGCCATTGAGCACCGCGAGAAACGCAGGCGCCTGTGAAAATATTTCGCGCAGCCGGCGTTCAATACGTTCGGCACCGTCGCGCGCGTCACGTGTCTCCTGCGCGGCGCGCACGGCAAGCGTCGTCTCTATCGCTGGATTCAGGAACGCGATGACGGATCCATCTTCATCGCGCACGGGGCTCAGGCCGAATGTGAACCACGCATCGGCCGGCGGGCCATCCGCGCGTTCCATGACGAAGTGTGCGTCTTCGGCGTACACCGACTCTCCGTTGCGCACGGCCTCGAACATCGGCGCGAGGACATCGACAAT
>JBBQHJ010000447.1:0-3360 GCA_038323865.1 Gemmatimonadales bacterium
GTTGTCGTTGGCAATGCTTTCGCGCAGTGGCTTGCCCGCCTCGAGCAGATGCCGCTGTCCGGCAAACTCCGCGAGCGTTCGCGGACGCATGCGCGCGGCGAGCGGTTGAGGCGGTGCCGCGCCGGCAAAGAGTGACGGACCGCTTTCCTGGCTGCGCGCGCGATATCCCTTTGCCATTCGCTAGGCGCCCGTCAACGCGCGCGCGACGACATACATCGTCGTCCCCGCCACGAATGCTACGGGCATGCGCCAGCCACCACGCGCGCGAAATTCCGGCACGAGGTTCGACATACCGACGTAGAGCGTCACGCCGGCGGCGAGCGCGAGCCCATACTCGCGGAGTAGCGGCACGTAATCCGTGAGAAGCAATCCAAGAATCGTCGCCAGTCCCAGGGCGGCGGCGGCTAACAACGCGCGCAAGCGTCCCTGGCCCGCGGCGAGAAATAGGGAGGAAATAGCAAGCCCCTCCGGCACCTTGTGTAGTACAACGGCAATGAACACCAACGCGCCTACCGAGCTGTTCACGCCGAATCCACTCGCAACGGCCACGCCATCAACGAATGTGTGAAGCAACAGTCCCACGAGCGCGGCAAAACTCACCGCTTCACTCACCGCGTGCGTCTCTTCGCCAAAATGGAAGTGCGTGCCGATCACGTGCTGCGTGATGTGCACGGCGACGTACGCGCCAAGGGCGACGGCGGCCGCGGTGTGCCCACCACGCGATAGCGCCTCGGGCAACAGATCGATCATCGCTACGGCGATCATGAACCCAGCGGCAAACGCGAGCATCGCGTCGAGCGCGCCCGCACTCCAGCGATTGCGCGCGAGCACCGCGCCCGCCCCCAGGAGGTTTGCACTTGCAGCCGCGATGGCGTACCCGAGCCGGTCAATCACGAGCGTGTGTCATTCCGAGCGTAGCGCGAAGCGCGTAGTCGAGGAATCTGCACCTACGGTCGCGCGAGACCGAGCCGCTCAGCCGCACCAGCGAGCGCGTTCACGAGATCGGGCGCCGCAGGAAATGCCTGCCGCTTGATCTTCCAGCTCTTCGTCTGCACCCGCGGCATCTCCTCCAACCCGCGCCCCTCGAGCAGGTAGAGCCACTTGTCCGAACGCGAATAGATGAACAACTCGAGGTGCTCGTTCAGCGACAGCTGATCCTCGGATGTGTAGATACTCAGCTGCGTCCCGCCATAACGGGCGAGCAGGAGCCGAAGTCGCGCAATCGTGTCACGCACATCCGGCAATGGCAGCGCCTCTCCCTTCCAGCTGCGGCTGCTCCGCAGGTCGTCGATGTGGACGTCTACTGCTGGGCCGAGCAAATCCGTGAGCGACCAGAACAGGTCGACCACGCGCTCCGCGTTCGCCACCACATGCGCGGTGTAGACGCCATCGTCTTCCGAAAAGGTGAATCCGTCGCTGCTCGCACGGAATCGCCTCCAAATGGATGCTTCGGGCTGCTTGCCGCGAAATAACATGAATCTCAGTGCTGAAGCAATGAGCCAGCGCCGCCGTTGAATGCCGCTACAATGTCCGGCAGATCGGCCAGCAACGCCTCGGGCGTGTTCCGTGCCGGAATCTCCAGCACGCGGTCCAGCAATGCGCCCAGAATCTTAGCGAACAACGGTCCCGGGGGGATGCCCGCCGCGCGCAACTCGTCACCACCAATGGCGAGATCACCGATCTCGATGGCGTCAAACCGCCCGCGCATGAGCCTCTTATGCAGAGAGCGCACCGCGCCTTCCGACGGCGCCGCATGCCCCGCGAGACGCTCGGCCTTCCAGCGCGCGTGCACCACCCGCATGAACCCGCGCGCATGTGTACGGCCAATCGTGGCGAGCCACCGTCGCGCCCCTCGGTCGTCTACCGTGCCTCGCTCGAGTGCCAGCTCCATGTCAGCGTGGAGCGATTGCCACGCACCGATCAGCGACGCCGACCAAGTGATCTCATGCTTCGAAAACCGGAGCGCCTTGAGCGCCTCACGCGCTCCTTCTGCGCTGCAATCCAGAAAAAGCGCCGCGATGCGATTCGACGTACGCTGCGAAACTGCGCGCCCGCCTGCACCCGCGCGCGACACGCCGTCCAGCGTCGCCAAGGCGGCATCACTCACGTCCGAAATTGCTGGAATGAGCGCGCGCAGCGCGCCCGAGTCACGCCAGCGCACAAGCGCCTGCGACGGGCACTCGACCTGCTGCATGGTCTTCACGAGTTCCTGCTGCACGCGCTCCGCTGACAATTGCGTGAGGTACGGCGCACTCGACTCAATCGCACGCTGCGTTTCGGCCTCAATGAAGAATCCGAAACGCGCAGCAAATCGGATCGCACGCAGCGCACGCAACCGGTCTTCCTTCATTCGCTCATCGGCAACGCCCACCGCGCGCACGATGCGCGCATCGAGATCGCGTTGTCCACCGAATGGGTCTCGCACCTCGCCCGTCTTCGGACGCATCGCGATCGCATTGATCGTGAAGTCGCGCCGCGCGAGATCGTCATCGAGACTCGCACCAAATTCAACTACGGCGTGCCTGCCGTCGGTGCGCACATCGCGACGGAATGTCGTGATTTCATGCCCAACACCTGCGGCATCCAGCACACAGACCGTTCCAAACTCGATACCCACCGGGATGGTACGTTTGCGACCGAACAATCGCTGCACGTCTTCGGGCCTCGCCGAGGTCGCCAAGTCCCAATCGAGCGGTGCGCCTCCTAACAGCGCGTCGCGAATCGCCCCGCCCACGCACCATGCTTCAAAACCCGCGTCTTCAAGACGGCGGGCAATGTCGAGCACGCTTTCAGTTGGGTGGAGTGTTCTCATCTCACGGCGTCGATACTGGCGAATGCAGAGGTTAGAGGTCTCAACGGAAGAATTGAAGTGGCAAGGGGTTGGCTCATCCAAACGTTTGTAGCATATTCACTGCGTCGGTCGTCTTCTCAACGAGCCGTCATACCCAACCCGATGCGGTCCTCGATGCCCACTCTGCTCCCAATTCTGGACGCCGCTGCCGCACACCCCGAGCTCAAGCGCGAGGTGATGGAATACGTACGAGGCGGACCAACGGAGCGCATTGAAATCGACGGCTTTGCGCCACGCGTGAAAGTAGAGCGCGTGCTGACGCAGTTCTTCCACGCACACCCCGATCTGGCCGTAGAGTCGCTGCGTGTGCGAGGCCGATCGGGCTGTTCAGACTTTGTCGGCGAGCTCGTAGCTACCGCAGGCGAAGCCGAGCACACGTTCACGTTTGAATGGTGCTGTGCCTGGAAGGCCGAGCAGCAGGGCTGGCGCGACTACTTCGGATTCTGGGATCAAGCGCGAGCCGCCCGCGAGTTTGATTGGAACTGCTTCAAGCTCTGGAAGAAAGCATA
>JBBQHJ010000448.1:0-3273 GCA_038323865.1 Gemmatimonadales bacterium
AGGAGGTCGCTGGTTCAAATCCAGTCGCCCCGACCATCGCAGGATGCAGTTGCTGCATCAGTTACGAGAACGGCTCGGTCATTCGTGACCGAGCCGTTTTTCGTTCGCAGAACTGGCGAACTGATGTGACGCGACGGGCCAGCCGCCGGTCGTGGTTGAACGGACCAGCACTCACTCGATTCCGAGCCGCCGCACAATGCACCAGCATGATCATCACCGACCGGTGGATCACACCGGCGACGAACTTCCCGCATTTGTCGAGCAGGACTACTCGCGCTACGATGCCGAGTCTCACGATGTCTGGCGGATTCTCTATGAGCGCCGGATGGAAACGCTGCACGACACTGGCTGCGACGTTTTTCTGCGCGGTGCCGAGCGGATCGGGTTGGAAAAAGATCATGTGCCCGATCTCGCGGATGTAAATCGGCGTCTCGCGGCGCGAACGGGATGGGCGGCCGTTGGAGTGGGCGGCTTCATTCCCGCCGGGCAGTTCTTCCGTTGTCTCGCGCAACGTCGCTTTCCAACGACGCTCGGCGTGCGTCCCCGTGCGCAGCTCGACTACCTGCCCGAGCCGGACATTTTCCACGATGTGTTCGGACATGTGCCGCTGCATGCAGACGCGGTATTCGCGGATTTTCTTCAGCAGTTCGGAGCGATTGCGGCGATGGCGCGCACCGACGAAGAGACCACGGCCATGGCGCGCCTGTTCTGGTTCACGGTGGAATTCGGCCTCGTCAACGAAGCAGGACGTGTGAAGGTGTACGGCAGCGGCTTGATCTCGTCGCAAGGCGACGCAGCGAATGCGCTCGGGCCAAAGTGCGACCGGCGACCGTTCACGCTTGATGCGGTGCTCGCTCAGCCGTTCGAGATCGATCACTTCCAGGACGTGCTGTTTGTCGTGGACGAATTCTCTCAGCTATTCGATGCGGTGGACACCATTCGGCGCCGAGTGAACGAGGGTCGGTCGCTCATCTGATGTTCATTGTGCGAGTCTTGCGAGAGTTCGACGAGCTCATCGTACATCGCGTCTGCCTCGGCACCGCCGGCACGGAGCGCTGACGTTGCGCGGTGCGTGAGGTGGATTCGCATCAACTGGCGCCTAGTATACAACCCGCGAGAGCAGAAACCGGCGGGCAGGCGACGTCGTACGGTAGGACGTCCTCAACCCGTGACCCGCATGCGCGCGATTCGGTTTGTGCTGCTCTCAGCGCTGTTCATTTTCGTCGGCATTCCGTGCCTCTTCGTGGCGCTGATTCTTGGGCTTTCGTTGTTCGGCGTGGTATTGGGGATCGGTATCGGATTGTTCGTCGCGGTGATCAAGATTGCGCTCGTCGTGATCCTGCCGGTCGCGTTGCTCATGTGGCTGTTCGGGTTGGTCTTTGCACGGAAGTCCTCAACGTGACGTCTTAGCGGGGCGCGCGCTCGTCGGGCGCCGCGAGCGACAGGCTTCCGCGCCGCAATTGCGCGAGTCGCACCCGCCAGCCTGACACGCGCGGACCCGGCGCGCCTTCGGATTTTGGCCACGCGAGACGCCCGGCGCGCTGCAGCAATGCAGTGCCACCTCGTGCCCACATGAGTTGCCGAAGGAGTCCGACGTCGCCGATGCGGCCGCCGGCGGGAGCGAGCCGCTTTACCGTGTGACGCGCGGCCCAAGTGGACTCTTTCCGGCCGCGCTCGAGAACGCGGCGATCGACCGTTTCCGGAGCCAGTGATTCAACGAGCGAGAGCGCGGGCCAGGTGAAGCGGGCCGTGCCTGTCTGCTTCAGCATGTACATGAGCCGATCCCAGTCGACGCCAGTACGCGCGATGAGTGCGAGCTCAAACACGCGCAGCAGCCGGTTTGCGTCGAGCTCCGAGCAATGACAGGCCGTGTGAATCAGGAGTGATTCCTTCTCCAGCGCGCGGATCGAGCGGCCCTCGATGTCGAATGACTGCGTGTGACGTGAAAGTGGGTCCAGGTGTGCGACGACGCCGCGATAGAACACGCTATCAAGTGACGTGTGGATTTCGATTGTCCAGCGGCTGAGCTCATCCGACAGCTCGAGCGAGTGCGCATGGTGACTGACACCCGCCGCGATCCATTCCTTCTTGTGCGGCAGCGCTGGACCGAATTGCGTGAATCCAGAGGAGGCGAGCGCGCGCTCCGTGTCTCGCAATTGATGCGGATGCACGAACAAATCGATGTCCGACATCCGCCGGACCGCCGGCTCCTGAAAGAACACGCGCGATGTGTGCAGGCCCTTGAGGGCGAGCGGAACGACGCCAAGCGCGAGCAGTGAATCGATTGCGGTCAACGCGCCCGAGGACATGCGAGCGTGGCGCCGCCGAGCGTGTGCCAGATGCTCCGCGAGCTTGTGAGTATGTGCAGCCGAAGCGAGGAGGCGGCCACTTTCTGCCCAGCGACCGAGTTGCGGCCCCATGCCGGTGGTGTGCGCGGCGACAGCAATTGCATACGGCGAGTGCTTGTGCTGCGCGTCCAGTACAACCGTTGGCGCGCCACTGAGGACGACGCTCGTAACGCGTTCCAACTCGCGCGCAGCGGCAACGCGATCCTGTTCCACCAAACCAGGCCAAAGGAGTTCCGGGTTCTTCGTTTCCGCAAATTGGCGCACGCGCTCCGCGAGCGCTGCGACCACGCTCGCATCGTTCACCGACTGATTGGTTGCAGATGCATCCATCTCGTTCACGTTTGCGGCCCTCTGAGTGACACCGTAATCTCTGCAGAGAGGTAACCGGCCGCGACCTCGTGAGGTCAGTGGTGCAGCGGCCAGGCTGCCGCACGTGCCGGAAAATTCTGTGTCGCGACAGCAACGGAGCCGATGATCGACGTCATCCCGAGTGAAGCAACGCGTCGCCGAGCTGCACAGAGGCCGAGCGTGTTTCCACCGTACGAACCGGACCTTGGCTCCGTTCGGAGTGAGTATTCACTCGCCAAGCGGATGCTCGATGTGGCGGGCGCAGTGATCGGCATGGTGATCTGCAGTCCGATCATCCTCGTCCTCGCTGCGCTGGTCAAGCTCGACTCTCCAGGGCCGGCAATTTTCAGCCAGATGCGCACTGGACGCAGGGGCGGCGTTTTCCGCATGTACAAGCTGCGGACGATGCGACTTGGGGCCGAGGATGAAAAGCTCGAACTCGCGCACCTGAATGCGAGTGATGATGCGCGCCTGTTCAAGATTCCCGGCGATCCGCGTGTCACGCGCATGGGACGCTCCATCCGTCGCTGGAGTCTCGATGAGCTGCCACAGCTCTACAACGTGCTGCGTGGCGACA
>JBBQHJ010000449.1:0-3248 GCA_038323865.1 Gemmatimonadales bacterium
TACGAAGCCTTCTATCGCCAGGCCGTCAACCCAACGACATGAGCTCACTCTACGCAGTCATCCTCGGCATTGTCGAGGGGATCACGGAATTTCTTCCGGTCTCGTCGACGGCGCATCTCATTCTCGCGGCGAAGGCGATGCACCTGGCCGAGACGGAATTCGTGAAGAGCTTTCAGATCATCATCCAACTCGGTGCCATCCTGTCCGTCGTGGTGCTGTACTGGAAGAAGTTCCTCGACATCGAGGTGCTGAAGAAGCTCGTCGTCGCATTCATTCCGACCGGCGTCATCGGACTCACCGTGTACAAGGCGGTGAAGGGTTACCTGCTCGGCAACATGACGGTGGTGTTGCTCTCATTGCTCGTGGGCGGAGTGCTACTGATTGTGTACGAGAAGTTCATGACACACTCGGAAGAGGACGTCGATCTCGCGCACATCACGTACAAGAAGGCGCTGCTCATTGGGCTCTTCCAAGCCATTGCGATCGTGCCCGGCGTTTCGCGCTCGGCCGCAACGATTGTCGGTGGTTCGCTGATCGGAATTCCTAAGCGCACCATCGTCGAGTTCTCGTTCATGCTCGCCGTGCCCACGATGGCGGCTGCCAGCGGATTGGAGTTGCTGAAGAATCACTCCGCGCTGTCCGAAAACTTCGGTGCATTGGCGATCGGCTTCGTCGTCAGCTTCGTCACCGCCATCATGGCGATCAAGTCGTTCCTCGGCTACATTAAGCGCCACAAGTTCGCCGCGTTCGGCTGGTACCGGGTCGTTCTCGCGATTGCGTTCTACCTTGTCTTCGTCCGTTGACGTTCGTGGTGAGCACTACGATGGCCTGAGCGCGGACGAACTCGCGACGCGGCTCTCGTTGCCGCGAGTGGAATTGTTCTCGCAGGTCTCGTCGACACTCGATATTGCCCATGCCATCGCGCCGCACGCACCGGCGGGCACGCTGATCATTGCGGACGAACAGGTCGCCGGGCGGGGCAGGCATGGTCGCAAGTGGACGTCAAGGCCGGGAGATGGCATCTGGCTCACGCTGATCGAGCGGCCGCGCGATACGCACGCACTGGATGTGCTGGCATTGCGATGCGGTCTCGCAGGCGCGGCCGCGCTCGAACCACTCGCATCGCACGACGTCGTCGTGAAATGGCCGAACGATCTCTACGTCGACAACGGGAAGCTTGCCGGTATTCTCATTGAGACGCGGTGGCGCGGCATCGCGCCCGAGTGGGTAGCCATTGGATTCGGCGTGAACGTGGTGGCGCCCGATGTACCGTTGGCTCGCGGCCTCACCGTGGGCGCATCGCGCATCGATGCGCTGACACGTCTCGTGCCGGCGCTTCGTGATGCTGCCTCCGCCGTAGGCCACCTGTCACCGGGCGAATGCGACGCATGGCGCGCGCGAGACTTCGCGGCGGGCCGCCATGTCACCGCGCCTGGAGAAGGGATAGTGCAAGGGATCTCCTCAGACGGGGAAATTCGCATTCGCGAGGCGGACGGGGTCGTCCGCGCGTATCGTTCTGGCTCACTCATCTTCGCGCCGTAAGCCGCCATGCTCCTGACCTTCGACGTCGGCAACACCGAAACAACTCTCGGACTCTTCGACGGGGACCAGCTTCGCGGTCACTGGCGCTTGCTGACTGAAGCTCCGCGCAGCTCAGACGAGCTGGGCGTGCTGTTTCGCGCGCTGATTGCCGGTGTGAATGTCCCGCTTTCGGAAATCACCGGCGTCTCCATCGCGTCGGTTGTCCGCGGTATGGCTACCCACATCACTGAAGCCTGCCGCGCATGGCTGCCGGCGCAGCGCATCGAGGTGTTCGATGCGTCGTCACCGCTGCCGATCACGCTCCAGGTGGACGAGCCGAGTACTGTCGGCGCGGATCGCATCATCAATACGCTGGTGGCGAGCCGCACCTACCAGCGGGATGCCGTCGTCGTCGATCTTGGCACCGCCACCACGTTCGACTGCATCACGCGCGAAGGTGTCTTTCTTGGCGGCGTGATCGCGCCGGGCGTGCGGACCGCAGCGGAGACACTTTTTCGGCGCACTTCCAAGCTCCCGATGCCGGAGCTCGCAGCGCCGAGCAAGGCAATCGGTACGAACACCGAAGATTGCATCAAGGCGGGTGTTGTCCTCGGAAACGCCGATATGATCGACGGCATGGTCCACCGCATTCTCGCCGAGTGGCCGCGCCCCGAGCGTCCCATCGTGATCGCGACCGGCGGCCTGGCGGAGCTCTTCGCACCGGTGTGCTCAACCTTCGATGCGGTGGATCCGCACCTGACGCTGAAGGGTCTGGCAATGGCGTTCAAGCTCGTGAGCTGACGTTGCGCAAGTAGCTGTCACGGATAGGCTTACGAAGCAGTGGAATGGCGATGGTGAACCCCTTGATTGCGGCGCGGTCGCTGCGTATCATTAGGGGTTGTTAGCACTCACATCGAACGAGTGCTAAAGCACAGACATCGTTCCATTTCTCAACCGAAATACGGAGGCGCTCGAGTTATGGCCACCAAGAGTGCGGCTGGCACGAACATCAAGCCGCTGGCTGACCGGGTCGTTGTGAAGGCAACCGACGACGCCGAGCAGATGCGCGGCGGACTGTACATCCCGGACACCGCGAAGGAAAAGCCGCAGCAAGGCGAGATCATCGCCGCCGGCCCAGGCAAGTATGAGGACGGCAAGCTCGTCCCAATGTCCGTCAAGGTTGGTGACAAGGTGCTGTACGGAAAGTACAGCGGCACCGAAATCACCCTCGACGGTGAGCAGTATCTGATCCTGCGCGAGTCCGACGTACTCGCGATCGTCTCGTAATCACTGCCAACTGAGAGGAGAACTCATCTCATGGCTAGCAAGGAACTGTATTTCAATGTCGAAGCACGCGCGGCTCTGAAGCGCGGCGTCGACCAGCTCGCCGAGGCGGTCAAGGTCACCCTCGGCCCCAAGGGCCGTAATGTCGTGATCGACAAGAAGTTCGGCGCCCCGACGGTCACGAAGGACGGTGTGACGGTCGCCAAGGAAATCGAGCTCGCTGATCCGCTCGAGAACATGGGCGCACAGATGGTGAAGGAAGTCGCGACCAGGACGTCTGACAACGCCGGCGACGGCACGACAACGGCAACGGTGCTTGCACAGGCGATCTTCCGTGAAGGCCTCAAGAACGTCACGGCCGGCACGAACCCGATGGCCATCAAGCGCGGCATCGACAAGGCTGTCATCGCCGTCATCGAGGAGCTGAAGAAGATCAGCGTCCC
>JBBQHJ010000450.1:0-3225 GCA_038323865.1 Gemmatimonadales bacterium
CGCGACGCGCCAGCGGGGTGGTGCGGTATCTATGTATGGGCGGCATTGCCGTTGAATTCGCGGGTCTGGAGCAGCTTTCAAAGTTCTACCCCGAAGCGACTCGATGGAACCCCGGCGATTGAACCGAGGGTATGAAGTTGCTAGATTGGAAATGCTGCCTCCTGTGTCCGGCGAGGCAGTTTTTTGCCCCTTGGTGTAACTGGCAACACGTCTGCCTCTGGAGCAGAAGAGTCCTGGTTCGATCCCAGGAGGGGCAATAAAAAGGCCCGCAACCGTCTTGGTTGCGGGCCTTTTCTACCAAGTGGCCACCGGATGATCATCGGACACGTCGGAGCTGCATTCATCGCGCGTCGGATTTTTCCTCGCGTGTCGATGAAAGCGCTGCTGCTGGCCACATTTGCTCCCGACCTGCTTCGCCTTGTCTTCATTCCCTTCGGAATGTGGAGTGGTGACAGTAACGTGTACACGCACATCTATCCGTGGAGCATTGGCGTGGCCGCGTTCACGGCGGCCGGTGCCTGGCTCTTCACGAATCGGCAACGCGACGCTGCGATTGCCGCCGCCGCGCTCGTGACGTCGCACGTGCTGCTTGACATGATTTCCGGCCAAAAGGTGCTCTGGGATCACGGCCCGCGCGGATGGAATCTCGACAGACACTATTGGCAGTACGAGATGCTCCTTGAAGCGGCACTCGTGATCGGGGGCTGGATTCTCATGCGCCCGGCGGTCGGCCCGCGCTGGAAACGTCCGCGCATTGTCGTCGCGCTCGTTCTGGTGGAGTTCGCTGCGCTTTCGTTTGGCATTTACGAGAAGCCATATCGCGAGCGGTGCTTTGCCCATCCGTTCATGGACTGCGACGGAGATTCCATTCTGACAGACCGCTGGACGTTCCGTTTGCCGGTCTGAACTAAAAGCAGGTCCCTCGCTGCGCTCAGGACGACAGCCAAAGCAGGTCCCTCGCTGCGCTTAGGACAACAATTTGAAGGGGGGCTTGCGTCGGAAGTCCGGCGAATTTATCTTAGTTCTAAGATGAAAACGGCCACCACCCCCCAAACCGCACCCCTGTCACCAGCCACCGAGGCAGCCCTCAAGCTCTTCGTCGTGCTGTCGCGGGCGGCCTCGGCAGTTGCAGGAGTGGCCGAACAGAGCCT
Organism: Gemmatimonadales bacterium; assembly: GCA_038323865.1. Classification (GTDB taxonomy): domain Bacteria; phylum Gemmatimonadota; class Gemmatimonadetes; order Gemmatimonadales; family Gemmatimonadaceae; genus AG11. Next base: position 1,152 of record JBBQHJ010000450.1, read on the forward strand.
CGCCGATCAAGAGATCAGTCTCACCGAATTCGGCATTCTCGAGGCACTCTACCACAAGGGCCCGTTGCTTCACGGTGAGATCCAGAAGAAGATCCTGGTCACCAGCGGCGGAATCACCTATCTGGTGGATCGCCTCGTGGAAAAGGGTCTCGTGCGGCGGCAGGAGTGCCCAAGCGATCGCCGCGCACGTTATGCGGTACTCACGGACGAGGGAAACGATCTGATGGACCGGCTGTTTCCAGCACACGCGGAACACATTGTTTCGGCGATGTCAGCGCTGAGCCCGCGCGAGCAGGCAGAGGCCACCAAATTGCTCCGAAAGCTCGGCCTGGCAGCAGCAGCTCGACCAGGGAACTGAATCACGACAGCATGAATTGATTCCGCTGGTTCAAATATCTTAGTTCTAAGAAGCACATTTCCAAGAAAGTGTTACAACATCAACAGTCATCACACAGGAGAACCGCCATGTCGACCACCACCTGGAAGCTCGATGCATCCCACTCGACCGTCGAATTCGCCGCGAAGCACATGATGTTCACGACCGTGAAGGGCCGTTTCGCCGATGTTGAAGGAACCATCACTACCGATGGCGAAACGCCCTCGACGGCATCCGTCGAAATCGCCATGAAGGCCGAGAGCATCGACACGCGCACCGAAATGCGCGACAATCACCTTCGTTCCGCAGATTTCCTCGACGTCGCGAACTATCCCGCCATCACCTTCCGGAGCACCAAGATCCACGGCGACAAGGCGCACTTCGAGGTGGCCGGCGAGCTCACCATCCGCGGTGTCACGCGTCCGGTTACTCTTGAAGTGAATTACGAGGGTGCAGGCAAGGATCCGTGGGGCGGCGAGCGAATGGGCTTCAGCGCGAGCGCCAAGATCGATCGCCGTGACTTTGGACTCACCTGGAATCAGGCGCTCGAAGCAGGCGGCGTACTTGTGAGCAACGACATTCGCATCAACATCGACGCCCAGCTCACACGCGTCGAGGCACAGATCACGCAGGCGGCGTAACTACCATGCAACTGTCCGGCATCCACCACCTCACGGCCATCTCGGCGAAGATTCGCGAGAACCACCACTTCTATACCCAGACGCTCGGCATGCGCCTGGTGAAGCGGAGCGTCAATCAGGACGACGTGAGTGCGTATCACCTCTTCTACGCTGACGCGAAGGGGACGCCCGGCAGCGATCTGACCTTCTTCGATTGGCCCGCGCCCGCGGAGCAACGCGGACGCAACGCCATCGTCGGTACCAGCCTGCGCGTCACCGGCAACGCGACGCTCGAGTATTGGCGCAAACGTCTCAACGAGATTGGCGTTACTGCGGGTGAAATTGCGGAGCGTGACGGGCGCCTCACGCTCGACTTACAGGATGGCGAAGGCCAACGGCTCACGCTCATCGACGATGGCGGAAAGGGAACTGGTAACCCGTGGGACAAGAGTCCCGTACCTGCGGCGCAACAGATTCGCGGCCTTGGACCGATCACACTCAGCGTAACTGATCTCAAGTCCATCGATGTCGTGCTCACGCGCGTCCTGGAGATGCGACTGGTGCGCGAATACACGTTGCCCGGAACATCGGACATCGTGCACGTCTACGAGATGGGACACGGTGGACCCGCCGCCGAGCTGCACGTCGCAGTGCAGCCGGATCTTCCGCAAACGCAGCAGGGATCCGGCGGCGTCCACCACGTAGCGTTCCGTACGCCAGATCGTGATTACGACGTGTGGGCCGACCGATTGAACACGCTTGGCATTCGCAACAGCGGCAAGATCGATCGCTTCTGGTTCAAGAGCCTCTACTTCCGCGAGCCGAACGGCATTCTCTTCGAGATTGCCTCCGATGGTCCAGGCTTCGGTGTGGACGAGGACGAGGCGACATTGGGACAGAAGGTTGTACTCCCGCCGTTCCTCGAGCCGCGGCGGGAAGAAATCGTCGCACGACTCAAGCCCATCGACTGACGCATTGATCGGACGCACGGCGCACACGCTTCGCTCAGCCACGAACGTCGCGGCAAGTCGCCCGGCGTACGCGGCCGGCGTTCGTGCATCCGTTGCCACAATTCTCC
>JBBQHJ010000451.1:0-3218 GCA_038323865.1 Gemmatimonadales bacterium
CCCCAGCCGCCAGGCGAGAAGCACGGCGCCGCCCACGAGTACGACGAGGATGGCAAGCCGAAAAAACACTACGCGCTTCGACATTGGCTCACGCTCCGCTGCCTGCGCATCGCCGGACTGGGGAGACACGCTCACGCGAACATTCTGAAAAACAGTGCAAAGATCTGTTTCGCCCGCGGTGTAAGACGCTTCCGTCCGTATGCGTCGGCCGCTTTGCGAATGACTTCCGCTTGCGTGGGGTACGGGTGAATCGTCTTGCCCAACGCGGCTAAGCCGAGCCCGTTCGTCATCGCGACAGTGATCTCGCCAATCATTTCCCCGGCGTGATCGGCCACGAGAGTGGCGCCGAGAATACGGTCGGTGCCACGCTTGAGGTGCACGCGCAGAAAGCCGTCGGTTTCGCCATCGAGCTGTGCACGGTCCACTTCTCCCAGCGGTACAGTGATGCTTTCAACGCCATCGCCCGCAGCGGCGACTTCCTGCGCGGTCATGCCCACGTGAGCAACTTCGGGCTGCGTGTACGTGCACCACGGCATCACGATGTCACCCGCTTTCCCTCCACCCATGCCGTAGAAAAGCGCGTTCGGCACGGCTCGGCGCGCCTGAGCGTCGGCCGCATGCGTGAATTGATACTTCGATGCGCAATCTCCAATCGCGAAGATCCTGCTGTTCGACGTCCTGAACCGATCGTTCACGTGGATGCCTTTCGTGTCGTACTCAATACCGGCCTCGTTCAGCCCCATGCCTTCAATGTTCGGCGCGCGGCCGCTCGCGACGAGAATGTGGTCGCCGGTACACGTGAGCCGCTGCCCACCCCGCTCATACGCAATGACGCGAGCGTCGCGATCGCGGTGTACTGAAAGAATCGTCACGCCTTGTTGGAGCTCCACGCCGTCGGCGGTCATTGCCCGCTCGACCACGGTGGCCGCATCGCCGTCCTCGCGTGGCAAAAGGTGCGGCGCCGCATTCAGCAGCGTCACGTGGCTGCCGAGCCGCGCGAATGACTGCGCGAGTTCGCACCCGATCGGTCCGCCGCCGATGACAAGCAAACGAGCCGGCGGCGTGTCGAGGTCAAACACTGTTTCGTTTGTGAGATACCCCGTCTCCTCGAGGCCGTCGATGGCCGGAGCCGACGCGCGAGCCCCCGTTGCCACGATTGCTCGACGAAACGTTAGTGTTGTCTCCGCACCGCGGTGGTCGCGCACCACCGCCCGATCGTGGCCAGCAAATTTCGCGTCGCCGAGAAATACATCGACCCCGAGCGCGCGGAATCGCGCAGCGGAATCCACGTGGCTCATGGCGGCGCGCAGTTCGCGCATGCGAGTCATGGCGACACTGAAGTCGCCCGCCCCTGTTGTGAGAGGTCCGCCAAACTCGGCGTGTGACTTCTTCGCTGCCTCCCACGATCGCGCTGCGCGGATGACGCCCTTTGATGGCACGCATCCGACGTTCAGGCAGTCGCCGCCCATATCGTGCCGCTCGACCAACGCCACCCGGGCACCAAGCCCTGCAGCAATCGCAGCGCTCACCAATCCCGCCGTGCCTCCGCCAATGACCACGAGGTGATAGCGCTTGGCCGCTTCGGGGTTCTGCCAATCGTTTGGCCGAACGTTCGCCCGGCGTCGCGCTTCCGCTGCCGCCGATCGCTCGAGCGCCGATGGAGCCCTTCCATCGAACGTCTCTGCTGCGTCGGGAATCGAACCGTTCACGCGTTCCTTGTCGTTGAGTGGATGCGCTTTCGACGAGACCCATTGCCTCGGGCGCGCCTGTTCACTCGACAACTACGTGCGGCGCGTTGTCAGTGTCATGCGCTGGCAAGTCACGACACCCCGTGCAAGTTCCCGTTCGCCGGGCCGGGCTTGACGTCGCAGCTACGCCCTGTCCATCGCCGCGAAAAGATTGTTGAGAGCCTCGGCGACCGTCGGATGAGAGAAGACCGCGTCGCGCAGCACTTGATAGGGCAGCTTACCCATCATGGCCACCTGAAGAATCGTCGCAATTTCGCCGCCCTCCATGCCCAGAACGACGGCACCATGGATCTCCCCCGTCTCGGCATCCACCACCACCTTCATGAAGCCGCGTGTCTCATCGGTTTCCAGCGCGTCGATGAAGACGGTGTAGGGCACCAGCCGGTTGTCCGTCGAACGGTCGCCCCCATCGAGGAGATTCGTCTTCAGTATGCGGAAATCGTCATCGGAGATGTGCGTGAAAGCGGGGCCGCCGTTCACGTCGCCAATCGCGTACACGCCGGTGGCCGTCGTCGCGAGGTGAGCGGTCACCTTCACAAACCCGCGCGCGTCGCACGCCGTCACTGCATCATTCGACTCGGACAGCCTCCGCAGCGCAAACGACGTCCATCAGTGCCGTCGCGTGCGAGAAATCGTAGGACGATCGGCTGATGGGACAGAGTGGCGGCGCGACGACGACCTCGGCCCTTCGCGCGAAGCGCTCGATGTCTGCAACGAGTTGCCGCGCGATGAGCAGATTCAGCGCGTGTACCGCCATGGCCATGGGCCCCTGTGGTGGCTCCTTCAGCGCGCACGAAAAACCGGTGGGCAGCACAACGATGCGCTGGGCGCCCATCGCAACCGCACCCGGCAATCGGTGTGTTGCTCGCGACGCCTCCATCAACGAGAAACTGTCCAGCGCATTCGACAGGTGGGAACAGCACGGGAATGGCTGCGCTCGCGAGCAGCGCGTCGATCGTTGGCCCCTCGCTGAGGATCACCTCGACGCCATCCAGTGCATCCGTCGCGGTGACGTGACAACCATGACAGCGGAAACACGTCGGCTCGCGTCAAATCCGCCCAGATGTTCCGCAGAGGCTGCGCTCCGGCGGGCGTCGGATCGGCGGCGAAGCGCACGCCGTTAATCGCGCCGACGGATGCGCCGACGACGAGATCGGGTCGCGCACCAACCGCCAGCAGTGCCTCGAGCATCCCGACCTGCACCGCACCCAGGCTCCCACCACCGGCGACAACGAACGCCAACGGGGACGCACGAACCGAGGCACTCATCTGCCGTGGTCGGTCGGCACTAGGCCGCGCGCAGACTGCCCGCGCGACGTTCGAGGATGCCGATCACCTCATCGAGCGTCGTGACGCCGCGGTCGCGCGCATACCACCGGCGGATCTCCCGGTAGCGGTCCTCCTTGGACATCGGTGCGCCAATGGTTTTTACCCAGTGCGTTAGCAGAGTGGGCCGCGACCCCCAGGAAC
>JBBQHJ010000452.1:0-3176 GCA_038323865.1 Gemmatimonadales bacterium
ATGACGGCGAGCAGGCCGCCTGGAACAAGGCGGTCGCGCAGATCGGGCAGCGCTCGCTCGAGACCCGTGAGTTCATTGTTGACAGCAATGCGCACCGCCTGAAACAGCCGCGCAAAATCGGCGGGCCCTGTCTTTGGGCCGAGCGCACCACGAATTGCATTCACGAAATCATCAGCCGTGGTGAACTCCGCATTCGCACGGCGACGCACGATCTCGCGCGCCAGACGTCCCGCGCGCGGCTCGTCGCCATAGTCGCGAAAGATCTGCGCGAGCTCACGCTCGTCGCTCTCATTGAGCAGGTCGGCCGCATTGAGCGGCGCATCCGAGCCCATTCTCATGTCGAGTGGCGCCTGCGGGCGGAAGGAAAATCCGCGGCGTGTGTCGTCGATCTGGTGGGAAGAAATACCGAGGTCCAGCAGTATTCCTGAAAAGCGCATGTCGTGCAAGTCGCGTATGGAAGCAAGCTCGGAGTAGTTGCTCTCGATCGCGTTGAAGCGGCCGGCATCTGCATAAGACGACAGCCGCGCCGACGCTGCGGCCAACGCGTCTGGATCGCGATCGATACCGATCACGCGAGCCACGCCGGCGTCGAGCAGTGCTGCACTGTGCCCCCCACCTCCGAGCGTTCCGTCGAGGACAAGTGGCCCCGCGCCGAGCAACTCGACAATTTCGTGGACGAGTGCTGGCGCGTGGTAGTCTGTGCTCCAGTCGGTGGCCACGTTATTGCTCTGCACGGTTGCCCGCGAACCGCTGACCGCGTTGCGCAACGGCGTTTGCGGTTTGCGGACAGCGGACAGCGGACAGCCTATGAGAAAGCACTTCACGTACATCGTCCACGGCGCGCGCGCCGATTTTCCCGACCTTCGCCAGATGGTGGGCTGGGTGCGCGAGCGCGGACATGCAGTGGACATGCGCTTCACCTGGAACGCCGGCGACGGCGAAATCCTCGCGGCCGCAGCAGCCGACGCAGGCACCGACTGCGTAATTGCCTGCGGCGGCGACGGCACTCTCAATGAAGTCGTCAACGGCCTCGATGGACGCGTGGTACCGCTCGGCGTCATCCCCTTGGGGACGGCCAACGATTTTGCGCGGCAGACAGGCATTCCAGAGGACGCGAATCATGCCATGGATCTTATCCTGCGGCACAAGCCCGTGTGCATCGATACGGCGTCGATGAATGGGCGCCGATTCCTCAATGTCTCCACCGGTGGCGTCGGAGCGGAAGCAACCGCGGACACACCAGCGGAGGCGAAGGCGTCGCTCGGCCCGTTGGCCTATGCAATTACGGCGGTCAGGAAATGGGCGGAGAATGAGACGCGTCACGCCACCTTCACGTCGGCGGGCTTTGGGCTGGACGTCGACTTTCTCGCGTTTGCGGTCGGCAGCGCTCGCGTAACGGGCGGTGGTACGATCATGACTCCGGATGCATCCGTGACGGATGGACTGCTGGATCTCTGTGTAATCGAGAAGATGTCGCGCGGCGACTTTGCCAGGCTCTCACTGAGTGTGAAAAAGGGAGAACACCTTGGCTTGCCCGGCGTGCACTACGCGCAGCTCCCTTGGCTCAAGGTTGTCGGTGAAGCGCCACTCAGGGTGAATCTCGATGGCGAGAGCTTCGAGGCACAGGTGTGCGACTATCGCGCGCGGCGCGCGGATCTGCTTGTCCATTTGGCGCACCTGCCCGGCGAGGTCTGACCGTCTTCTTCGCTACGCTCGAATGACAAACGGCGCCCCGATTGGAGCGCCGTTTTATTGTCAGACAGTGATCGCTACTTACACTTCAGCGCCTTTGTCGCATTGGTGAGATACGTGTCGAGCTGCTGTGCGCCCGCCATGATCTGACCCGCGCCTTCCTTGTTGAACGCGGCGCCACCAGAGATGTTGATGTTCACGGTCGTCACGAGCTCCTGCACCGCCTTGAAGTCATCGCACGACTTGGACTTCGCCAGCGCGTCGGTGGAATTCGCCGCCGCCTGATAGGCTGAGTATGCAATGAAGAACTTGGACTGCGGATCGGGCTTGATCTCGTCGGCAGCTTGGAAGACCATGAGTGCTTTCTTGAAGTCTGCTGGCACTTTCGTCGTCGTCGCAGCCTTGAACAACGTGCTGGCCGCAGCGGAAATGACCTGCGCCGCCCGTGCCTTATTGTTTGGATCCTGCGCCGCATCAGCCTTCGCGTACCTGATGATGTCGTCGAGGTTGTTCTGATCCGTAGCAATGAGCGCGAGCTGAATGTTTGCACTCGGCGCGTTTGGGTTGAGCGCGAGCACGCGCTCGAGCGTCGCCTTGGCCGCGGGGATTTGTCCAGCACGTCGCTCGTTCTGTGCCTTCTGGAGCAGGTACGGGACGTTCGTTGGATACTTGGCTGAAGCGAGTGCCGCCATTTCCGCGGCCTTCGCGAACGCGCTGTCTGCTACAAGATCCTGAATCTGACGGTCGAAATATCCCGAGTCGGCCGCGGCAGTATCGATCGACGCGTACGCAACACCAGCTGGCACCGACTCCTTGTCCATCTTCGCCGCGCGGAGCACCTGCCAGTACATCTTGGCGTAATTCGGATCGCCCGGGTTGTCGGCAACGAGCTGCTTGCCGATCGGCACCGCGAGGTTCGCCTTGCCGGCATTCACCAACTCGGCAAGCACGCGCTCGCGGAGGCTCGTGTTGCTCGGGTCAGCGCTCATCATGGCGACAAGCGTGCTCAGCGCGTTCGTCGTGTCGTTCTTGAGACGATAGGCATCATACGCGAGCTCGAAGGCGATACGGCTCGAAGGATCGATCGCCATGATCTCCTTCGTGATCGCGATAACCGAGTCCTTCCACGGGCCGGTGGAATCAGCGGTCGACTTCATGGCCGTGTAGGCGCTCGCCATGCAGAGGCGAAGAAGCGTCGACCTGCCGTAGAGCGCGATACCCTTACGAGCCGCCGCCACGGCAACTGCCGGCGTGTTGCCGCGGATCCCGTTCTCGCACGCCTGATTGTCGGCGATCTGCTTGCGGGCCTTGTCGTATTCGTCGACCACCTGCTTTGCGATGGCACCAAAGTCCTTCGCCTCGAACGTGCCGAGGGGCTGCGACAGCGACACGTCGCGCGGCAGGAACATGCGCGCTTGCACGCGATAGCCGCCCGCCGTCTTGGCCACGGTGCCGTCGATGATCTCGTCGGCACGGAGGAGCCT
>JBBQHJ010000453.1:0-3161 GCA_038323865.1 Gemmatimonadales bacterium
GTTGCACCCGACGGTACGACGCGTGCACTGGACAGCGTCACGCAGGAATCAAACGATGCGGTAACACGGTTGCGTCTGCACAACTGCAGCATGCGCGAAATCGCGGAGATGTTTCCCGAGGCGTGTGAAGCAGAAGCCGCGTTTGTGGAACGGATGTTAGGAGTGCCGGTAGTGCGCGAAGGACACCAACTGCGCGGCTGCCGCACCTGCGAATACAGTATGGGCGCGACGGGGCCGGGTCCGACCACGTCGTCCGCTCTTGAATCAGAATCGGCGATAGCGATCCCTTTGAAGAAGGCCTGAGGAAAAGGCATGAGCACGATATGAGCACAACCATCGATTCACTCGTCAATCGCGAGTACCAGTACGGCTTCACCACCGATGTCGAATCGGAAACGCTGCCGCCGGGCCTCTCCGAGGACACGGTGCGTTTTATTTCCGCCAAGAAGAACGAACCGGAGTGGCTGCTGCAGTGGCGCCTCAAGGCATTTCGCCGGTGGCTGACCATGACCGAGCCACACTGGGGCAACGTGGTGTACCCGCCCATCGATTATCAGGCCGCGAGTTATTACTCCGCGCCCAAGTCGGTCAAGCAACTCGATTCGCTGGACGATGTTGACCCGGCGCTGCTGGAGACGTATGCCAAACTTGGCATCTCGCTCAATGAGCAGAAACGCATGAACAACGTCGCGGTCGACGCGGTGTTCGATTCCGTCTCCGTGGGCACGACGTACAAGGCGGAACTCGCGAAACACGGCATCATTTTCTGCTCCTTTGGTGAAGCCGTTCGCGAACATCCAGAACTCGTGCGCAAATATCTTGGCTCCGTTGTTCCGTACAGCGACAATTTCTTTGCGGCGCTGAATTCGGCGGTGTTCTCCGACGGCTCGTTCTGCTACATCCCCAAAGGGGTCGCGTGCCCAATGGAACTGTCGACGTATTTCCGCATCAATGCGGCGGAAACGGGACAGTTTGAGCGCACGTTGATTGTGGCCGATGAAGGATCGACGGTGAGTTATCTGGAAGGGTGCACCGCGCCCAAGCGCGACATCAACCAGTTGCACGCGGCGGTCGTGGAAATTGTGGCGCTTGATCGGTCCACGGTGAAATACAGCACCGTGCAGAACTGGTACGCCGGTGATGAAAACGGAGTTGGCGGCATCTACAACTTTGTCACGAAGCGTGGCAAGGCGATGGCGCACTCGAAAATCTCGTGGACGCAGGTGGAGACCGGCTCGGCCATTACGTGGAAATACCCGAGCGTGCTGCTCGTTGGCGACTACAGTGTGGGCGAGTTCTACTCCGTCGCCGTTGCGAGCCGTCGCCAGCAGGCGGACACCGGAACGAAGATGATTCACATTGGCCGGCACACGAAGAGCACGATTCTGTCGAAGGGCATCAGCGCCATGCAGGGGCAGAACAGCTATCGCGGCAAGGTGCAAATCATGCCGAAGGCCGAAGGGGCGCGCAATTACACGCAGTGCGACAGCATGCTCGTTGGCAATCAGTGCGGCGCGCACACGTTCCCGTATGTCGAAGTGGCGAACAACACCGCGACGCTGGAACACGAGGCCTCGACCTCGAAAATCGGCGAAGACCAGATCTTCTACCTCAAGACGCGGGGACTCGATGCCGAGCAGGCGGTGTCGATGATCGTCAGTGGCTTCTGCAAGGAAGTGTTCAAGGAACTGCCGATGGAGTTTGCGCTCGAAGCGCAGCAACTCCTGGGCATCACGCTCGAAGGCAGTGTCGGATAAACCGGGTTTACCATTTTCACGATCATTTCTCTCTTCTCAACGCGACCGATACATGCTTGAAATCCGCGACCTCCATGCCTCCGTTGACGGCCAGCCCATTCTCAAGGGCATCACGCTGTCGGTGAAAGCGGGAGAAGTACACGCCGTCATGGGCCCGAACGGCTCGGGAAAGAGCACGCTGGCGCAGGTGCTCGCCGGCCATCCCGCCTACGAAGTCACCAGCGGCGAAGTGTTGTACATGGGCGAAGACCTGCTGGCGCTTCCGCCGGAACAGCGCGCGCAGAAAGGCGTGTTTCTCGCGTTCCAGTACCCGGTGGAGATTCCCGGCGTGAGCAACGCGTATTTCCTGCGCGCGGCCTACAACGAGATTCGTCGCGCCGCGGGCCACGACGAAGTCGACCCGATGGAGTTTCTCGATCTCGTTGAGGAGAAGCTCAAGCTCGTGGACATGGACGTGACGATGCTCAATCGCTCTGTAAACATGGGCTTTTCCGGCGGCGAGAAGAAGCGCAACGAAATTCTGCAGATGGCGGTGCTTGCGCCCAAGCTCGCGATTCTCGACGAAACCGATTCGGGGCTCGACATCGACGCGTTGCGTATCGTCGCGGATGGCGTGAACTCGCTTCGGCGCCCGGATAACTGTGCGATTGTCGTGACGCACTACCAGCGTCTGCTCAACTACATCGTGCCTGACTTCGTGCACGTGCTGGCCGGTGGACGCATCGTCAAGTCGGGCGACAAATCGCTCGCGCTCGAACTTGAGGCGCGCGGCTACGACTGGCTGCTCGAGCCAGCCGCGTGAGCACGACGGTGAGTAACAATGGTCCGTCCAGCGCGACTGCATACACACCGACGATGACCACACCGGTGAACCTGTCGCTGCTAGCCGTAGCGAATGCGTTGGCAACCGAACAGGTACCTGCAGTTCTGCAGGCGCTTCGCCGACAGGGTGCACACGCATTTGCGCGACTCGGATTTCCAACGACGCGCAACGAAGACTGGCTCTACACCAATGTCGCGCCGATTGCCGAGCGGGCGTTCACGCGCGGCGCGGGTGCGCGGGTGGAGCTCAACAGCATTGCCCCCCTCCTGTTCGGCAATCCTGAGTGGCCGCGCGTCGTGTTCGTCGACGGCATCTTGTCGGCGTCGCTGACGACGCTCGACGCGCTGCCCGACGGTGTGCGCGTGCAATCGATGGCGGACGCCGCGCAGGCGGACTCCGAGCTCCTCGCGAAGCACCTTGGCACGATCGTGCCCGCGGACCGCGATGGATTTGCCGCGCTCAACGCGACCTGCGCGGGCAATGGCGTCGTCGTGCATGTGGGCAAGGAGATGGTCTCCGATATTCCGCTGCATATCGTCAATGTCATCACGGGTGACGCAGACGGCGTGGTCGCGCAAACG
>JBBQHJ010000454.1:0-3151 GCA_038323865.1 Gemmatimonadales bacterium
GCTCCCGAATGGTCTTTGTTCGCTCATCGAGAGCTTCCAGGTCATGGCGAAAGCCGTCGAGCCACAACGTGTACTTCCCCCGTGAGTTGCCTCGCCGAGCGACGACGCGATGGACCTCGTCACCGATCATCACCATGCGAACCGGCGTGCCCTCGACCTCGGCCACCGACGCGCGCATCGTCGCGCCCTCAACAGTTACCGTGTCGCCATCGACGATGACTTCGATCTCCTCTCCTCCCACAGTCACCTGATACTTCATGCAGCCTCCGGCACGAGCTCGCACACCGTCTCGACGTGCGCGGTCTGTGGGAACATGTCATACGCACGCACGCTGGCGAGTCGGTATGCCGGCATGCGCGCGAGGTCGCGCGCGAGTGTTCCGGGATCACAGCTCACGTAGATGATGCCGCGTGGACGCGGGCTCGCGCCCTGAAGCGCGCGCGCGACGCGCTCGTCAACGCCCGTCCGCGGCGGATTCAGAATGACGACGTCGGCTGGCAAGGATCGTTCGATGTGGTCCTCCACGCGACCAGCGATGGCTTTCGAAGGGGCGCGCATCCTTGGGCCGAACTGTGCTACGGCGTCGGCATCCAACTCGATTGCGGTAACTGAGCCTTCGCGCGCAAGCGGAATGGCGGTGTCACCACTTCCGGCATACGCATCGATCACATGCGCAGGGGAGAATGTGCGCACGCGCTCGAGCACGAACTCGCGCAAGGCATCGGCGACGCGCTCGTTCACCTGCACGAATGACGCACCACTTTCAGACCCGCCGCTACGCGATGACAGCAGGCGCGTTCTACCCTGCTCCGGCTTCCACCAGAGTTCCGTAATGTCCGCGACCCCCGCAAAGAAGCGTTTGTAGTCGGGCCACGATGATCCGCCCTGCACGACCACAGCGGCGCCCGCCGGCAAAAGACGCACGGCAACACGGAGTGCCGGCTCGGAGGGCAACAACTCAAACACACCTCGCATTGCACGCCAGACATCGAGCACGCGCTGCTCTGTGATAGGACAATCGGTGAGGTCGAACACTGCGACCGGATTGTCGTAGGGATGCAATCCCGCGATCCAGCCTGATCCAACGCGACGCAGGTGCAGCGTCAACTTCCGGCGATAGCGCCACTGTGCATCGCTCGGCTGCACGACCGGCACATCCAGTTCGCGACGTCCGATGCGGCGAAGGCTGTCTGCGATGATCGAACCCTTCGCTCGTAACTGCGCGTCGTAACTCATGTGCTGAAGCTGGCATCCGCCGCAGTTGTCGACGGTGTAGTGCGCACACGCGGGTTCGATACGATCAGGCGAGGGGCGCTCGATGTCGCGGACTATGCCGCGAGCGAAGCGCCTCTGTGTGGTCACCATGACATCAACGATGTCGCCGACAGCTGTTCGGGGCGTGAATACAACCAGGCCGTCGGACCGTCCCACCCCGTCGCCACCGGCGGCAATACCGGAAATTTCGAAACGCTTAAGGTCAATCATCGCAGTGCATCGAGCCGCGAAGCGCGAAGCCAGGCGCTTGATGGTTCCGTCGCCGAGCTCTCGGGAGATGCAGCGCGGCGTGGCGCGGACCGTTCGCGCTCCGTGAGCAATGCCGCGGCAACCGCAGCGCGAACGACACTCGCGCGGTCCGCCTGCCGAGACGTCAGATCAGCCAGCCGTCTTTCGAGCCATTGAATCTCAATCGCGCCTGTGCGGAAGTCATGGTCTTCCATCACCCGCAGATGGAAATCGCGCGACGTATCCACGCCTTCAATCGTAAGCTCGAGCAATGCGCGATGCATTCGCTCCACAGCGGCGTCTCGCGTTGGCGCCCACACAATGAGCTTGGCAAGCATGGGATCGTAGAACAGCGAGATCTCGCTTCCTGTTTCGATTCCGCCGTCCCATCGAACGCCGGGGCCACTCGGGATGTGCAGGTATTGCACGCGCCCCGTTGATGGCAGGAAGCTGTTCGCTGGATCCTCACTCGTGATGCGACACTCGATCGCCCAGCCGCGGGGCGTGATCTCTTCCTGTTTGAACGGCAGCTTTTCGCCGGCGGCGATGCGCAGTTGCCATTGCACAAGATCGATTCCCGTGACGAGCTCCGTGACTGGGTGCTCGACCTGGATGCGCGTATTCATCTCGAGGAAGTAGAACTCGCCGTTCGCATCAAGGAGGAACTCGCACGTGCCGGCGTTGACGTATCCGGCAGCCTTCGCTGCCGCAACGGCGGCGGCGCCCATGCGCGCGCGCAGCTCGGGTGACACAGCGACGCTCGGAGCCTCCTCGATCATCTTTTGATGACGGCGTTGCACCGAGCACTCGCGTTCACCGAGATGCAGCATGGTGCCATGCATGTCGCCGAGCACCTGGATCTCCACATGTCGCGGCCCGACGATGTACTTCTCGACGTAGACGGCATCATCGCCGAATGCGTTCTTGGCTTCGCGCTGCGCGGACTCGAGTGCGCCTGCGATTTCTTCGCGCTTCTGCACCACGCGCATGCCTTTCCCGCCGCCGCCGGCTGCCGCCTTGAGGAGCACCGGATAGCCGAAGCGGTCAGCAGTCTCCGCGGCTTCGTCGGCGTCGCGTAGCGCGGTCGTCGTACCTGGCACCACCGGCGTGCCGGCGGAAATCGCCAGTTCGCGCGCGGCCGTCTTGCTGCCCATTGCTGCAATGGCCTCAGCGGGCGGACCGATGAACACGAGACCTGCGTCGCGCACGGCACGAGCGAACCACTCGCGCTCGGAGAGAAAGCCGTAACCGGGGTGAATCGCCTCCGCGCCGGTGTGAAGCGCCGCCGCGATGATTGCATCGCCCTTCAAGTACGACTCCTTCGACGGCGCAGGCCCGAGCAGCACCGCTTCATCGGCTTCGCGCACGTGAGGCGCATGCGCATCGGCTTCCGAATACACGGCGACCGTCGCGATGCCGAGTTCGTGACATGCACGGATGACGCGCAACGCGATCTCGCCACGGTTGGCGATGAGGACTTTAGAGAACATATGAAAGCAGATTCCTCGACTTCGCTCGGAATGACACCCTGCGCAGATTCCTCGACTTCGCTCGGACTGACACCCTGCGCAGATCCCTCGACTTCGCTCGGAATGACACCCTGCGCAGATCCCTCGACTTCGCTCGGACTGACACCCTGCGCAGATTC
>JBBQHJ010000455.1:0-3147 GCA_038323865.1 Gemmatimonadales bacterium
ATGGACATCGCGATCGCGCGCTTGGCCTCGTGCTCCGCGACCTGCTCGCGTTTGACGATGGCGCAGATGATGTCTGTGGCTTCAATGACGCGACCTTCGGCGGCTGCGCGGTCGGCGAGCAAGCCGAGTCCCTCGAGCAGACGGTCGATGGTGCCGACATCACTAGCCGCGTCGAGCTTGGCGAGCAGTTCCGGGTATGGCTCGGTTGGCGCAGACGACGCAGCGAACTGCGCGAACAGTCCGCCGGAGTCGTGCGAATGCGCTGGTGCTCGTATGGCAGCGGTTTGCCGCGGCGTAGCGCGGGCCATCGCTTCGGCGAGGGGATCATCGTAGACCTCGCCGAAATCGAGATCGGGCAGCGAGATGCTCGTCGTCTCGCGCGGCGTCGTGCGAGGCGGCGACGCCATTATTCGCGGCTTCGTGGCGAAGTGTACGGTGGAGGCACCGGCTGCGACGCGCTGCATCTCGATGTTTGCGCCGAAGTCGTCTGTCGCGGATTGGCTGGCCAGCAGGCGCGCGACGGCGAGGAGATCGGCAGCTTTCGCGTTGACGTCAGTCGAAATAAGCACGAGGCCATGCTGCATCATGCGCGACACGAGGTCGGCGACGCCGGTAAAGGCCGCGGGCACGATCTGATCATTGGCCGACAGACCCGCCGTGTGCAGCCCGATGTGAAACGCGCCTTCCTTGGCCTGCGACGCCAGCGCCCGCAAAACACCCTTTTGTTCGTCAACATTGCCCGACTCGTGGATCACGAGCCAGACGAGGTTGGCGAACCGTCGAGCGAAGATGACTGGATTTTCCATGAAGCTGGGCGGGGCCTCGTTTGCGGCGGACGTCGAGGTCGGAAACTAATGAACATTTCACGGCGGTCGCTAGCAGCAGAACGGCCTCTCGGTGGCGTGAGTGTGCCGTTAGCATTCCGGCATGCACTTCGATTTGCCTCGTTCAATGTTGTTGAGCCTCATGCTGCTCGGCAGGCAACTTCCGGCACAAACGCCACCGCGCGTTCTCGAGGACATCGCCGCGCTGGCGCACGATTCCATGGCGGGGCGTCGCGCTGATGAGAGCCGTGCACATGACGCAGCGGTCTTCATCACCCGTCGCTTGACGGCGCTCAACGTCCACGTCATTGAAGCGCGCAGCGGGATCGAGAATGTGGTTGGACTCATCCCTGGCTCCGACTCAACGCTGCGAGCACAGTACATCGTTGTCGGCGCGCACTACGACCACCTCGGACATTCGCCACACGGCGCGCTCGATCCCGAAGCGAAAGATGCGGTCCGGAACGGAGCCGACGACAACGCGTCTGGCGTGGCGGCGATCATGGAACTCGCGCATTCCTTGAGCCTGCGGCCCACCCGCCGTTCCATCGCGATCGTCGCGTTTACTGGTGAAGAGCCTGGACTCCTTGGTTCCCGGTGGTTCGTTACGCATCCACCCGTGCCGCTCGACAGCATCGTCGCCATGATGAACTTCGACATGGTCGGCCGGCTCGGCACAGGCGAGCTGCTCGTGCGCGGCGTTCGCACGTCGCGCGATTTTCCTTTCATCGTGCAGCGCGCCAACGCGGATACCCTCGTTCGGTTGCGAACCATTCTCGACGCCGACGGCCCGTCCGATCATCAGCCCTTCATCGAGCACGGCATTCCGTCGCTGCATTTCTTCACGGGACTTCACAGCGATTACCATCGTGCCACAGATGACGTCGAGAAAATCGACATCGACGGCGAACTGCGTGTGATTGCCGTTGCCGTGCGCGTGATCAGGGCAATCGCGGATGCGCCGGTCAGACTGCCTTCAGCGCGTCTCCCGTAACGGATGACACTCTCGCTGTGGTCGTCGGCAAAGTACGTGTTTCCGCTTCCAGACGGGCACCGCTTCCCCGTGTCCAAGTATGCAATGCTTCGCGATCGCGTTATCGCTGAAACACTCGGGGACGTACACGATCCAGACGCCGCGAGTGAAGACGATCTGCTCCGCGTGCATACTCCCGACTATGTGCATCGTTTCACCAATGGTGAACTCACACCATTGGAGGAGCGACGACTCGGCTTTCCCTGGTCGCCCGCTCTTGTGGAGCGTTCGCGTCGTGCGGTAGGTGGCACAATCGCGGCAACGGCGCACGCAGTGAACGCGGGGCTCGCAATGAACCTCGCCGGCGGCACGCACCACGCGTTTCCCGATCACGGCGAAGGATTCTGCGTCTACAACGATGTCGCCGTCGCCATTCGAAAACTTCAGAGCACAGGGCGCATTCGTCGCGCTGTAGTAATCGACCTCGACGTGCATCAGGGCAACGGGACGCACGCCATCTTCGCCGGCGACGATTCCGTCTTCACCTTCAGCATGCACGGCGGAAAGAATTATCCCTTTCACAAAGTGCCGGGTACGCTCGACATGGAGCTCCACGACCGTTGCGGCGATGCCGAGTATCTCGGCGCGCTCGAAACCGAATTGCCGCGCGTACTCTCCGAGGCGCAGCCCGATCTCGCCATCTACATTGCCGGCGCCGACCCACACGAGGGCGATGCACTTGGCCGTCTCGCGCTCACGTTCGATGGTCTTGCCCGGCGCGACGCCTACGTGATATCGCAGTGCCGCGAAGTCGGAATTCCTGTCGCCATTACGATTGGCGGGGGATACGGACGCGACATCAACGACTCGGTACAGGTGCACGTCAACACTGTCCGGATCGCCTCATCCTTTGTGTGAGTTGACTGCCGCAATCTGTCGCTGGAGAAAACGCTGTTCCGGCGCTTGACCACATAGTGCCAACGCAGCCGAGTATGCGTCGCGCGCCTCGGCGTTTCGGCCAAGCTTCTTCAGCAAGCCCGCTCTCGCCGAATGCGCGAGGTGATAGTCGCGCAGTTCGCCACGCTCGAACAGCGCATCGATTTCAGACAGGCCCCGCTCGGCGCCATCCGACATGGCAACCGCCACTGCACGGTTGAGCGCGACAACACTCGACGGATGTACGCGCAACAGGACGTCGTACAACCCTACAATCTGCGCCCAGTCAGTGAGCTCGGCGCGCGCGGCTCCGCAGTGCAAGGCGGCAATCGCTGCCTGGAGCGTGTACGGCCCGAAGCGGCGCGACCTCAGCGCCCGCTCGACAAGTGCGGATCCTTCGTCAATCTGGCCGCG
>JBBQHJ010000456.1:0-3143 GCA_038323865.1 Gemmatimonadales bacterium
AAGACGTTCGGTCCGATCGAGCTGACGGGATTTGGTCTCGCGATGATGGCGGCATTCGCCATTGCGCATTGGGTGTCGCAGGTGGTGCTTCAGGAGCGTGGCGACGATCCGGAGATGATGAATGACGTCACCTTCGCTGCGCTCGTTGGTACGCTGGTTGGCGCCAAGGTCTACTACGCAATTCTTCAGGGCAGTATCCACGCACTGTGGTCTCGCGCAGGGCTCGTGTTCTGGGGCGGCTTCATTGGCTCCGTGGTGCTCTGCTTCGCCGTGATTCAATGGAAGAAGTGGTCGTTTCTTCGCATTGCCGACGGAACCGCTGTTGGCATTGCCGCGGGATACTCCATTGGTCGCACGGGATGCTGGGCTGTCGGCGATGACTACGGCCGGGTTTACAACGGCCCGCTCGCGGTGGCGTTTCCTGATGGACTGCCGAGGTCAATCGCCGGTGTGATGAACGCGGAGTTCCATGCGAACCTGCCTGCGGGTATCGCACCGGAAACCGTGATGAGCGTGTATCCGACACAGTTGCTCGAAGTCGTGCTCGGTTTCGTGATGTTCATGATTCTCTGGCGCTTCCGGAAGCACACACATCTCGCCGGCTGGCTGTTCGGCATGTACTGCGTGCTCGCGGGATTCGAGCGCTTCATCGTGGAGTTCTTCCGCGCGAAGAACGACATGGTCGGGCCGCTCACGTCAGCGCAGATCGTCGCACTCGGCGTCACCGCAGCTGGCGTCGTGCTTCTCACGTGGCGTCGCGACCAGGCGCCGGTGCTCGCTCGCGCATCCTAGACTCCCACTGATCCCGCAATGCCGGCAACCGCCATCCGTCCGGAAGCATCGGAGTATCCTCCGTTCTACGCCGGCTATGTCGCATCCGTGCCGGGTACTGATCCCGTGCATGCGCTGAAGATTGCCGGTGAGGAAATCGCTGGAATCATCGCGCGTATTCCCGAAGATCGTGGTGCATATCGCTACGCCGACGGAAAGTGGACCATCAAGACGTTGCTCGGCCACGTCATCGATGCGGAGCGCATCTTCTCGTATCGCGCGCTGCGACTGGCGCGTGGTGACTCCACACCGCTTCCGGGCTTCGACGAAAATGAATTCGCGAAGACTGCCGGTTCCGATGATCGTACTATTGCCAGTCTGGCCGACGAGTTCGCGCAGGTGCGCGCGAGCACGGTGCGTCTGTTCGCGTCACTGCCTGATGATGCGTGGCCACGCGCAGGAGTCGTGAACAACGGCCACGTGACGGTGCGCGCGCTCGGCTTCATTGCTGCGGGTCATGCATCGCATCACCTGCGTGTGTTGCGCGAGCGGTACGGCGTCTGACTTCTTCCTCCGTGGCAGAATTTACGCTTCGGCCGGCCACTGCCGACGACGTCCCAATCATCCTTCGCTGCATCCAGGGGCTCGCTGAATTCGAGCGTTTGCCCCACGAGTGCGTGGCCACGGAAGAATTGCTGCGATCGAGCCTCTTTTCGGGAGATCCGGCCGCGTTTGTCACGCTCGCGTTTGCCGGATCGGAGCCTGCCGGATTTGCGCTGTGGTTCCGGAGCTACTCAACCTTTTTGGCCCGTCCAGGTATCTATCTAGAGGACCTGTTCGTGTTCCCGGAATTCCGCGCGCACGGACTCGGCCGCCAGTTGCTCACGTTTCTGGCGCGCAGCGCAGTGGAGCGCGGTTACGGGCGCTTGGAATGGGCCGTGCTCGACTGGAATGAAAACGCGATTCGGTTCTACAAGTCGTTGGGGGCTATAGCGATGGATGATTGGACGACCTATCGCGTAACCGGTGACGCCTTGCGGATATTGTCAAACAACGCGTGACCGCTTGCCCGGGCGTGAAGGTCACTCGATACTGACGGCAGGCACGTTCGAGCGGACATAAATGCTGCGCTACTGGCGTATTCCTTCCACGAAAAGCTGGTTGATGGGCCCAAGCGCGACGCTGAGTCTCGTCGCGCATCTGGCCCTCATCGGCGCAGCCGTGCGCGGAACCGCCATCAACGCGCGCGCGCTCGACGAGGCCATGCAGCAGATCATCGCGTACCTGCCACCGCCCGACCGGCGTGGCAGCCGTGAGAACACCGTCGAGCGGCTCGAGTACGTCGAAGTCGGTGGTGGCGCACCGGTGCTTGCCGATGGTCGCGGACAAGTATCTGCACAGGGCGGCCCGCGTCCCGATCCAAAGGTTGGCGACACGCACGAGGTTGAGGCGCCTCCTCAGGAAAAATCCTTTGCGGAGCCGTCGCAGGATTCCGTCTATTCGGTGCTGGAAGTCGAGGAGCGAGCCATTCGCACCACGACGAGTGCCGCTCCGAGCTATCCGGACAAGTTGATGAAGGATGGAACCGAAGGCGGCGTGCTCGTTCGATTCGTCGTCGACACAACGGGGCGTGCGGATCCGAACACGCTCGAAATCATCCGCTCTACGCATCCGCTTTTCACGGCGTCGGTGCGCGAGGCAGTGCCGCAGATGGCGTTCACCCCGGCGATGGTTGGTGGCCGACACGTTCGGCAGGCGGTGGAGCAGAACTTCGAGTTCCGCATCGTGATTCCACCGCCTGTCGCCGCAACCAAGACACGCAAGAAACCTGTTCCGTGACTCAATCGGACTTCACTGGATTCCGTCCCGCCGCCCAGCGCTTTCTCAGCGCACTGCACCGCCACAACGACCGCGAGTGGTTCGACCGAAATAAGGAGACGTACGACACGGAGCTTCGTGCGCCGCTCGCATCACTTGTCGAGGAAATGGACGTGCACTTCGCGTCGATCGCTCCCGAAATTGTCGGCGATCCAAAGCGATCACCATTTCGAATCCACCGGGACGTTCGCTTTTCCAATGACAAATCGCCGTACAAGACGAACGTCGCGGCGTGGTTCTATCACAACGACGCCGGTCGCGGCGTTGGAACGGCCACTGCCCATGGCGGAGCCGGCTTCTACTTCCATATGGAGGCAAAGCGTGCATCGATCGGCGGCGGTATCTGGATGCCACCGCGTCCAACGCTGCATCGCCTCCGCGATGTGATTGCGGAGAATCATCGTCCGCTTGCCAAGATTCTCGCTCAGCCAACGCTCAAGAAGCGCTTCGGCACGCTGGACGAAGAGAACATGCTCAAGCGCATGCCGCGCGGG
>JBBQHJ010000457.1:0-3133 GCA_038323865.1 Gemmatimonadales bacterium
CCACAGCGCCGATGGCGAGAAACAGCGCAGCGATGGCGGCCGCAGCGAGCACACCTGTTGTCAGGTCGGCGCGCTGCACCACGCGCCGTTCATGTTCAACCAGCGAGCGTATCGTCATGGCAGTGGGCGGCTCGTAACCGCATAGACGAACAAGTTCACACCCATGCGCAGCGCTGCTTCATGCAACGCAACGGGATCGTGATAGGTCTCTGGATCTTCCCAACCGTTCCCGAGGTCGCTCGAGTACGAGTAGTACACCGCGAGCCGGTCGCCGAGGAAAATGCCGTATCCGCGTGCGGGCTTGCCGTCGTGCTCGTGAATCTTGGGCAGACCCTTCGGGAAGTCATACACCGCATGATAGACCGGGTGCGAGAGCGGGACGTCAACAAACTCGCGATCCGGGAACACACGCTTCATCTCGCGACGAAAACTCTCGTCGAGTCCGTAATTATCGTCCGCATGCAGGAAGCCCCCGCGCGTGAGGTACTCGCGCAGCCGAATGACCTCGGCATCGGTGAACTTCACATTGCCGTGCCCCGTCATGTGGATGAACGGGTAGTCCCACAGCTTGTCATCCATCAGCGTGATGCGCGCTTCGGTGCGCTCCACCTGCAACGACGTTCGCTCACGAATGGCCGCGAGTAGGTTCGGGAGGCTCGATGGATTGGCGTACCAGTCGCCGCCGCCATCGTACTGGAGCCGCGCCACTGTGAGACGCGGTGTTTCGCGGGCAGCGCCCAAGGGCAGCAACACCACTGCGGAAAAAAGCAGGCCCTTCGTTTTGCTCAGGGCGACGCGTAGACGCCTCATTCGTGCGCCAACCGATATGCGAGGTTGCGCGGAACACCAAGGTCAGTGGTGAGCGTGTGCACAACATCGCGCGGCAACATGCCCTGCGTTCGCAGGCTGGCCACCCGAACACGCAGCTCACTCTCGGGCACCATCTCCGGCGCCGGCGCTCCTGCTATCACAATCACTATTTCTCCACGTGGCGGCGTCTCGAAGTAATACGTAGCAAGGGCAGCGACCGTTCCCCGTCGCAGCTCTTCAAACTGTTTAGTCAATTCCCGCGCGACCACCGTTGCTCGCTCCCCGGCACCGGCGTGGGCGAGCTCGGCCAACGTGTCACCAACACGGTTCGGCGCCTCATATATGACACCCGGATGCCGGAGGGCGACGAGATCCGCGATCGCCTCTCGGCGTTCCCCTCCCTTTCTCGCGAGAAATCCGAAGAAGGTGAAGCGGTCCATCTCCATGCCCGATGCCACCAGCGCAGCGAGCAGCGCCGAGGCGCCCGGAACGGCCGTTACCGTGACGTTCGCGTCGATGGCTGCCCGGACCAGTCGCGCGCCGGGATCGGACACGAGCGGCGTGCCGGCGTCGGTGATCAACGCGAGACTCTCACCCGCGGCCAATCGCGCCACGAGACGGGGCGTCATCTTCGCTTCGTTGTGCTCGTGATACGCGAGCAGCGTCGACTTGATCTCGTATCGGTCGAGCAAGTGCCGCGAGTGCCGAGTGTCTTCGGCCAGGACTGCGGCTACCTCTTTCAGGACATCCACCGCCCTGAAAGAAAAATCCCCCATGTTACCGATGGGGGTGCTCACGACGTACAGCGTGCCACCTGCCTGTTCGGTCACGCCACTTTCCACGAGAGCCGATCGAAGAGTCCGGACGACTGAAAGAGGTGGCGACGCTCGTACGTGAGCTCCTTCAACAGCCGCTCCGGCCCCATGCCCTCCTGGCTCGACGCCGTCCACAGCACTTCGTTGATCAACGCCGCCACGGCGCTGGTCACAGCCTCGGAATTCGCGACAACCGCCTTCGGCGACCGGCCATTGAACGAAAAGCCATCGAGCGACGGATGCGCCGCAAGCAGATTCTGCCGGGCATGTTCGGCGATTGCCGGGGCGCTGTCGCGGCCTTCGGCGACGAGACGCAGTACGAGCGATGTCGCGAGATCGCGATACGCCTGTACCAGCGCAGTGGGTGCCTGCACCGGGAGCGGATCAGGCAGGTTCCAGTGCTTCACGCTCACATGCAGTGCGCGGTGTTCGCGAGCGAAGAGCTGTCGCACGCGCTCGACCAGTGTCCCCGCGCCGCCGCCGGAAAGATATGCCGCCTGCACCGTGCCATCGCGGAACACCAGGTAATTCACCTCGCCCTCGGCCGAGATCTCGACCATGCCGTCGAATGTGGTCGACATGAGGTAAGGAAAGAGCGACGTCGGATCGCTCGGACGCAGCTCAGGCGGCCATGCAATGGCGGCACAGGTCTGTGAGGCGTACATGCACGAGAGCGAATCGAAATCCGCTTCGTGAAAGCAGATTTCGCCGTACTCGGGCTCCGCCGGGATTTTTTCCACGGCAGCGTTGATGGCGATGCCGTGGAAATGCTTGCCATCCGAGACCGCCGCGTTCACGAGCTCACCCTTCTGGAGGTAGAGCACGAGGAACTCCTCGGGCAACCAGATCGCGACGTAGCCCGACACGCGCGCCGCGCGGTCGCGCTTGGCGTCGGTTAGGAGGTTGCGGAGGTGGACGTACGCCAGACGCGTGCGCGGAAGGAGCACGCGCGTGTGCGGGTAGCGGAGTCCGGCGAGTGGGGCGGGCATTGCCCCACTAATGTGTTTGTGGCGCTTGGGAGGTGCAACTGAAATTGTCGCCCGGTCAGACCGCGCGACTTTCAGACGGTGCACCCACGTGCTGCTTCAGCTTCGCCTCGATGGCCTGGCGGGGTACCGCGCCCACGATCTGGTCCACGACCTTGCCGCCCTTGAAAAACAGCAGCATCGGGATGGAGCGCACGTTGAAGCGCGTGGCGGTCTTGATGTTCGCGTCCACATCGAGCTTCGCGATCTTGACCTGGCCAGCGTAGTCCACGGCGAGTTGATCGAGAATGGGCGCGATCATGCGACACGGGCCGCACCACGTCGCCCAGAAATCCACCACCGTCAGTCCGTCCGATTTCTCTACGGCCTGATCGAAATCAGCGTCCGTCACCGCCGTCGCGTTCGACATCGTGCTCAGTCTCCTGCGGCATTCATGCAGCCGCGTGCAGAATTAGGTTTCAACGCCGGCGTCTCACTCACCAGCGCACTACTCATGTCCGACGTTTCACCGCGCCCGACCCG
>JBBQHJ010000458.1:0-3125 GCA_038323865.1 Gemmatimonadales bacterium
TGGTCCGGGCGCGACGGTGATCGTTGCCGTCACCGGCAGGAAGCCTGGCTTGACGACCGTCACTTCGACCGAACCGGCGGCGACGGCAATCAGCGCCATGCCGTC
The DNA here is from genome assembly GCA_038323865.1 of Gemmatimonadales bacterium. Classification (GTDB taxonomy): domain Bacteria; phylum Gemmatimonadota; class Gemmatimonadetes; order Gemmatimonadales; family Gemmatimonadaceae; genus AG11. The sequence goes on from JBBQHJ010000458.1 coordinate 106, forward strand.
TGTGTCCGTCTTGAACGTCGTGCCGTTGACCACGACATCAGCCGACGCGACAGCCGCGTGTTCGCTGCGAACCTCGACTCGGACGTTCGCGGTTTGCGCGAACGCCGTCGTTCCGCTGAACACCATCAGAAAGTAGAAAACAGTATGACGCACGCGCATCTCCCAGCCGGACAGGCTGACGCTGTCCGTTCCATCGGTTTCCGAATCGAGATGGACCTAGGTGAGACGCGGCGGATGGTCGATGCGACCGGTCAGGAGCGAGAGGCTACGGCGCGGCGGTTCGTTGAACGACTGCCGGACGAGAGCGAATGTCACGGCGGCAGAAACGCTCGGCACCGTGACGCTGTTCTGGCACAGGCTGCAACTCGTCGAGACGGTGCTCACGGCTGCATGTGGCGCGTCCGTGCAGCCGTCGGCGCAGCAGAACGGGTCTGCGGTGAGGACGACCGCAATCATCGAAAGCACAAGGGCGGCAGCGAGTCTCCGCACGATGTCCGGCATTATAGCCAACCCCGGGCGGGGTAGTCGCCAATCCACGCCGACACCGCCACGTCGGACGGCTGATAGGTGCTCGCGGTGCAATGTTCCTGTCGTTCGTCTGCGAGTTCCCGGTCGAGGTCTTCGAGACAAGCAGCGGGGAGGGCGTTGTTGGCGCTTGGCGCCTGCCGGCGTTCTTTCGTGCTCACCGATGAGCGGCGGCCTGGCGTCGGTTTCATCACCAAGTTAATCTACACAGTCGATCAGAGCGATCAGATCCTCTTTCACTCGGGATCCCGTTAGCGACGGGTTCCGTCCAACGCTCAGCGAGCATTACGATGCCCGGCGCGGGACCTACGTCGTACGAATAGCCTGGCTAAGCGAGTCCAGCCGTAGTCTGTCAATGGACTGTAGGGGGGCGGTCTCTGAACGACTTTAATACGCATCAACGGCATACTCTCGAGCAACATCGGTGGACAGGAAGCGGCACCGATAGCTCGAGCGTATCTTGACTGGCCCAGCCAAACGACGCCCAGCAGGTGACGGCACGCTTACTGCTTGGCTGGGTATTGCCACCGTTCGCGACTTGGATGGTTGCAAGTCGCAGAAACCATCCGGCGGCATCGTGCGAATTTGAAAGGGTTCCTTGATGAAGGTTCGACTGATGTTTTCGGCACTCGTCATCACCGCGGCGACGTTCGCGACGGCGTGTTCACGGGATGTTGCCGCTCTTTCGCCGCAGCAAGTCGAGAGCGACTACGGTGTGGCTGGTGCGCATACGGGAGAAGTGTCGACCGCTGACGGGCGAGTGAAAGGCACGCTCGTGCCCGTGACCCTCGCAGATGGTCGCCAAGGGCAACTGCTGATTCCGGCGCGGTCACGCAACGAGCCACATGGCGTGTACTTGAACGATGCCCAAGGGTTGCACCCGGTCGAACTCAGTCCCGGTACCACGCGCAACGACATGCAAACCGCTCCACGGGTCGTGTCGAGGCGTGCGGAACCGGCGCACAAGAACAAACGCTCCTGGGAACAAGAGGCTCTCATCATTGGTGGAGCGGCTGGTGGCGGCGCTGGCATCGGGGCGCTCGCTGGCGGGAAGAAGGGCGCAGGCATCGGCGCAGGCGTGGGCGGCGTCGGCGGACTGATCTACGACTTGGCGACGAGGAAGTAACCACGATGAAATAACGACGAGGAAGGACTTGGTGTTCCTCACGCGCGACGGCTTCACGAACACACCCGACAATGGTCAACACCATCGACGGCGTACCGGCGCGCACTCATTCCTTCAGGATCGTGTCCGGTTGACGCCGGACACGTATTGAGCTTCATGACGATTTCAGTGCCTGCGCTCATCGTGCTCCTCGTCATCGCAGCGGTCTGCGGCATCATCGGGAGAGCCCTCGCAGGAGGGGGAGGGGGGCTGCTCACCTCCATCATCATCGGATTCGTCGGTGCGGTTATTGGGCCCTGGGTGGCCCATCAGCTCAAACTGTCGGAGCCGTTCATGCTCCGCATCGGTCATGAGTCTTTCCCCATCCTGTGGTCGATCATCGGTGGGGCATTGTTTGTCGCGATGCTCCATCTCGTGACGCAACGGCGGAGGTTCTCGTAATCTGCGCGACGACGCGGGATTGGCGCGCGAGGAAGGTAACCGGAGAGGAAACGACCCCCGTGCGATCCGAAAGCTCCACCAGGCATTCACGTGCGCAGAGTGTTCAATGAAGCGGACGCATATCGAGATAGACGTCCCGTTCCCGGTGAGCGCCAATGCCGGCTACGATGTCCTGCGCTGCGAATACTAAGGAGGCGTGGGTGGGGAAATCTGTTGAGATCGTGCCCAGTATTCTGTTCGGAGTGATGGGCCTCTCGCACATCCTAGGTCGGCCCTTCGCGGGACCGCTGTGAAGTGACTGCTTTCAAGGACGCCGCTCTCGCTCGCAGCGCCGTAGTCTACCCACGCGGCTACCCACGCGAACTTGGAAGGGTTCTGACGGGTTCTGACGGAACCCGACGGAGTGAGCTGGTCGCGATTTTCTAGAAAACTCGAAAGAATAAGCGCGCCCGGCAGGACTCGAACCTGCGACCACCGGCTTAGAAGGCCGGTGCTCTATCCAACTGAGCTACGGGCGCACGCGGATGGACTGTCAGTGTAGCGCGATGCGGTCCTCGCGTGGGGTGATCCGCGTGAAGCGCGTCGCCCTCGCGCCATCTTTGAGTATCATCGTTGGCCATGTCTACCTCTGTGATGCCTCCCGCCTGGTTTCGCCGCGCGCGGTGCTTCGCCGTCGTGCTCGCGTGCTCGCTGCCGCTGCTGGCCGCCGCGCAGGTTGCGCCAGGCGCCCTGCCGCCCGCCGAGCGCCCGTTCGGCACGCTGCGGGCGCAGGCCGCGCTGCAGCAGGCGTGGCTGAAGAAGCGGCTCGACACCTTCCTGCCCGCGCTGCTGCGCAAGCACGGCGTCGACCGGTGGGTGGTCCCGATGCGCGAGTACAACGAGGACCCGGTGTTCTCGTCGATCACCGCGCCGGACACGTTCTACGCGC
>JBBQHJ010000459.1:0-3103 GCA_038323865.1 Gemmatimonadales bacterium
GATCCGTCTTGAAGCGCGTTTCCGCGCTCTGCGACATGATCGGGCCCAGTGCCATGTTGGAGCGGTAGGCAAACCCTCCATCAACCTTGCTCAACGCCATCTTCTGGTAGCCCATTGGATTGCCGCCAACGACCACCGAGAAACTGTCGACGCGCTCCGTCAGCTTGGTGATATCCACCGGTAGCGTCGTCGCCTTGGCAACAAGGTCCGACGCCATCATTGCATCGCCCTGGGCGTTGACGATTCGAACCGGAGCGACCTTCGCGAGCTTATCGTAGATCTGCGCGCCATCACCAACGACAACGATCAACTCCTGGTCGGGCCTGACGTATTGCTTCGCCGCCGCCTGAAGTTCTGCCGCCGTAACACTCGCGAGGCGTGGACGAAGCGTACGGATGTAATCTTTCGGCAAGCCGAGCATGGTGTAGCGGCCGACTTGTTCCGCGACGCCCTGTGCGGTTTCGAGTTGAAGCGGCAGGCTTCCGACGAGACCACTCTTTGCCGCGGCAACTTCTGTCGAATCCGCGCGGCGAGCGCCAATCTCCCGCATCTGCGCGAGCAATTCCGTGAGCGCGGAATCTGTGACGACGTTGCGCACTTCCGCCGTCGCCTCGATGTCGCCGATGTCCCTGAACCGGTTCAACGACGAATAGGCACCATACGTCCAGCTCTTCTTCTCGCGCAGAATCTTGAAGAGGCGACCATCGGAACCGCCGCCCAACACGCGATTGGCAACGGTCATCGGATAGTACGCGGCGCTCGCCGGACCATACGGGAGATTGCCCGCGACAATGTTGCTCTGCACGGAGCCCGGACGATGCACGAGAAGAATGTCCGTCTTCGTGCGCGTTGGCGGAGCAGGGCGTTTCACGTCTGGCGGCGCCTTGCCTGTCCATGCGCCGAAGTACTTCTGTGCCAGATCCTTCGTCCGCGCGAGTGTGATGTCACCGGCAACCACAAGCAATGCACCACCGGGAACAAGCCGCGTCTTCTGGAAAGACCGAAGATCCGCAGGGGTCAGCCCGCGCACCGTCGTGGCCGTCGCGCGCTTCGCGTACGGATGCTGTCCGAACAACTGCGCAGCGAAGAAGCGTGCTGCAAGCGCCCCCGGCTGCGACAGCTCGAGTTGCAGTGACGACAGCGCCTGCGTCCGCGCGAGCTCGACTTCCTTGCCCGCGAACGCCGGCTTGATCGTCGCATCGCCAACGAGCTCGAACGCGAGCGGCGCGTTGTCCGCAAGCACATTCGCGCGCACGCTGAAGAAGTCGGGGCCAGAGCCTGCACCGATCGACCCGCCAACCCCTTCGATCGCCGCCGAGACCTGGTCGGCGTCGCGCGAACCGGCGCCCTTGGTCATCACGTTCGCCACCATCGTGGCGAGACCTTCCTTGCCCGACGGATCGTATGCGTCGCCGGCGGGCATCATGAGTGCGAGCGACAATACCGGCTGACGCTTGCTTTCTACCAACAGAATACGAAGACCGTTTGGCAGCGCGGCTTCCTGAAATGCAGGTATCGCCGCCGGCTTCACAGGCGCGGGGGCGGGCGGCGTCTTTGGCGCCTGCGCGGCAAGAACAACCGGCAACGCCGCGACGAGCGCGATGGAGCGCATCATGTATGCAGTGCGAATCATGGACGTGGTCCCTCGGGCGGCTTGATGAGAACCACAGTGGAATTGTCGGGTCGCAGATACTGCCCGGCGACGCGCTTGATGTCTTCCTTGGTCACCTTCATGTAGCGATCGAGCGTGTTGCTGATGGCCGACGGATCGCCGAGATACATCGCGGCGCTCTGAATCGACTCCGCTGTATTCAGCGCCTGCTGACGGCCGAACACCACACCCGCTCGGCGCGAGTTCTTCGCCTTGTTCAGCTCTTCATCCGTGACGCCATCGGCAACCACTTTTGCAATCTCAATGGCGATCAGCTTGTCGATGGAATCAGTCGACACACCCTGATTGGCAATCGCAAGCGCTGCGAACGTGCTCGGTCCGCGATGCGGGCCGGTGACATCGAGACCAACCTGTGTCGCGAGTGCGGCCTTGGCTTCACGGGCAATCGCGCGATTCATGCGCGAGCTCTCACCACCGCCGAGTATTGTCGCGAGCAAATCGAGCGCGGCGTGGTCCTGGTTCTTGTACTCTGGAACCAGATAGATGCGCAGGACCGCAGGAAGCGTGGCCTTCTGGTCAATCACGCTTTCGCGACGTTCGCCGGCGTTGAACTTCGTCTCACACGTTACCGGCGGCGGCTGCTTGCCGCGCGGAATTTCGCCGAAGTACTGCTGAATCAATTTCCGCGCTTCGGCGGGATCAAAATCACCAACAAGCGTCAGCGTCGCGTTGTTCGGTGCGTAATAAAGGTCGAAGAACGCTTTCACGTCCTCGGTCTTTGCCGCGTCGAGATCGGTCATGGAACCGATGACTTCATGTCCATACGCGAAGCAGGTCTGCGCGTTAAACGGCGCCGTCACCCCTTTGAGGAATGCGCCCGAGTACGGCTGATTATCGATGCGCATGCGGCGCTCCTCCTTGACGGTCTCGCGCTGATTCTCGAAGTTCGCCGCCGTGATGGCGAGGGAGCGCATGCGATCCGCTTCGAGCCACAGGCCCATGTTGTAGCGGTTCGACGGCAGCACTTCCCAATAGTTCGTGCGGTCGTCCTGCGTGCTGCCATTGAGCTGGCCGCCCGCCTGCTCGACCATCGACATGTGGGCGCCCTTCGCGACGTTCGCCGAGCCTTGGAACATCATGTGCTCGAACAAGTGCGCGAAGCCGGTTCGTCCGACCATCTCGTTTCGTGAACCAACGTTGTACCAGACGTCCACGGCCACTACTTGGGTGGAGTGATCCGGAGCCAGCACGACCTTCAATCCGTTGCTGAGCGAGAAGGTGTCGAGCTGAATCCGTCCGGATTCTTGCGCGGAGAGCGCAGCGTGCGGGGCCACCGCAAGCGTTAGCACGCCAGCGAGGGCGAGTATTTGGCGCCGCATGTGTAATGATGGGTGGGAGACTGATGTCCGCATCGCGGACAGCCGGCCGCAACCTGCGCCGACTCCTGCAAGCTAGGGGTGTCGCGCGCGCTAGTAAATGCGGCGCCCGTCG
>JBBQHJ010000460.1:0-3102 GCA_038323865.1 Gemmatimonadales bacterium
CATAGACTGCAGCTACTTGGCAAACAGCTCGCGAATCTCCGAACAACCCATCCCCAATCCAAGCGCAAGCATCGTATCGATTCGCGCTTGCCCCGGCCGCTTGCCGTACGCAAAGATGGCCCCGGCCTCCAGCACCCTGCGCCCACCACCGGGATAGCCGTACGTCGGGCCCACTCGCCCGCGCAGCGCGCGCGACGTAATCACGCACGGCCGGCCACTCTCCACCCAACGCACAATTCCGTCGAACACCTCCGGCGGAACGTTGCCGCGTCCCATCGCAGCGACCACCACGGCCTTGGCGCCACTCTCGCGCGACGCGTCCAGCAGACGCGCGTCGGCACCGGCCCACACATGCACGATGTCGACTGGCTCCGCCGGATAGTCCGGCGCCAACGGCTCCGGAAAGTCGAACAACGATCGCTTGTACGAAATGATTCCTTCATCCACTTCGCCAAGCGCGCCAAGACTCGGGCTCTCGAATGCATCGCGCGCTTCGGTATGCGTCTTCGACACCTCGAGCGCGCTATGAATGCGCTCGCCAAGACACACGAGCGTTCCCTTCCCTCGCGACAAGGGGCTCGCCGCAACACGTGCCGCGTCAAGCAAATTCGCTGGACCATCCCAACCCAGATCGCTGGCGGGGCGCATCGCTCCCGTGAACACCACTGGTTTGTCCGGCGCAAGCGAGCGCGCAACCAAATACGCACTCTCCTCGAGCGCGTCGGTCCCATGCGTGACGACAACACCATCGACGTCAGGCCGCGCGAGATGCGCCTTGATGCGATTGCGCACTTCCCACATGCGCGCAACGGTCATGTGCGGACCAGGAAACATTCCCCACTCGTCGAGTTCGACCGTAGCCACATCCGCGAGTCCGCGCGTCGCGCGAATAATCTCGTCGGCACTCAACGTCGGCACCGCGCCACCCGCCTTGGCGTCGTGCTTCATCGAGATGGTACCGCCGGTGAAGAGAATGACAATCATCCGCAGAGCACGCTCCCACCGTTCACATTGAGAATCTCACCAGTGATGTGCCGCGCGAGCGGTGCGCACAGAAAAAGAATGGGCCCCGCAATGTCGTCGGCAGACGCAATGCGGCCGAGCGGAATGGCCGCCGAGTATCGTGCACGGCCCTCGGCCATTGGTTCCGCCACCATCTCGGTGTCCACCCAGCCAGGCGCAACTGAATTCACAGTGATGTCGCGCGGCGCGAGTTCAACGGCCAGCGATTTCGTAAATGAAATCACGGCACCTTTGCTCGCGCCGTAATCAGCATGGAACGCTTCGCCACGCTGGCCCGCCGTGCTCGACACCAGCACCATGCGTCCTCCGTCCGTGATGACCCGCGCTACCGCACGCGACGTGTAGAAGATTGAATCCACGTTCTCGCGCATCGTCCTGAGCCACTGTTCATCTGCCATTGCGCCCAGTGCGACATCAGCGGCCGACCAGACTCCCGCATTGCCGACGAACAGATCGATACCACCAAACGCGCTTACGGTCGCAGCAACGAGGTGCTCCGCGCCCTCCGCTGTCGAGATATCGGCCGCCGTGGCCGCGGCGCGAACGCGCAATGCCATGAGATCTCGCACCACAGTATGTGCATCGGCAACGCGCGATCGATAGCCGATCATCACGTCCGCTCCCGCACGCGCAAGCAATCGCGCTGTTGCTGCGCCAATTCCGCGCGACCCGCCCGTCACCAACGCACGCCGACCTCTCAAGTCGATCACAGTGTCTGCTCCACGATGTCACAGATGATGTGCTCGATGCACATGTGCAGTTCCTGCGCGCGATCGGTGCGATCCGTCGGAATGATCACGTTGTGATCGGCAAGCGCGCGCAATGCACCACCGTCGCGCGCACTGAATGCGAGCACGCCCACGTTGTTCGCGCGCGCAGCCTCCGCCGCACGAAGCACGTTTGGTGAATTGCCACTCGTCGAGTGAATCACGAGCAGGTCACCAGGCCGTGAGAGTGCTTCTACCTGCCGCGCAAAGATGTAGTCGAATCCGAGATCATTGCCCACGGCCGTCAGCAGCGACGTGTCCGTCGTGAGAGCAATGGCGGGATATGCGCGGCGATTGCGCATGTAGCGCACGACGTACTCCGTCGCGAGATGCTGCGCGTCTGCCGCGCTCCCGCCATTGCCGCAAAAGAACAACGTTCCCTTCCGCGCGACGGTGTCGCGAACCATCTCGAGCGCACGATCCATCTGAGGACCGAGTTCCGTCGCCACACGCTCGGCCGTCGCAGCGAGGTCGCGAAGTGCCGTGGAGAATGAGTCTGCAGTCACTTTAGTATGTCATCCTGAGCGAAGCGAAGGATCTGCATTTACCGATTCGAAAGAAAAAGCTCGCGCAGCCGGCCGAAGATACCACCAGCCGCTGGCAACGCCGGCACCGGGAGCACTTGGTCCCCGTTCAACACGCGTCGCGCGTTCTCGCGCGTCAGCAGGTCAACATGCATCGGAGTCGCCACCTCTTCCAGCCATTGACGCGCGGTCGCAAGCGAGCGCGAGTCGCCGTGATTGTCGCTCGAGAATAAATCGACGAAGCCCTCTTCGATCAGCGCTCTCGAGAGCTTCGTGACCGATCCCTTGCCAAGCAGTCCCGCCGTGTCCATCTGGATGACGGCTCCAGCGCGACGCCACTCCGCTACGCGCTCCACCGTGCAGCCGTAGTACCGCTCAGGATGCGCGAGGACCGGGACGACACCGGAGCATCGAATCCGATACAACTCATCGCCCGCTGTCACCGGCACGCCGCGCATCGGAAATTCAACCAGGATGGCTTTCGAACCGCCGAGCCCAAGTTGTGTCGCGCGTAAATCCACGTTCGGCTCGTCGAGCATGATCTCCCACCCGAGACGCAGTTCGAGCGACGACGGCGTCACGGCGCGCAGCGCCTGCAGAAGCGCGATGTTTCGCTCGTAGGGCGCTTGCGCCGCTTCCGATGCATTCAAGTGTGGCGTGAGGACGAGACACTCTACGCCGTCCGCAGCAAATTGCTCGAGCACCGGGATGGACATTTCCATCGAGCGGGAGCCGTCGTCGACTCCCGGCAGCAAGTGCGAGTGGATATCAATCATTCAGGGGAGAGC
>JBBQHJ010000461.1:0-3076 GCA_038323865.1 Gemmatimonadales bacterium
GCACAGCGTCAGGATTGCATCGACGTGTTCGCGCGCGCCGGAGAGGAGGGCGCCGATGCGTTGATCGAGCTCATTTCAGATCCCGTGCACCAACGCAGCCGTCGCGTGTTGTTCGACATGCTCGTGCGTCTCAAGTCGGCCAGGCCGGCGCTGCTGCACATGCTGAGCGATTCGCGCTGGTTCGCCGTGCGGAACGCCGCCGAGCTGTTGGGCGAAATGCAGGTGCGAGACGCCGAGCAACCACTCGGGGAAATTGTGCTGCACCCGGACGAGCGTGTGCGCCGAGCAGCGAATGGTGCGTTGATGCGATTGGGAACGCAGCGCGCGATGCAGACGATTCTCGAAGCCCTCGGCAGCACGGACACCGACCTTCGTATTGAAGCGGCCGGTGCGCTCGGGACGCGAAAGGATACGAACTCCGTTCCCACGCTGCTCAAGGCGTTGGACGGCGAGAAGGATGCGAACGTTCAGGGGGCGCTGCTGTTGGCCCTCGGCAAGCAGGGAACTGCGGACGCGCTCAAGCGCCTGTCTACTGCGGCTGCACCCGAGCGTCGGCCCTTCATGCGAAAGTCGCCAACGTTTCGCGTCGCCGCGGTACACGGGCTCGCAGAATCCAAAACGCCCGAAGCACTCGAGGCGCTTCGGGCGTTGCAGTCCGACAAGGAGACCGAAGTAGCGGCCGCCGCCACCTTCAGCCTACGCCGCATTTCACGCGGCGACGCAAAGGTTATCGAGCCGTAAAGTCTGTGTCATTGGTGATCTCGCGGCAGAACTCCGCGAGCAACGTCGCTGCGTTGTCGACGTCGAGCAGCGACACCATTTCATTGGGCGAGTGCATGTAGCGGTTCGGGATGGAGACGAGTCCCGTTGCTACGCCTTCGCGCGCGATGTGAATGGCGTCGGCATTGGTGGAGGTGTCGCGGCCAACAGCGTGCACGGCATACTTGATTTCGTGTTTCTTCGCCGTGTCCTTGAGGATGTTGTGCACGACCGGTGAAATGAGCGCGCCGCGGCTGAGAATGGGACCGCCGCCCATTTTGTGTTCGCCGATTTCCTTCTTCTCGATGTTCGGATGATCGGTGGCGAAGGTGACGTCGACCACGATGGCAACTTGCGGGTTGATGGCGTGAGCGCAGACGAGTGCGCCACCGCCGTGCCACGCGATTTCTTCCTGCGTCGTAGCCGCCGCGACGACGCGAGCCGCGCCCGGCTTCTCGGCGTAGCGGCGCAGCGCCTCGAGCACGATGAACGCGCCGATGCGGTCGTCGATCGAACGTGAGACGAGCCGATCGTTCGGGAAGTCGTACGCGCGCGAGTCGATCACGCCCGGGTCGCCAATGTTCAGGCGCTTTTCAGCTTCGTCGCGCTTGGTGGCGCCGATGTCGACCCACATGTCGGCGAATTTGCTGGCATGCTCGCGATCCTCGGTCTTCATGAGGTGAATGGGCTTCTTGCCCACCACGCCAATGACGTCGCCATCGGGTCCAAGAAAGCGGATGCGCTGGCCGATGAGGACTTGGGGATCCCATCCGCCAATGGGCGCGATGTAGATGAAGCCGTCGTCGTCGATGTACTGGACGATGACGCCGATTTCATCGATGTGTCCGTCGAGCATGATCGTGGGGGATCCCCCGGGATTCACCTCGGCCATGCTGTTGCCGGCGACGTCGGCGGTAACCTTGTGCGCGAATGTCTCGGCTTCGGTGCGCCACGCGCGGGCGGCAGCAGTCTCGAAACCGGAGGGTGCAGGAGCGTCGAGCAGGCGCTTGAGAAACGCAAGCGAAGACGGGCTGATCATCGGCGAATTGGACTAATGTGAGTGACGTATGCTAGCCCGCGCCTGAGCGCGAAGGAAGTGGAAATCGTACCTTTGAGTGTGGTCCGCGGTCTGCGGGCTGCGAACCGCGCAACCCAGCGTCCAATGAATTTGATCTTCCTTGCGATCGGCCTCGTTGCTGGCCTCCTCTCCGGACTCTTTGGCATTGGGGGCGGCATCGTGATTGTGCCGGCCCTGTTGTTCTTTGGCAAAATGGGCCAGCAGACGGCGACGGGGACGTCGCTCGGCGCTCTGCTCCTTCCCGTCGGCTTTCTCGGTGCGTGGCAGTACTACAAGGGCGACCATGTCGAGATCGTCGCGTCGTTGATGGTGGCGCTGGGACTTTTCCTCGGCGCGTACTTCGGGGCGAAAGTCGGGCTATCGCTCAATCCGCTCGTGGTGAAGAAGATGTTCGCGGTATTCCTGGTGCTCGTGGCGGCTCGCATCTATTTTACGGCCTGAGGTGAAGCTCGCGTCGACGCAGGGGCGATGGGTCGTCGCCGGCGCCGTCCTCGGATCCGGCGCCGTGTTCTTAGAGGGCACGGTGGTGAACGTCGCGTTGCCGCACATTGCGCGCGACCTGCACTTGGGCGTGGCTGGATTGCAGTGGGTGATCAATGCCTATTTGCTGACGCTGAGTGCACTCATGCTGCTCGGTGGCGCATTGGGCGATCGCTTCAGCAGAGCTCGTGTCTTCGCGTTTGGCGCATTGGCGTTTTCAGTGGCTTCGGCCGCATGTGCATTTGCGCCCGGTGAGTTGGTGCTTGTTGTCTGTCGCCTCGCGCAGGGCATTGCAGGTGCGCTGCTTGTGCCGAATAGCCTGGCCATGTTGGAGAGCGCGTTCGAAGGCGAGGAACGCGGCACCGCAATTGGACGATGGGCCGCATGGTCGGCGGTGTCGACGGCGCTTGGTCCGCTCGCTGGTGGTTGGCTGACGGATGCGTTTTCGTGGCGCTGGGTGTTCGCCGCGGTCGCGCCGTTTGGTTTAGCCGCCGCGTTCATTGCGTGGCGACACGTTGAACCTGAGCGAGAGCCGGGCAAAGCGCGATCGATTGATTGGCTTGGTGCGGCGCTGATTACGTTGTCGCTCGCGGGACTCGTTGGTGGGCTCACGGCTGGGCCGGAGTACGGATTCACGTCGCCCTTGATCAGCGGCATCATCGCCGGTGGCGTTGTACTGCTCATCGCGTTCGTGCTAGTCGAGCGAAAGGTGCACGACCCGATTTTGCCACTCGGCGTGTTTACATCGCGTCAATTCTC
>JBBQHJ010000462.1:0-3073 GCA_038323865.1 Gemmatimonadales bacterium
TTTCTCGTTGGCGGTACCTGCGCAGTGATCGTGGGGTGGCGCAGCACGACCATCGACATTGATCTCGTCATCCGCCCGGAGTCCGACGTGATGTTGCGCGCGATTCCGGCGCTCAAGGAGCGGCTGCACATCAATGTGGAGCTCGCGTCGCCGGATTTGTTCATTCCCGTGCCCACGGGATGGGAGCTGCGAAGCCCCGTGATCACGTGCATCGGCCGTGTGACGTACCGGCACTATGACTTTTGCGCGCAGGCCCTGGCGAAGCTCGAGCGAGGACACGCTCGCGACCTCGCCGATGTTCACGCGATGAGCGATCGCGGACTGATCACGTCGTCGGCAGTCCGTGAGCAGTTCGCCACGATGGAACCGGCGTTGTATCGGTTCCCGGCGATCGATCCGGCATCGTTTCGAAAGGCGGTCGATGAGGTGTTCCCGCCGTGATCCGCGTGGGGTTGTGCGCCCCGAATGACATTCCGGTGCATCGATGGCCTCAATTCCAAATTTGGAATGAGGCCCTCATTCATAATCCAGCCAGCCCCAGTCACGTGAGCGGCCACTCACTTAAGCCTGCTCACCGCGGCTCGCCAAACGGCACGAACGCTTACTTCCCGCCCTTAGCCACCCGCTCGAGCTGCCTGCCCCAATTGAATATCACGTTCAATGAGCTCGTCTCGCCGCCGCCGCCATCGAGCATCAGGAAGCGCTTCCCATCCGGGCTTACATCATAGTTCCTGTAGTAATCCTGAATGGTTAGACCAGGACGTGAAAAGAGCAGCTTCGGCACACCATGCTTGAACGTCGCACCTGTGGTCACCGGTACGGCGAACACCTCACCGCGTGGATTGCGAAAGAACAATTCGGTACCGTCTCTTCGCCACACTGGCTCGAACGCGCCATTCACGGAGACGGCAAACTTGGCCGAGTCCACGTGCGGGAAGGGACGTACATACACTTCCCTCCCTCCCGATTCTTCCGACACAAACGCGAGCCATCGCCCATCCGGTGACAGGGCCGCTGCATAGGTGTCGTACTTCTCCTTTATCAGTGACTTCGGCACGCTATCCACGCCGCGCTCGGACAGCATGAGATGCCGAGTTCCCTGGCCCGCGCCTTCAGAGCGGAAGACCATGTAGCGTCCAGTCTTCTCCAACTGGATTTCATCGAGCGCAACCGTATTGCCGAGCATCGGCTGCACCTTGTCGCTGCCGTCGGCGCGACGAATCCACGCTGTCCGCCTCGCGGCGGCCGCGGTGACACCGACGAATGCGATGCCGCGACCATCCGGTGTCCACACCGGACGGTCGGCATCCTTTATTTCGCCGGACAGTTGGGTGAATGCACCGGTCGCAAGCTGCTTGACCCATACCTGTGTGCCAACCGCCGTGTTCACCCCCAGCGCGATCGAGCCTCCGTCAGGGGACAAGGACGGACTGATGAAGCTGCCCACAAGGCCGCTATCCACCTTCGTCATCACACCGGCGCGGTCAACCCAGACGAGACCGACATCCCCGCGAACCTTTTTCTGGTAGACGAAGGTGCCGTTATCGGCAACATCGAATTGCACGGTGCCGTTGGACACTTCGTCCTGCACTCCCTGGAGCACGACGACCGGCGAGTCCGTCAGACGAAGTTGCCGCTTATCGAGATGCGCGACGAGGATTTGATTGTTGCTACCACCGATCACAACGCGATCGGGCTCCATGAAACGGGGGTATGAACCGTCCGCGATGACGGAGACTCGTCCAGTCGCCAGGTCGATGAGACCGATCTTGTTGGTGGCACTCGATCCATACCAAAGCATTACGAGCGCGAGCTTGCTCCCTGGCAAGATCGCTGGAAAGTCGATCTCCTTGTAGCCTTTTGCCGTGTCGGGAAGCGCGATGGTGGTGAAGTGGCCGCCTGTTGACGATACACGTGCGAGGGCACGCGAGGCGGTGGTGAAATAAATATTGCCGTCGTCGCCCCACGTGCCGCCGCCGAACGACGCAACCGAATCCTCCACCAGGCTACGCGTAACGCCACCACTCACGGAAATTGTCTTGAGTGTCGTTCTTCCGGCGATCGAGGTGGCATAACCAATCGATTTTCCATCAGGTGAGAAGAAGGGTGCAAACGCGCCCTTGGTCTCCGGCAGCATGCGCGCATCCGGCTGGTCCATCTCGCGCACCCAGAGCGCGGCATCCGAGCCCGAATTTCCCACGAAGACAACGCGATCCCCCTGTCGCGATATGGCGAGACGGATGTTGCCGACCTGACGAATCCTTCCGCTGTCGCCCATGTCGAGTGACGCGGCAATGATGTCCGACGAACTGCTTTCCTTCTTCACACTGCCTCGCCCGATCAGGAGCCCCGCCGCAAGTACAGCAAGAAGCAACGCTGCAATTGGCAGCACTCCGAGTCGTCTCCTCGGTGACGTGGCAGCTTCGATGTGCGCTGTGCGCGTACGGAGACTTGCGTCGCCGAGTGCAGCGGCAAATTCCGCTGCGGTGGCGAAGCGATCTGCGGGGAGCTTCTCGAGCGCGGTGTGTATTGCGTCGGAGACGTGTGCAGGGATCGTCTTACGAAGCAACGTTGCCTGCACCGGCTCCGAGGTCATCACCTTCGCAACGATCGCCTGCGCCGTTGGTCCGCTGAACGGCGGTTCACCCGTCAGCATCTCGTACGCCACGCATCCAAGCGCATACACATCGCTGCGTGCATCGAGATCGCGCTCGCCCATTGCCTGCTCAGGACTCATGTAGCTCGGCGTACCGAGCGACATGCCGGTTTCCGTCATGCGCGTGCCGGCTTTACTGGCGGCGAGCGCGATGCCGAAGTCCGCGACGAGTGCGCTGCCGTCGTGCAGGAGGATGTTCTCCGGCTTGATGTCGCGATGAATGACGCCGTGGCGATGTGCGTAGTCGAGCGCAGAAGCAACTTCAGACGCGATGCGCACTGCTTCGGCGATAGGGAGCTGCTTCTCGCGCGCCATCCTGTCGCGCAGCGAGATGCCCTCCACGTACGGCATGACATAGTAGAGAAACGAGTCCGCCACGCCGGAGTCGAACAGCGGCAGGATGTGCGGATGCTGGAG
>JBBQHJ010000463.1:0-3052 GCA_038323865.1 Gemmatimonadales bacterium
GCATCGTCTATCTCGCGAAAGATCGCCGTCTCAAGCGCCAGGTGGCTATCAAGCTGCTGCCGCCGGAGCTGGCCTTTCGCAGCGACATCAAGTCGCGCTTCCTGCGTGAGGCCGAGACGGCCGCGCAGCTGTCGCATCCGAACATCGTTCCCATCTACTCCGTTGGCGAGCAGGAGAATCTCGTCTTCTTCGTGATGGCGTACATCAGCGGCGACAACCTCGCGAAGCGGCTTCACGAGCGCGGTGTGCTCACCACGGATGAGACGCGCAAGGTGCTCCGCGAAGTCGCTGACGCGCTGGCGTACGCGCATGACCGCGGTGTGGTGCATCGCGACATCAAGCCGGACAACATCCTGCTCGACGCGCAAAGCGGCCGCCCGATGGTGACCGACTTCGGTATCGCGCGCGCCATGGATGCCACGGGCGACAGCCGCCTCACGGCCACCGGAATGGCGATCGGCACGCCAGCGTACATGTCGCCGGAACAGGCCGCGGGCGATCGGGCGATTGACGGCCGCAGCGATCTCTATTCACTCGGAATTCTCGGCTACCAGATGTTGACCGGCGAGCCGCCGTTCACGGCGACATCAACGCCGGCAATGCTCGTCAAGCATATCTCCGAGCGTCCAATTCCTGTGCAGCAACGTCGCGCGGACGTGCCCGCCGATCTCGCTCGCTCGGTGATGGTGCTGCTCGAAAAGGAGCCGGAGAATCGCTTTCCGAATGCGGCCGCTCTTGTAACAGCTCTGGACACGAGAGAGGCGCCGGAGCTTCGCCCCGAGCCGTCGCTCGCGCCGCCGCAGTTGGGTGGCCAGCGTCAGTCCTATGGCAACGCGCCGTCGCTGACCGACCGTTCCTACGCGACATCGCCGGATCGTCCGTTCTCGGGCTCACCATTTCTCTCGCCGCCGCCGGCGTATCCGAGTCAGGATCGCTCGTCCATGGCGACGAATCAGCAACCGACGTACGACGAGCTTCGTCGGTGGGACGCACCGCCAGTTGCCAAGTTCCGCGGCAAGATCGCGCCGTACCTGTTCGTCAACGGCGTCATCCTGTTGTTCGCGCTGTTCGGCAGCAAGGACTTCCTCAGCGTCTCCGTGCTGTGGAGCATCTACATCGCGTTCAAGTACGCGAAGCTCTGGAGCGAGGGGTATGACTGGCGCGATGTGTTCCGCCAGCCACGCGATCGCGAAATCATGGAAGTCCTCGAGGACGTCGGAGATCACGTGCGTGCGCTGTTCGACAAGGGTGCACGCGCACAGCTGCGCGCGAAACGCGAGCAGCGCAAACTCGCTGCGCGCCAGTCGCCAGGAATGATCGGAGCAGGCGGAAACGCGTATCACGCCGCCGCCGTGAGTGACCCCGCGCTGAACGATCGCGTGCGACAAGCCTTTGCCGATCGCGACGAGATCTATCGTCGCCTCGAATCACTCGGCAGCGCGCTCCCGACATCGCAGAAGGAAGAAGTCACGCGCTCCGCCAGCGCGCTTGCTGAGAAAGTGCAGTCGTTCGCACTCGCACTCGATGAGTCGGCGCGCACCGACATCAATGGAGCACGCGAGCAACTCGAGCGCGAGATCACCACGCTGGAGAACGCTGCGAATCCGCTCGAGCGTGGCAGTGAGGAACGTGTGCGTCGCCTTGCGTATCTCAAGCGCCAGCGTCGCGCGCTGGTGGATCAGGAAACGCGCAAGCAGAGCCTCGCATCGAAGCTCGACACGTGTGCGCTGGCACTTCAGAACATGCGCTTCGACCTCATGCGGCTCGGCGCGAGCCCGCAGATGCACCAGCACATCACCGGCCTCGCGAATCAGGCGATCAGCCTCGCCGACAACGTGGACGAAGCACTCTTCGTGGCCGATGAGATGGGCAGGTTGAGCGGGCGTCCAGCGTCAGGCGGACGGCGCGGGTGACCGATCCACTGCTCGACCGCGTCGTCAGCGCGGTCGGGACCCAGTATCTCGTCGACGCGGAGATTGGCCGAGGCGGGATGGCGGTTGTCTACCGGGCCACCGATCTGCGGTTGCATCGCCGTGTGGCGATCAAGGTGCTGCCTCCGGAACTCGCATTCAACGCCGATGTCCGCGAGCGTTTTCTGCGCGAGGCGTCCACGGCAGCGCAGCTGACGCATCCAAGCATCGTCCCGATTTATTCGGTCGATGAACGTGAAGGCGTGGTGTACTTCGTCATGGCGCTCGTCGAGGGCGGGAACCTGGCGGAGCGTCTCGCGCACGAGCCGCGGCTGCCAATCGATGAGACGCGACAGATTCTCGCCGGCGTGGCGGAGGCACTCGCGTATGCGCACGAGAAGGGCGTGGTGCATCGCGATGTGAAGCCCGACAACATCATGCTCGATCGCGACACGCATCGCCCCATGGTGACGGACTTCGGCATCGCACGGGCGGCGCAGGGTGATACGCGATTGACCGTGACGGGTGTCGCGATTGGAACGCCCGCGTACATGTCGCCGGAACAAGCGCTGGGCGAGCGCGAAGTGGATGGACGAAGCGATATCTATTCGCTCGGTGTGATTGGATACCAGATGCTGGCTGGTGAAACGCCGTTCAAGGCGTCGAACACGCCAGCCATGCTGGTGAAGCACGTGTCGGAGACACCGCGCGCAATCAACACGCTCAGGCCGGACGTACCGGCGGGGCTCGCGTATGCGATTGCCCGCGCACTGGCCAAGAAGCCGGACGATCGTTGGCCAAACGCCACAGCATTTCGGAGCGCGCTACTCGACACGACGATGACGGCTCCCCAGCCAGAAGCGCCGCGCGTGCCACCGCCTGACTACCGCATGCCCATGGCGCCGCCGCTCTCAACGCGGCCGCACGAGTACGGTTTGCAACCGCCGTCGCCGCGCTCGTCGTATGTGCCACTTGCACCACTGCTCGGTTCGGTGCCGCCGATGCCACCGATGCCAGCCGTACCGGTGTGGGGCACAAAGGCCGATTGGCGTGAGTGGCGCCGGGAACGAAAGACCTGGATGAAGGAGCAGCGTCGTCGCGATCGGTCAATCGGCAAGCAGAGCGATCATGATGACGAAACG
>JBBQHJ010000464.1:0-3030 GCA_038323865.1 Gemmatimonadales bacterium
GATCATTGAGAAGGTGAATGACCTCTTCGATGGCGACCTGTCGGATCAAGACAAGCTTGTTTACGTGAACAACGTGATCAAAGGCAAGCTGCTCGAGTCGGCGACGCTTCAGCAGCAGGCAGTTACGAACAGCAAAGAGCAGTTCGCGAACTCGCCAGACCTCAAGAGTGAGTTAATGAACGCCATCATGGGCGCGCTTGACGCGCACAATCTCATGAGTACGCAGGCGCTCAACTCGCCGTTGGTGCAGAGCGGGATCAAGGACATCCTGCTCAACCATGCTCGCCTATATGAGACGCTACGGGGGCAAGCAGGACTGAATCCACAGACGGGCGCGACCTGACAACTGCCGACCGGGGCGCCCGTATTGTGTTGCGTTTCGCAGCTTGTGAGCACTTCCACCCACGCCTCATCATTTCGCAGCCAGGCGGTGCCGCACGCGCCAAGATGTAATTACCGTTATAACATGAAACGAGTCGAGCTCAAGGTCGCACGAATCGGCAACTCTCGGGGCGTTCGTCTCCCCGCGGCCACACTCCAGCGCTTCGGCATCGGTGAGCACGTCATCATGGAAGAACGCGACGAGGGCATCCTTCTGCGTCCCCCCGAGGGCAAGTCCCGACGCCTTTCGTGGGAGGAAACTGCTCGCGCCATGGCCGCCTCCGCCGAGGACTGGTCCGAGTGGGACGCGTCTGCATCGGACGGGATCGAGACTGTGCCTTGGGAAACTCCCAAGGCTAAGCGAGTCGCCGAGCCGAAGCGTTCGAGGAAGGCAAAGTGAAGCGATACGACGTGTATCGGGCCGGCCTCGATCCCGTCGCGGGAGCACGGATGGCCAATACGCAACCGGTCGTCATCGTCAGCCTCGATGTGTTGAACGACGCGCTGCAAACTGTCACGATATGTCCGCTCACCACCCGCGTTCACTCTGGCTGGCGCTCGCGTATTGGCGTGCGTATGGCCAATCGCCGCGCAGAAATCGCCGTGGACCAGATCCGGACCGTCAGCAAGAAGCGACTCGGAAAAAAGCTCGGCGCACTCAACGATCGTGACGCTCGTGCCCTGCGACGCGTGATTACGGAGATGTACGGCGAGTGAGAATGCGCTAAGCCGCGGCCGCCGGCGCTGGCCCGGCATCCACGAGCCGCTTCTCCCGTGGCTCGACGCGAACGTTCAGCCCCTCAAGCGATCGCGCGCCGAGCAGAACGAGATCGCCGGGTTCGCCAAAGACCACATCATCGTGCGTGACTGTTCCCGCGGCGTAAATCATCACCCCGCCGATCCATCGATCAATGATCTGGCCGGTCGCCTGACGAAAGGACCACTGCTTGATCGGCTTGACACCGAGTGCATGCAGAACATCAGCGGGCACCCAACTAAGCTCGGCGCCGGTGTCCACGAGCGCTTGCCGTACGAGCGCTCGCTCGCCGCGCCGCGCCGGATTCTCGACTTCGATATCAACGCGGAATGATCCCATGTCGTCCATCATGGCGCCTCGCAGATCATCGTCGTCATCAATCTATTCCGTCGATGGTCTGAATGATGCCGCCGCTGCTTCCAAATCTGGCAGTGAGCGGCGCAAAGGACTCTCGCTTGCCCCTTGCTCCGCGAATGAACCCCCTGCACAATGGTGCACTCTTGCAATCTCTCACTGGTCGGCGCATCTGACGCAGCGTGCCCGACGGTCCCCACCAGCCGCGTGAGTGGAAGACGGTCTATGAAATGGTCCCTCAGCAAGACGGCGGCAGTACTCGCCGTCGCCATGACGTTCGCGCCGGTCGTCGCACAGTCACAGCGTAAAGGTATCCAGATCCGAGGACGTCAAACTGGAACGCTCAGCCAACGGCTGCTGCGTGCCGACGCTCCGCAGGCGTCAACAGCCCCTGTGCCGGCGTACGATCCGTTCGACCCGTCGCTCGCCCTCGCCTTCAACTCCACGATAGGCGGGGTCAATCTGAACGGTGTCGGCCAGCACTGGACTCCGATCGCCAATGACCCCGATGGCTTCTTTGCTGTTTGCACCACGCAACGCATCGGGGCGCGCACGATCATCGCCGCGGCTCATTGCGCCACCGACGAGAACTCCGGTTCGCTCTTCGGCACCTCCGATGCCTTCGCGCGCTTCCTCGGACCCGGATCAACGACTTCGGCGCGCACATGGTACGACTACGGCATCGCCGACTTCCACGTGCAGTCCGATTGGTTTGGCTTCAATAACGCCAACACCAACATCCTGCACGATGTGCTCGTCATCAACATGGTGGACGTACTGCCGAGTTGGATGACGACCTATTCACTGTTCTCCGGCGATCCGTGGTTTGCGCAGAGCCTGCACGTGGGCTACGGCACGTATGGCACCGGAGTTGGCAACACCAATTTCGACAGCCGCCGACGCTGGGGGACGAACGAGGTCGACCTCGCGGACGATGAGCTCTACACGGACTTCGATAACGGGACGCCACAGTGGGACGTCTTCTGCCTCGCCTACGGTATCTGTGACCAGGGACTGACTACCGAAGCAGGTGTCGCGGCGGGCGACTCGGGCGGACCGCTGTTCATCGACGGAAAACTCGCGGGCGTGACGTCGTTCGGCACGTACTTCTGCGCGAATGCGCAGTGTGACCCGTACTCCGCTGACCCGGATCGACCCTTCGATGCATTCGGTGCTATCAACGGCTTCGCACCGCTGTCAGAGAATGCGGAGTTCATAGCGACGACGGCTGCACCCGAACCGGCCACAGTCACGCTCATGGCCTCGGGGTTGTTCATCATCGGCTGCGCAGTGCGGAGACGGCGCCGCCGCTGAACCGTGACATTGAACGATCGCGACGCACGAGTCTCGCGAGGAGTGATAACGGAGATATACGGCGAGTAGGGTGAGCCGCAGTCGCGCGCGCTGAGCAGGCTTCCCTCAGCGCGCTCTAGCCCGCAGCTTCTGCGGAGCGACTTCCTACCTCTGGCGCATGCACATTCCGACCGGGCTGCAAACCACGTTAGCCGATCGCTATTCCATCGTTCGCGAACTCGGAA
>JBBQHJ010000465.1:0-3013 GCA_038323865.1 Gemmatimonadales bacterium
AAGGAGCCCGACGTGCCGCAGCGCCTGCTGGCGCTGACCGAACCCGGACAGTTCCTCGAGCTGCTGAAGGAGAAGGGCGTGTAACTCAGTTCGCGAGCACGATGATCGCGAATGTCGCGGCCATCACCACGCCGAATGAGAGCAAATAAGTAACGGCGACGCCCAGCAGTCGAGTGAGCACACCGGCTTGCGATCCGCCGTACACGCGATGCGCGGCGAGTAGCGTGTACACGCCCAGCCCCGCTCCAACGATCATTTCGACGGCCAACCGAATGCTCGGTGCGGACGTCACGCGCGCGAGCAGTAACAACGTAAGCGCCATGAACAGCGCGGCGTGTATGTGCATCGCGAAGACGAGATGCTGCGGATACTTCCGTCGTCGATCGCGGAAGAAGACTGCAAACAGCGCCGCAAACAGCGGCAGCAAAGCGAACGTCGCCTTGGGAATGGCCGCGCGCACCGAGGCATCGAGCGCTGCGCGGTTGCGCATGGCTTGAGAGAAATGTTGCCCCCAGAGCCTGGAAATCAGGTTGCCATGACGGGCCATGGAGTCCAATTCAGCGATCGCCTTGACGGTGTCAGACGTGACGATGTTGATCAATGCGACCTGCGCGTTGCCCGCTCGCGGGCCGATCTTCACTGACGGCGTTGGCGCGAGCGCGGACACGAAGAAATACAATACGCTGCACGTCAGATAGAGCTTGAGCGGTGCAATGAACGGAACGCGCTTGCCTTCGAGGTACGAGACAGTGAGCGCGCCCGGCTTCGTGACCAGGAGCCGCAATGTGCCAAGCAGTTTGCCGTCCCAGCGCAGCATTTCCTCCGCGAGATCGTGGAGGAATTCCTTGAGCGTCGGATCGGGATCGATCTCGCGCTGCCCGCACTCCGGGCAATACTCGAGCTGAATGTTCGTCCCGCAATTCAAGCACGGGTTGGACGCCGCAACCGACGTCGCTGGAGTGAAGCCACCGGCGCCGGGTCCGCGTAACGCTTGCGTACGACGCCCTTCAGGCATTACTCCCACTCAATGGTTGCGGGGGGCTTCGAGCTCACATCGTACACCACGCGATTGACACCATCTACCTCCCGGATGATCCGGTCGCTGATACGACCGAGCACATCGTGCGGGAATGGAAACCAATCGGCGGTCATACCATCGGTGCTGGTGACGGCGCGGAGTGCCACGACGTTGTCGTAGGTCCGTTCGTCGCCCATGACACCGACACTTCGCACAGGCAGGAGTACTGCGAACGCTTGCCAGATTTCATCGTACAGGTTGGCGTTACGAATCTCCTCCAGGTAGATGGCATCCGCAAGACGCAGCGTGTCCAGCGCGGGCTCGGCGACATCGCCCAACACGCGAATGGCGAGCCCGGGTCCCGGAAAAGGATGACGTCCTACCATCTCCTCGGGCAGGCCAAGCTCGCGGCCCACATTGCGCACCTCATCCTTGAACAACTCGCGCAACGGCTCGATGAGTTGGAACTGCATGTCCGGCTTCAACCCGCCCACGTTGTGATGCGTCTTGATCGTGACGCTCGGCCCACCCGTGGGCGATGAGCTCTCGATCACATCCGGATAGAGCGTGCCCTGCACCAGGAACTTGGCGTTCGATCCAGCATTTGCCGTGGCCTCTTCGAATACATCGATGAAGGTGTGGCCGATCGCTTTGCGCTTCGCCTCCGGATCAGAAACGCCAGCGAGTGCCTTGAGGAAGCGCTCTGACGCATCAACGGTGACCAGCTTGATGCCGAGGTGCTTCCCCATGGTCTGTTGTACTTGTTCGCGCTCGCGAAGGCGCAACAAGCCTGTGTCGACAAAGACGCAGGTGAGTTGATCGCCGATCGCGCGGTGCACCAGCGCTGCGGCAACCGATGAATCCACACCGCCAGAGAGGCCGCAAATTACCTGCGCATCGCCAACTTGTTCGCGGATACGCGTGACGTGTTGCTCGATGAATGCGCCTGCTGTCCAATCGGGCGTCGCATGGCACACGTCGAACAGGAAGTTCGCGATGATCTCGCGGCCGCGTGATGTATGCGCCACCTCGGGATGAAACTGCACTCCGTAAATCGGCTTCGACTCGTGCTCGAATGCGGCAATGGGATTTCCCGCGCTCGCGGCCGTCGTGTGAAAGCCTTCCGGAGGTGCTGCGATGTGATCACCGTGGCTCATCCACACGGTGGTGCGATCATTCATCGGAAAGCCGCCGAACAGCACGCTCTCGCGTGTCGGCGAGATCTCGTCGCGGCCATACTGTCGTTGCCCGCCGCGCGTGACCTGAGAACCCAGGATATGCGCGATCATCTGCATGCCGTAGCAGACGCCGAGCACCGGGGCGAGATCGAGGAGCTTGGGGTCGGCGAGCGGAGCATCGGGTGCGTACACCGAATTCGGGCCGCCGCTGAAGATGATGCCGGTGGGATTCCACTCGCGGATCCAGTCGAGGCTCCGCGTGGGAGGATGGATCTCGGAGTACACGCGCGCTTCGCGAACGCGCCGCGCGATGAGTTGTGTGTACTGCGAGCCGAAGTCGAGAATGAGGATGCGGCTGTGCGCCGTCATGTCGTCCAGTTGGAGGAATCGAGCGTGATGAACTCCACCTTCTTGTTATCCAGATCGAGAATTGCGGCCTTGGGCGAGCCGTGCAGCCAGCCGCATGCTTCGCCGGGGTTCACGATGAGTGTGTCTCCGCGGGTCTTCATCTCCTGCACGTGCGTAAAGCCGTGCACGACGATGGTGTGCGACTCGATGCTGCGCGGTTGCACGTCCGCGAGATCGTGCACCACGAGGAGGCGTTCGCCCTGGAGATCGAAGCTGTGCGGACCAGAGAACAGTTCCGCGCCAAATCCGGCTGAGGCACGCGCGAGCAATCCCTGTTGATCACCATCGTTGCGGCCGAACACGCCGGCGAGCGACATGCTCGCCGCCTCGATGGGTGCAAGCGAAAACGGAGCGCAGAAATCGCCGGCGTGGATGATCATCGTCGCGCCGCCCTCCTGCATCATCCGCA
>JBBQHJ010000466.1:0-3001 GCA_038323865.1 Gemmatimonadales bacterium
GGTGCGGCACCGGACGATCCTGCGCACGCGCTGCGCGCGCCGCCCTGAGGTGCTCACGGAGTACGCTGTCTAAGGACAGCGGCGCCGCGGGTGTACGACGCAAGGCATCGCGGATGCCCAGGTGTGGACGTCGTCGTTCGCGTGCGGAATAGCGGATGACGTCCGTCATCAGCCGCCAGAGCGATCGTCCGTGCACGAGCGCTGCGATTCCCGGTGGCGCGAGAAGGGCATCTGGATCCTCGCCGTAGAGAAATGTCGGCGCAAGCGCACTGCAGTCACGCAGCAGTGCTCGCCACAACACGATGTCGGGGTCGTCGTAGGGCTCCGGCGTGCGCCACAATTCTCTCGCGCGCTCGGGAATTCCCTCCAGAAATCCGAAATCGTCGGCATTGATGGAGCGGTGTGAAATTCCGAGCGCTCGCGCCACGAGTGTCGCGTGTTCGAGATCACGTGATGGTGCGATCGTTGGTAAGTCGACGGTCAGTGCAAATAGACTGAGTGGATTCTCGAGCTGTGTGCTGGCAATGGCGGCGAGCGACGGCGAATCCAGACCTCCGCTCATCAGCATGGAGACGCGCGTCGACCGCAGGCGATCTTTCACCGCTGCGTTTAGCGCGCTACGGAAGGCGTCGGGAAAATCGCGCGTGCGCGATAGATCGGGTTGGATGTCCGACGCAGACCAGTACCGCTGCGATCCGGTTGTCGCCGGCATGGCAATGCCGTGCGCTGGCGGCACGCGACGCACGTCGCGATAGACCGTGCCGCCGAGGTTCTCGTTGAATCCATTGACGACGAAATCCGCGATCGCCGTTTCATCCAACGCTCGGCTCACCTGCGGCATTACGAGAACCGCCTCGAGCGAATTCGAGGCGATAATGTGATCACCCGCAACCGCGTAGTAGAGCATGCGCACACCGAAGCGATCGCGTACCAGCGTGACGCGCGAGCCAAGCGGTTCCCAGACGACAACAGCGAAGTCGCCGTGGACGTGGCGCGGGGTGTGCCCGCCGTAGTGCTCCCACGCGGCAGCGAAGATACTGACATCGGAATCGGCGTCCGAAACGGACTTGCCCAAGGCGCGGAGCGAGCGCATCAACTCGTCGCGCGCGTCGATGCGCACCTGCCCCACCACGAGCAACCCGATGCGTTCGGCGCATGTGTCGTCAATGCGGGAATCGCCCGTAGTCAGGCGCGATTCCATCACCGCGGCGCTGCCAAAGCTCCAGGCGCGTGCGCGTGCGAGCGCTCCCGCCTCGAGCGCGGGAGCGCCAGGCGCCAGCATCTCAGCGGACACGGGAGCGCCTGCTCGATTGGCAACGACCAGAAACGAACTCACATCGCCCTGCGATTATTTGCTGGACTGTGTTCCTGCATCTCCGCAGATTGTAGGATCGCGCCCTCCCCCTGAGGAACTCCCCATGATGGTCAGCTTCAAGGTCAACGGGCAGCCCCGCACAGTGGATGTCCCTGGTGACATGCCCCTGCTCTGGACGCTGCGTGATACACTCAACCTGAAAGGTACGAAGTTTGGCTGCGGTGCCGAGCTGTGTGGCGCTTGCACTGTGCACCTGAACGGAGGTGCGGTCCGCTCCTGCAGCGTGCCGGTGTCCGCGGTCCAAGGAGCGAATGTTACGACTATCGAGGGGCTTTCGCCTGACGGAAGTCACCCGCTCCAGCGAGCCTGGGAGGAACTCGACGTCCCCCAATGCGGCTATTGCCAGGCCGGCCAGATCATGGCCGCGGCCGAACTTCTCCAGAAACACCCGCATCCGACGGACGCGCAGATCTCGGCCGGCATGGACAACATCTGTCGCTGCGCCACGTATCTCCGGATCAAGCAAGCCATCCAGCGCGCTGGTGAACTGCAGGCCCAGACGACACAGGCAGGCTCGCAGAAGAACGGAGGCAAGCCATGACCGCGCCCAAGATCGAAACGTCAGGCGTCTCGCGCCGTGAGTTCCTGCGCGCCACGGCACTCGTTGGCGGAGGACTTCTACTCGCGAGCTACCTCGAGCCCGCCGCCGCGGCCGCAGAAGTTGGCACTCGGCTCGCGCCCGCTGAGCCCGCGCTCGGTGCGTACATCCGCATTGCGCCCGACGGCATCATCACGATCATCGGGAAGAATCCTGAGGTCGGTCAGGGCATGAAGACGACGCTCCCGATGCTCATCGCCGAGGAGCTCGATGCCGACTGGAAGAATGTGAGGGTCGAGCAAGGAGATCTGGATCCAAAGAACTTCCCCGGCCAAACGGTGGGAGGCAGTGGCGCGACGCCGGGCAACTGGATGTCGATGCGCCGCGTTGGAGCGGGTGGACGCGCGATGCTCGTTGCGGCTGCGGCCCAGCAGTGGGGCGTGCCGGCGTCGGAGTGCAGCACTGAGAAGGGTGTCGTGAAGCACAGCAGCGGCAAGACGTTGTCGTATGGTGCGCTCGCGTCGACAGCCGCGACGTTGACGCCGCCAGACCTCGCGACGATTCCGCTCAAGGATCCCAAGACGTTCACGATCATCGGGCAGAAAGTTCGCGGCGTGGACACCAAGTCCATTGTCATGGGCAAGCCGCTGTATGGCATCGACGTCACGCTCCCGGGCATGCTGTACGCGCACTACGTGAAGGCACCGGTGTTCGGCGCGAAGGTGAAGTCGGCGAACGTCGCGGAGATCCTCAAGCAGCCAGGGATCAAGCATGCGTTCGTGCTCGAAGGCACGCCGCAGCTCGCGGGTCTCGTAGGTGGCGTCGCCATCGTGTCGGACAACTGGTGGCTCGCGAAGCAGGCGCGTGAGAAGCTTGTCGTCGAGTGGGAAGCGCATCCGACGTCGCAGCAATCGAGTGATGGATTCGCGAAGCAGGCGGCGGCATTTGCATCGCAGCCGGCACAACGCAACCTGCGCAAGGACGGAGACGTTGACGCCGCGCTCAAGGCGGGAGCAAAGACCGCACAGGGCAGCTACTACTACCCGTTCATCGCGCACGCACCGCTCGAGCCGCAGAACACCACGGCG
>JBBQHJ010000467.1:0-2988 GCA_038323865.1 Gemmatimonadales bacterium
CGCAGGCCTTTTCGCGTGGGCAGCACACCCTTCGACACCACGCGGCCGATGACGGTACCTGTCATGCCCGTCTCGAGCTTTGAAATTGGCGAGACGGTGCTCGCGTCTTCGTAGCGATGCGGGATGTGGTAGAGCAGATCGCCGGCGGTGACCACGCCGAGCTTGCGCAGCGCTTCCGAGCGCGCCGGACCAACGCCCTTGAGGTACGTGACCGGCGTGTCGAGCCGGATGCGTGCGCGCGGTGGCTCGCGTTTCACTCGCCGCTCAGCAGCTCCTGCGCGTATTCCGCGGCAACGAACGGCACCAGGTCGTCGCTCTGCTCACCGATGCCGAGGAATTTCACGGGCACGTCGATGGCTTCGTGCACGGCGACCACGACGCCGCCTTTCGCGGTGCCATCGAGCTTGGTGACGACGAGTCCCGTGATGGGCACGGCTGCGGCGAACGTCTTTGCTTGCTGCACGGCGTTCTGTCCGATGGTGCCATCGAGCACGAGGAGTGTTTCATGGGGCGCCTCGGGCATGCGCTTGGTGATGACGCGCGCGACTTTCTTGAGTTCCGTCATGAGCCCTTCGCTCGTGTGCAGACGGCCTGCCGTGTCGATGATCAATACGTCCATGCCGCGCGCGACGGCCGCATCGATCGCATCGAAGGCGACGGCGGCGGGATCAGCGCCTGCCTTTGCCGAGATGAATTCGGCGCCCGTGCGCTCGGACCAGACTCTGAGCTGATCGATGGCGCCGGCACGAAAGGTGTCGCCGGCAGCAACCATCACCTTGCGGCCCTCCTTGCGAAAGCGCGCCGAGAGTTTGCCAATGAAGGTGGTTTTTCCGGCACCGTTCACGCCGACAACGAGAATGACGGTGGGCCGCTGTGGGGCGAGTATGAGTGCCGGGTCATTGTTACCGGCGTTGAGTGCGCCCGTGATGCCGTCGCCAAGCGCGCTGAGGAATTCGTCCTGCGACTTGACCTTGCCGCGTTGTGCAAGCCGCTCGACGTCGGCGACGAGCTTGAGGGTAGTGGGCACGCCGAAATCAGACTCGAGCAGCAGCTCTTCGAGCTTTTCGAGATCGCCTGCGGAGACGCCACCGCGAGCGAGCACGGCCACGTCCGTGAGGGCAACATCCTTGATTTTCTGCCAGAGCGAGCGCTTTGGAACGTCGCCCTGTTTTCTCAGGATTCTCATGCGTTCAAAATACTTACCGGGTCGGGTCAGATGTGGGATAATTCGGGGTTGGTTTCGCCGTGCATGTGTGACGCGGATGTGCGCTGGCGCGAGCGCACTGACGCGTAGAAGGTTGGTGTCAACGACAGGAAAAGCAGATTCCTCGACTTCGCTCGGAATGACACGTGTGCAGATTCCTCGACTTCGCTCGGAATGACACGTATGCAGATTCCTCGACTTCGCTCGGAATGGCAATCAAAAGCAGGTCCCTCGCTACGCTCAGGACGACAACGTAAAAGCCCAACACAGTCGCCGTTCAACTCGTACTCACATCGGTAGTTCCCTCCATCGACCTCGCATCCCCACGAGGAGTCAGAATGATCAATAGACGGCTTACATTCGCAGCACTTGCAGTCACGGCGCTCGCCGCGACGGCAGGGGCCCAACAGGCCAACGACGTCGAGTATACGGCGAAGATCAAGGAGCATCTCCAAGATCCGCGCATCACCACCGAATTGGTGGACCATCTTCCGGCGTCCAGCACCGTTCCTACGCCGCTCAAGTTCCACGGCCGCATCATCGGCACGCCCGGCGAGCTGACGTACTCGAAGGATATCAATCGCTACTTCGAGGCACTCCAGAAGGCTGCACCGAATCGCATCAAGGTGTGGAAGATGGGCGTGAGCGAAGAAGGCAGAGACATGATCGTTGCCGCAATCGCTGACGAAGCGACGCTCCGCGATCTCGACAAGTACAAGGGCTACCTCAAGCAGCTCACGGATCCGCGGACGACCACGGAAGATCAGGCCAAGGCCCTGCTCAAGACGGCCAAGCCGATCTATTGGATTACCAGTGGGATGCACTCGCCGGAACTCGGCGGACCCGAAATGCTGCAGGAGCTCGCCTATCGTCTCATTGTTGAAGAGACGCCGTTCATCAACGAGATCCGCAACAACGTCATCACGTTCATTACGCCGGTGCTCGAGGTGGATGGCCGCGAAAAGGTTGTCGACACCTACTACTTCAACAAGAAGCGCCCAACGGGCGAGACGCGTCTGCCCGCGATGTACTGGGGCAAGTATGTGCAGCACGACAACAACCGCGATGGCATGGGACAGTTCCTGTCGCTGACGCGGAACACGACGAAGACGTTCCTCGAATGGACGCCAACGTTCCTGCACGACTTGCATGAAGCGCAGAGCTACCTGTACTCCAGCACCGGCACGGGTCCGTACAACGAGTCGCTCGATCCCATCACGATCAACGAGTGGTGGATGACGGCCATGAATGACGTCAATGAAATGACCAAGCGCGGCGTGCCTGGCGTGTTCACGTATGGGTTCTACGATGGCTGGGTGCCCAACTACATGTTCTTCATCGCGCACTCGCACAACTCCACGGGCCGCTTCTACGAAGTGCAGAGCTACGGTCCGGACAACAATGCGAACCTCACGCTGCCGGCCACGACGACGAGCCGCGAATGGTTCCGTCCGAATCCGCCGCTGCCCTCCATCAAGTGGGGACCGCGCAACAACACGAACATTCAGGAGTCGGCAATCCTGTTGTCGCTCAAGTACATCGCCGACAACAGGACCACGTTCCTCGAGAACTACTGGATCAAGAACAAGCGCTCAGTGGACAAGGGCAAGAATGGACCGACGTACGCGTGGGTCATTCCGGCCAACCAGCGTCGCAAGGCCGACGCGGCGGACGCCGTCAATGAGCTCCGACGCCAGGGCCTCGAGATCCAGACCGCCACCGGCGCGTTCAAGGCGGGCGGTCTCGACGTCAAGCCGGGTGACTACATCATCCGTGCCGACCAG
>JBBQHJ010000468.1:0-2976 GCA_038323865.1 Gemmatimonadales bacterium
GTTGCGAGCGCCACGCAAACAAGCCGCCCAATCCAACCAGCAGGCCGAAGGCGAAGACACCGAGCATGGGTGTGAGTCGCGAACGCGCGCGCGTGCTCGCCGCAGTGCCAGTTGAATAGGTAACGCTGGCCGTGAGGGTCGATGAAATTGCTGCGAGCGCATCACCGAATTCTGATGCCGTGGCGTAGCGATCGGCCGGTGCTCGCGCGAGGGCATGCAAGGTGACCCGCTCGAGCGTGTCGCTCACCGCATCGCGCGCCATGCGAATGGGACGCGGTGCTTCCGTGAGCATGTGCGCGATGACACTCCGCGAGTTGGCGCCGGTGAATGGCGGCTCGCCGACGAGCATCTCGTACAGCACACATCCAAGCGAGTAGATGTCCGTTCGCGCATCGACTCGTTCGCCCGTAGCCTGCTCGGGACTCATGTAACCCGGCGTTCCGATGGATACGCCCGTTTGCGTGAGTCCTCTTGCTACGTCGGCCGCCACTGCGCGCGCGATGCCGAAGTCGGCGACCATTGCGTGGCGCCCACTCAGGAGGATGTTTTCAGGCTTGATGTCGCGATGTACGACGTCGTGTCCGTGCGCATAGTCGAGCGCATCGGCGACCTCGCGAGCGATCACGACTGCGTCAGCGATTGGCAACTGTCCTTCGCGCTTCAGTCTATCGCGAAGTGATTCCCCTTCGATGAACGGCATGGCGAACCACAGCCGGCCGTCGGCACTCCCTGAATCGAAGACACCCAGGATGTGTGGGTGTTGGAGTCGCGCCGCGAGCTTGATTTCACGCTCGAATCGCTCGGCGCCGACCGACTCGGCGATTTCCGAGTGGAGAACCTTGAGCGCGACGGGGCGATCATGTCGCAGGTCATGCGCGAGATAGACCACCGCGAACCCTCCGCGTCCGAGCTCGCGCTCGATGCGGAAACGGTCCTGCAACGCGCTGACGAGGGAATCGCGGTCCGCCAAAGTGCTCTGGCCGTTCGTGAAGGAAGGGTGCGGTACGCTACCGCGTCGGGGCGCAAACGTCCAGCATCAGCTCGCGTGGCTGAACGCCTCGGCGAACCACCGTGAGAGGCGCTCTTGCCAGCGCAGCCGACCGTACTCGAAGGGATTGAAGCGAATCCACTCCGGGCCGATCAACGTTTCGGGGACGCCGCCGTCGGCAGTTGTGTCGGCGTGCAGAGCATCAGGTAGTCGCAGCGAGAGCGCATGCTGGTTGTATGCGATGGCGAAGATGCGATTCGATTCCGTGCTCAAGGCGAGATACGCCATGCTGCCATACGAGGGGCAATAAAAATGGCATCCGGTCATTTCCTTGCACACGTCGATCAGCACCGAGCTGACATCGGAGTGCGCAAAGCGGTTGGCCTTGCGGATGAACGCGATGACGTCGTCGTTCACCGCGATCTTGTAGCGCTCGTCGGTGACGTCGATGAGAAATTTCGCAAGCGACGCTCGATTTCATAAGTTCGAGTCGTGAGCGAACCTACCGCGGACGATCTCGAGCGCACTCAAATTGCCGGCGCCACGACGATTGCGCGCCAGTTCGCCGATCCGATGGAAGAGCGACTCCGCCAGGCGCTCGCGCCGAACTTCCTCGTGCTGCGTATGCTGCGTATGCTGCGTAGCGCTGTACGGTGATCTTGGACGGCTATTTGAATAGCCCGTACAATGCGCCTGCATTGCCGCGCAGTACCATCGTTGCGATCTCCTCGGCGCGCGTTCGCGAGATTTCTCCGCCGTTCATGAGATTCGTCAGCGCAATCGACAGCGCGTCGCGTGATGTGGTGGTACCGAGCCACGCGGCAATTTCCCAGCCGGCGTCTGCGCTGAGCGTGAAGGCATCGGTACCGAACATGACCTTCTCGGGAAACTGTGCGAGCCAGTCGCGGAGGATTGTCGCGAGCATCTCGGGAGTGTACAGAAGGGACATTGCCGAGAAGTCGACGTAGACGTTGCCCTTGCTGAGGAGAGCGCCGGCGTGTGACGCGTAGATGCCGCCGCCGTGTACGATCACGAAGTTTGTGTGACGGAGCGATGAGTCGTTGAGCGCAGGCTCGAGCAGCAGCGGATCGCTGCCGGCAATGCGGTAGTAGCTGCCGCCGCCTTCGAGTGAATGGATGTGCACGGCCATGCCGAGTCGTCCTGACTCGCGCGCGACATACCGGAATAGATAATCCTGAAGCGTCTTGTACTCGGCGCGTGTTGGCGTGCCGCGTCCCGCGTACTTCGCGTAGATGCGCTTTGCGTCGGTAAATGATGCGTCGTCGAAGTCGAGTGAGCGGAGATACGCGGCTTCGAACTTCACGGCGATGCAGCCATCCTTGCGCTGGCGTTCGAGCGTTGGTGTGACGACGGTCTTGAGGTATGCATCGAGCGATGCAGGAACTCTGGTGAGCTTGAGGTCCGTGAGGTAGCGCTTGAGCAGCTTGTCTTCGAGCGGGTAGAGGGCGCGCTGGTCGGGTGTCGTCGCTGCGCCGGCGTTCGAGAGCGGCAGGATGAGCGCGTCTGCGTAAGATGCCCACGCGAAGCGCGGCGCCTTGAGGCCTGGTCCCATGGCGATACGATTTGCGACCATCACCTCGACGCCGATCTTGTCGAGCACCCAAGTGGGAAAGTTGTCTTTCTCGCGGTTGTGCACCTGCTTCACGAGTGTTGCGAGCTCGGAGCGGTGGAGATCGGTGAGGTCGTTGTACAGGTAGCCGTAGAGTGCACGCAGGCCCTTCGTGATGAGCTGCGGGTCGTCGGCGCGAACGCGAACGGCCGTTGGGCCTGGTGGAATTCCGTCGAGTGGCAGGGCATCGGAGTCGGTGTCCTTCGGGGCCATGGACATCACGTGGGTGTGATTGTCTACGGCGCGAATGCCTCGAATAAATGCCGCGAGGCTGGAGTCGACTGGTGATTGTGCTTGCAGTGAGTGTGCGAGGAGAAGGGCGGTAAGGGCGTAGGTGCAGATTCCTCGACTCCGCTCG
>JBBQHJ010000469.1:0-2951 GCA_038323865.1 Gemmatimonadales bacterium
GCATGTTGTAGATCCGCAGATCCTGTATCAGAACGACTACCTCTACGTATCGGGCACGTCGTCGCAGTTCGTGCGGCATCTCGAGCGATATGCGACCGATATGATGCAACGCTTTGAGCTGGCACCCGGTGCCCTCGTTGCCGACATCGGCTCGAACGATGGCACCTGTTTGTCGTTCTTTCAGAGCGGCGGCATGAAGGTCGTCGGCATCGACCCCGCCACGGAGATTGCGCAGGCCGCATCCGCTCGCGGCATCGAGACGGTGAATGCGTTTTTCTCGCAATCACTCGGCGGTGAGTTGCGCGAGCGCTACGGGCCGGCTGCATTCATCACGTCGCACAACGCCTGCGCGCACATCGATGATCTCGAGGGTGTCGTGCGCGGTGTGGCGGAGTGGCTGGCGGATGACGGCGTGTTTGTCCTCGAAGTGGGCTACTTTGTGGACGTCTTCAGTAAGCTGTTCTTCGACACGATCTATCACGAGCACCTCGACTATCACACCGTGGCGCCGTTTCGCGCGCTCTTCGAGCGCACGGGCATGGAATTGATCGGTGCGCAGCGCATTAGTCCGCAGGGCGGTTCCATTCGCATCATGGCCCAGAAGGCGAAAGGCCAGCGGCCAGTCGACAAGTCGGTGAATGAACTCATCCAACTCGAGCACGAGTTGGGGCTCGATCGGGCCGAGACGATAGCGGACTACGGTGACCGCATCGCGAATCTCGGTGAGCGCCTCCTTACCATGCTGAAGGCGATCAAGGCCAAGGGCGCGTCGATCGGTGCATTTGGTGCACCGACTAAGGCAGTAACCTTCCTGACTCACTTCGGCCTTGGCGTCGATGTGCTCGACTTTGTTGTCGATGACAATCCGATGAAGCACGGCCGCTTTTTGCCGGTGTCGCACATTCCCGTCGTTGCCACGGACGAGCTGTATTCCCGCCGCCCGGATTATACGCTCATCCTGGCGTGGAATTTCGCCGAGCCGATCATGGCGGCGCACGAGCGCTATGTGCGAGAGGGTGGTCATTTCGTCGTTCCCATGCCGGAGCCGCGCATTGTTTGACGCGAGTCGCAAGAAGAGAATCCTGATCGTCGCCCCGCATCCGGATGACGAAACGCTCGGCGCGGGCGGCACCATTGCCAAGTGCGTGGAACAAGGGCACCACGTCAGCATCCTGTTCGTGTCCGGTCACCTACCTCCGCTCTACCCACGCGAGGCGTACGATGTCACGGTGCGCGAGGCCGGCCGAGCGCTGGCCGTGCTCGGCGCTACGGAGGCGCGCTATCTTGAGATCCCGGCCACGATGATCGGCAATGTGCCTATCAACGAACTGAATGGCAAAATCGGCGCGGCGATACGCGATGTTGCGCCTGAAATCGTGCTGACCTGTTATCCCGACCGGCACGTGGACCATCGCATCATCTTCGAGAGTGTCATGGTCGCTACGCGGCCCGTGAACGAAGCGCGCGGCATCGAGATTGTCGCCGCGTATGAGACTCTGTCCGAGACACACTGGAACGCGCCTCACATCGAACCCAATTTCACGCCGAACTGGGTAGTGGACATCTCAGCGCAGATTGGCCGGAAGCTCGAAGCGCTTGCCTGCTATGAATCGCAGATTCCACCAGTTCCCGGTTCGCGTTCGGTCGGGGCGGTCGAGGCGCTGGCGAAGTTTCGAGGTACCCAAGCCGGCTTCGGATTCGGTGAAGGATTTCACATTGTGCGAGCTCGCTCGTGACCCACGGCTCGGGCGCGAGCCACACGCGTGCTGACCACGAGTGTGACTGGCGGGTGTTCCACGGCACAGCGGCCCGCCACATGCTTGAGCATTAGTGGTACGCCCCTAGCTTCCCGTCAGCGGAGAGTGCTGAGTTCACCGGGAAGGTTTGCGCCCCGTTCTTTCACGTCAGCTCAATGTACCGCGTAAGAAATCGTACGTTCTTCGTCATTGATCTTCTGCTCCTTCCGGTCGCCGGGTTCCTCGCCTACTTCACGCGGTTCGAGGGAACCGAGTGGCCGGCCGGCATGCAGAGCCAGATGCTGGCGTTTGTCGTCGCTACGGTTCCGCTCAAGCTGATTGTCTTGGTTGTCGCGGGCCTCTACCGCCGACTGTGGCGCTACGCGAGCATCGCCGACCTCGAGCTCTTGTTGGTGGCATCGTTTCTCAGCGCAATCACGTCCGTGGCCACGGGCGTGTTCGCGCTGCCATTGCTCGGAATCACGGATGGGCGAGTGCCGTTCTCCGTGTTGGTCCTCGACGCGGGCCTCACCACTATTGCAGTTTCGCTTCCGCGCTTTCTCGCTCGCATCAAGGCGCGGCGCGAGCGTCGTGTGCGTCGCCACAGCGGTAGCCCCGCCATCATCGTGGGCGCTGGAGTCGCTGGAGGTCTGATAGTTCGAGAATTGCTCGAGAACGTGCAGCTTGGACTGGTGCCAATCGGCTTCGTCGATGACGACTCAAGTAAACAGGGGCTCCGCGTTCACAATGTGCCCGTACTTGGCTCCGTCGCCGACCTTGACGTCATCGCCCAGCGTCACGGCACGCGCGATGTCATCATCGCCATTCCCTCCGCGCCCGGACGGGTGATCCGCGGCATAGTCCGCCGTGCTATGGAAGCCGGATTGGCCACGCGCACGGTGCCGGGGCTCTTCGAGTTGCTCTCGGGTGAAAAGGCAGTCAGCGCGCTCCGTCGCGTGGAAATTCAGGACCTGCTGCGCCGAGAGCCTATTGTCACGGACACCGCGCGCGTGCGTTCGCTCGTCACTGATCGCACGGTTTTGGTGACCGGCGCAGGCGGCTCCATCGGCAGTGAGTTGTGTCGCCAGCTTGCCCGCCTCGAGCCCACCAAGCTCGTGGCAATTGGTCGCGGGGAGAACTCAATTTTCGAGCTCCTTCAGGAGCTCAAGCCGGATTTCCCGCTGCTGGATATTGATCCGGTCATCGCCGATGTTC
>JBBQHJ010000470.1:0-2947 GCA_038323865.1 Gemmatimonadales bacterium
ACCTCGAGCACCTCCGACGGCCGGTGCAGGTAGCTCGCAGATATGGCAACCAGCAACGACATGTCGATGGAGCCGGGACTCAGTCTCAACAACTCACGCGACGCGCGCAGCCGGCCAACCAGATCTCCGCGCAGATCCGCGTCATAAAGCGCGAGCGCTGCAAGCTCGACACGCCCCATCTGTGACCGGCGCGAATCGAGCTGCTTCACCTCACTCGCCAGGTCTGCCCAACGTTCTTTGACGTCGAGGATGTAGGCGCGCATCAGCCGCGGCGTCATGTACGCCGTGTCGATCCGCAGCGCGAGCGCCAACTCATTGAAGGCCGCCGCCGTATCGGCCGGACGTTCAAAGAACATTTCCCAACCGCGCGCCGTGTGCACGAATGCTTCGATCGTCGGCGGAGTGATCAATGCCGCCGTACTCGCTCCCGGCGTCGTATCTGCCGATGCCGCCATCGCCACGCTGATCTTTCGCGCGAGCGTGCTGACAATTTCCTGCGGCGCGGTCAGCTTGCCGGCAACCGGGCCAATCACGTGGAGGATCAATCGCTTGGCCGGATCGCGCACTGTTGCCTGAAAAAGCAGCGTGTCGCCTTCACGGTAGAAACTTCCGGTCACCACGGTTGCTGCGCCTGTTTCCGCCGCAAGCGCAGCCGCGCTGTCATTTGCCGTGGGCAGCTGCCCTCGGCCCAGAATGCTCTGCAGCGCAGAGGCCGATGTGCTCGGGTCCACAACTTCAAAATTGGACTCGATCAACATCTTCACGATGAACTCGGCGGCGAGAAAGCCCGCCGGATTCATCTTGGCATCGCCGGTTTGATTCGCGAACTGCGCGACGACAATTCTCCGATTCGACGGCGGTTGCGTTGGCCGCATCATTCGGTCGCGTGTCAGCGCACCAGCTACGGCAATCGCAGCAACAGCCAGTAATCCACCCGCCGCCAGCACAAGTCGCGAGCGCTTGCGTGTTGGCTCCGCAGCAATCGCCGGCGCGACGATAGTTGGTGACTGTTCGGGAGTCACGACCGCTTCAACTGCCTGAGCGGCCGGCGGAGCACCGCTCGGCACCGCAACCTCACGCGGTACCCTGGCCGGCGGCGTCCAATCACCCTTTCGCAGCTGCTCGGCGAATGCGGTGACGGCGTCATCCGGCGGAGAATCCAGCTCGGCGCGAACTACGGCATCGTGCACGCGCGCGTGCTGAAGCGCCGCACTCACATCGCCGGACTCAGCGAGGGAGCGCATCAAGGAGAGTGCGTAGCGCCCACTCACCGGCTCGGCCGCGGCCGCGCGACGCCACCACTGCGCCGCGCTTGTGATGTCGTTGCGTTCCTCGGCGTTGCGCGCGAGCCGCTCGACGGCATCGAGGAACGCTCGCTCGAGGCGAGTGCGCTCTGTGGCCGCCCATTGATCAAACTCGGCGGCGCCGCGCACGAACACACCGTCGAGAAATGCGCCTCCATAGACGGAGACCGCTCCGGCGTCGTCTCCGCGCGTCACTGCATCCTCGAACTCGCGGAGGTCGCTCGTGACGATCGTCGGATCGAGGGTCAGTGTCGCCGTACCGGCGATCGCGTTCTCGTTCCCCAGGTCTCGGCGCAGTGCGTAGACCGCCTGCTTCAGGGCGTGACGAGCGCGCTCCGCTTCACTCTCGGGCCAGAGGCACGCGAGGAGCTTGTCTCGTGATACTCCTGCCTGCCCTGAAGCGGCCAGCACCGCGAGCAGTGCAAGCCGGCTTCGCTGCGACGCCGCGCCGGTGACCGGCGCGCCGTCGTCAACAAGACTTAACCCACCAAAGGTTATCAGGCGAAGCATGCGCTAACATGCGGCGCGACGGGCTCTCCAGCCAGCGCATCGCCCTCAGCGCCGGATCGGCACTCCCTGTCTCGCGTCCGTTCCGGGCTTAGTCACTGGAGGAGCAGCGGGCGACGGGCCAAACAGATCGAGCACACGCGCCGCACTGGCAATGTCGATTGCGTCGCGCTGCATCTTCTCCGACTCGGCTTTTGCTCCCTTCGCATCGAACACCGAGGCCAGCGTACTCGCCGTCACGATGTAGACATACGGAATGCCGATCGACGGCCGGTCGACCCAATCGCCGCGTCGAATGATCGACTTCGGCGCCGCATATGATGCCCATAGCGACTTCGATCTCCCGACGTCGATATGACCGGCTCCCTGAATCGGCACCGTGTCCGCCGATGCGACCACCGGTGTCGGCATGACCTTCACGGCAAGTCCCTGCATCAACGCGTACGCGTCGAGACCGAGTGCGTGGACGTAGTTGCCCGATGTACGCGCAACGTAGATCGGACGTATGCCGAGGTTGTCCTTGATCAATTGAAGCACCATCAAGTCGCTCCGAATCGGCACACCGTATTCCAGCTGGCGGGGATCGACTACGGCCTTGATGGCTCCAGCCTGGAACAACTGCGGCTGCGTGACATTCACCATTTCCGGAACCGCATCGAGCTGATCGGCGGTCAGCGAGAATACCGACGTCGTGGGCTTCAGTGCGTTCAGGTTCCTGTACACGGCGGGGCCGCGTGCTGCGTCGTATGTGGCTTGCTTTCGAATACGCAGCCCGCGCGGATACCAGTCCGTGTTCAGCAGCGACGTCACGGCAACAGTGACGTCGGGACGAACACCTTCCACCTCCTGCGCATACCAAAGTGGAAAGGTGTCGTTGTCGCCGAGCGTCACGAGTATTCCGTAGGGCTCAACGGAATTGAGGAGGTCGTGCGCCCAATCGCGCGTTGCCGTTTCGTTCGCGCGCGATGCCTGCGTCCAATTGCCGAACAACGGAACCAGGCATAACACCAACACCGGCGACGCAAACAACCATTTCCGTGAGTCGCGCACATCCGTCTCACTTTTCCCCGCTGCGAGTGCGCGCCACACTGTCGCAAGTCCGATCGCCGCCCACACGCTCCACGTGGAGTAACTCC
>JBBQHJ010000471.1:0-2930 GCA_038323865.1 Gemmatimonadales bacterium
GATCATCGGTCGCGAGGGTCGGAATATCCGCGCGTTCGAGCTCGCCACCGGCGTCGATGTCATCATCGACGACACGCCGGACACGGTCGTGGTGTCGTGCTTCGACCCGATACGACGCGAGGTCGCGCGGTTGGCGCTCGAGAAACTGGTCTCCGATGGACGAATCCATCCGGGCCGCATCGAGGAAGTCGTCAACAAGTCGAAGAAGGAAGTCGACATCGCCATTGTGGAAACGGGCGAGCAGGCGGCGTACAACACCGGTGTGCACGGCCTACATCCGGAAATCATCAAGCTCATCGGCCGCATGAAGTGGCGAACGAGCTACGGGCAGAACATCCTGCATCATTCGCAGGAGGTCGCGCACCTCGCCGGTATCATGGCGGCGGAGCTCGGTCTCGACGTCGCGATGGCCAAGCGCGGCGCGCTCCTGCACGACATGGGCAAGGTGCTCACGCACGAGCACGAAGGCACACACGTGCAGCTCGGTGTGGAAATGGCAACGAAGTACGGCGAGCATCCGCTCGTTGTGAACTGCATTGCTGCGCACCACGACGACGTGCCGCACGAGAGCGAAGTGTCAGTGCTCGTGCAGGCCGCCGATGCAATCTCCGGCTCGCGTCCGGGTGCACGTCGAGAGGCGTTCGAGACGTATGTGAAGCGGCTGGAAGGACTGGAGAAGATTGCGTCGAGCTACAAGGGCGTCGAACGTGTCTTTGCAATTCAGGCAGGCCGCGAGATTCGCGTCGTTGTCATTCCCGATGACGTCGACGATCTGCGCATGTCGACGCTCTCTGAGGAAATCGCGCGCCGTATCGAAGCGGAGCTTCAGTATCCGGGGCAGATCAAGGTGGTGCTGATTCGCGAGACGCGCGCGGTGGACTTTGCCCGCTGAGCTCAGGTCGACTGGACGCCTGATCGACGGAACGGCGCTCGCGAAATTGATTCGCGGCGAGGTTGCGGCAGAGGTCGCGAAATTGCGCGAGCGCGGTGTCGTGCCCGGACTGACCGTCGTGCTCGTCGGCGAAGATGCGGCGAGCGCGGTCTATGTCGGTGCGAAGGAAAAGGCGTCGCATGAAGCAGGAATGGCGGGCGAAACGATCCGTCTTCCAGCCGCGACGTCTCAAGCCGAGCTGCTGACACTGGTCGAGCAGCTCAATCGCAATCCGGCCGTGCATGGAATTCTCGTGCAGATGCCGCTGCCGAAGCACATCGATCCCGACACTGTGATTCGCCATATCGATCCCGCGAAGGACGTCGATGGCTTTCATCCCGTGAACGTGGGCAAGCTGCTCATTGGGCACACGGATGGCTTTGCGCCATGCACACCGGCCGGCGTGCAACGCATGCTGATGCACTACGGTGTCGAGACCAAGGGCGCGAATTGTGTCGTGATCGGCCGCAGCACCATTGTCGGCAAGCCGATGGCCGCGCTGATGGTGCAGAGCGGTGCCGGTGCCGACGCCACCGTCACCATCTGTCACAGTCGTACGCGCGATTTGTCGGCGCACACCTCGCGAGCGGATATCCTGATTGTTGCGGCCGGTCGTGCGCGCATGGTGACTGCCGACATGGTGAAGCCAGGTGCCGTCGTCATCGATGTCGGCATGAATCGCATTCCTGATGCGACTACCAAGAGCGGAACGCGCCTCGTCGGCGACGTCGACTTCGAAGGTGTTCGCCAAGTTGCGTCGCTCATTACGCCCGTTCCCGGTGGTGTAGGTCCCATGACCATTGCGATGCTGCTCCGCAACACCGCACACGCCGCGGCACGCACGCTGACATGAAGCCGCATCGCGCCGCGCCGAACAGCGCGAGCGACGATGCATTGACGTTGTTCGATGCAGCGCCGCTTCCGGAGAGTCCCATCCTCGAAGACGTCGGCGAGATGTTTCCCGGCGCCAGCGCGCGCTCGGCCATCGCCGTCTCGACGCTCACCGAAACGGTCAAGGACATCGTCGAAGGCGCGTTCATTCCGCTGTGGGTGCGCGGAGAGATCAGTGACTTCAAGATTCATCGCAACGGCCACTGGTACTTCTGTATTCGCGACCGGAACTCGCAGCTCAAGTGTGTAGTCTGGACGCGCGATCAACTGCGACTTCCTGCTGCGCCCGATGACGGCATGCAGGTGGCCGTGTTCGGCCACCTGGGCGTCTACGCGGCGCGTGGTGAAATTCGCTTCACGGTCAAGCGCATCGAAGCCGAAGGCGATGGCCTGTGGCAGAAGGCGTTCGACGCTGCGCGCCTGAAGCTCGACACGGATGGCTTGCTCGATCCTCGGCGGAAGCGCCCGATCCCGCGCTTTCCGCGAAGGATTGCCATGATCACGAGCGAGAGCGGGGCTGCCCTGCACGATGTCATCGCCGTGCTCCAGCGTCGCGCGCCTGGCGTTGAGTTGGTCGTGATTGATGCAGCGGTGCAGGGGGAATCTGCACCGCGTGAGCTCTGCCGGGCCATCAGCCGCGTCAGCCGGTGGGGTGGCGCGGAGCTCGTGATCATTGGCCGCGGTGGTGGATCCCGCGAAGATTTGTGGGCGTTCAACGACGAACGCGTCGCACGCGCTGTCGCGCTCTGTCCCGTGCCGACCATTTCGGCGGTCGGCCATGAAATCGACTTTTCCTTGTGCGACCTTGTCGCCGACCTGCGGGCACCCACTCCGAGTGCGGCCGCCGAAGCCGCCGTCGGATCGCATGCGGAGCTGAGTCGCTCGCTCGGAGAACTGAAGCAGCGCTTGGTCGACGCAATGCACGACCGCATCGAGTCGCACCGGTACCGCGCGGCCGATGCATCCCGCGCGATGAAGGCAGCACTCGCCACGCGCATCCACTCTCACCAGATGCGGCTGGGCGCGCTCTCAGGCCGTCTGAACGCCCTGAGTCCGCTCGCGACCCTCGAGCGCGGCTATGCAGTAGCGCGCGACAGCAATGGGCGTA
>JBBQHJ010000472.1:0-2928 GCA_038323865.1 Gemmatimonadales bacterium
GGTCAATCCCTACGTGCGCCGCACCAACAATGCTGTGCGTAACATCCAGTACATCGATGCGAACGGCATCTCGGTGAGCACATTCGAAAACCTGTCGCATAACGCGCAGGTTGGAACGAGCGTGAGCATGCAGCTGCGCCACGGCCCGCTCACGGGTGGTATCAGTTCCAGCGCGTCGTATTACACGAGTGACGCGAGCAACCTCACCGTGACCACCGCAAATCTGTCCACGAAGGCGGTGTCGTGGAACGTGAACGCGAACGCCACGTACAAGTTCAACAACCAATGGGATGTGCAGTCCTTCGGCGGCTATCGCCCGCCCACCAAGACCGAAGGCGGGTCGTCGCTCGCATTCATCAACTTCTCCACGGGTTTGCGATACAAGGCGTGGGGTGACCAGGGCAATATCTCGCTGCGCGTGAACGACCCGTTCAACATGCAGAAGTTCGGCTACAAAACGGCGAATGGTCAGGTGATCGAGACGAGCGAACGCTTCTTCGGCGCTCGCGCGATGTTCCTCACCATCACGAAGAACTTCGGACAGGCGCTGCGACTGCGGCCGAAGTCGGACTCCGATGGCAATCCGTCTGGCCCTCCGTCGCCGTAAGTGATTGGTAGTTGGTCTGGTTGGGCGTTGAGCGGCAAGTAATGCCATGAACGCATCTGTCCATAGCCTGTCTGCTACTCGCCATCGACGGCGGCGGGTCAGAGCCAACTCCGTAAACCGAGCTGGTGAGCTTCGAGCTTGTCGGGCCGAGATTGATCTTGGCTGGGAGCAATATCGATGCGGCATCGCGGGCCCAAGCTGTAAGCCGTGAGCGTTTAGCCTAGAGCCGCCAGCCGCTTCCACCGCCGCGTAACGCGCGCCTGAGGCGCAGCGTTTTTATGAAAGCGTACTGCCCCAAGGGATGTGGACACGGCGGCGAGTAGCGGCGCAAAGCTCGTCGCTACTCGCTCAAAGCTTACAGCTTGGGCTCGACCGGACGCATCGCGATGGTTCCACGCGAGGAGCCACTTCAACTGAGCAGCTCAGAGCTTACCGCTCACGGCTCACTGCTCAGGGTTGTCGGGTTCCAAGGCCATCCCCATGGCATGGTAGCCTTTGTCGACATAGACCGTTGCACCGGTAATCCCCGATGCGAGCGGTGAGCACAAGAACGCTGTTGTATTGCCCACTTCAGTTGCCGTGAGGGGCTCCCTTAGCGGCGAGTTTTGCGACACATAGGCCACCATCTTTTCGATAATCCCGATTGCGCTCGCCGCGCGCGACGCGAATGGGCCCGCCGAGATCGTGTTCACGCGGACGCCGTACTTCCGTCCGGCCTCGAAGGCGAGCGTCCTCGTGTCGCTCTCCAGCGCTGCCTTCGCGCTCGACATCCCACCGCCATAGCCGGGTATCACGCGCTCGCTCGCCATGTACGTGAGCGACGCAAACGAGCCACCCTCGCGCATGATCGGGCCGAGGTGCTGGAGCAGCGAAATCATAGAATAGGCGCTCGCGCTCACCGCGGCGAGGTAGCCATTCCGGCTCACCTCGAGCAGCGGCTTCTTCACCTCTGGGCCATTCGCCAGCGCGTGGACCACGATGTCCAGCGGCTTCTCCCCGAAATCCTGAACGAGCTGAGCAGCCATCCCCGAAATCGAGCAGTCGCCAACGTCCTTGTAGCGCTTGCTGGTCAGGAGATCCTCGGGAATCGCGTCGTAGGTATCGAAGACAGCGTCCAGCGGATAGATCTTCTCGAACGTTAATAGTGATCCATCGCACAATCGGCGCGAATCATCCATCTTTCCGCGCTCGAGCAGGTTCAGGAAGATGTTGAGTGCCGGGGGCCAGGTGCCGACGACGACACTTGC
This sequence comes from Gemmatimonadales bacterium, assembly GCA_038323865.1. GTDB lineage: Bacteria > Gemmatimonadota > Gemmatimonadetes > Gemmatimonadales > Gemmatimonadaceae > AG11. The sequence continues at coordinate 1,855 of JBBQHJ010000472.1, forward strand.
TCCGGCTTCCGCGAGTGCCTTGGCGATGGCGAAGCCGAAGCCACCATCGTCAGCGACGCCCGCGACAAGTGCGCGGCGTCCGGTGAGGTCGATGTTGAGCATTCCAGCAGTATGGCACCGGACCCGCAGGCCGCAAAGGGGCTCATGGCGACGCTGCTCTACATAGACGACGAAGAGGTCATTGGTATCGTGGTCTCCCGGTTCTTTGGCATGCGGGGAGATGTCGTTCGGGTCGCAAAAACTGGCGCCGAGGCGCGCGACGCCATCCAATCCGAAGACCCGGCTGTCATCTTTCTCGACGTCTGGCTCGGCGACGAAAGCGGCGCCGATGTCATGGAATGGATCGTGGAGAACCACCCCGCCAAGGCTAGTCGCGTGACATTCGTGACAGGTGAGTACCCCGGTGCGGCCGGCAGCCCGAATCTGGCCCGCTTTGGCCGGCCCGTCATCCACAAACCCTTCGATCTTACCTCCCTTTCGGCGGTACTCGACGCAGCGGAGAGTCGAGCGGGCACGTAACGTGTACGCGTGCACGGGCAAGTGAACTCGCAAGTCGCCAATCCCACCCGACCAGCTACCTCCGAGCCCCAGGCTCCGGAGGCCATTAACCGTGCCACCGCCGGGCCGTCATTCGCACGCGGACTTTGGCGTATCGCCGCCGCCGACGTCTCGAGTGGAAACACGGTGGCGCTGCTCCACGACGGCCCCGCCACGTTCGACGTCATGACCAAGGCCATCGACGCGGCGAAGGAGACGGTCGTCCTCGAAGCGTACATCCTGCGTTCCGACGAAGTAGGGCAACTCATCGGCGCGTCGCTTATCGCGGCGGCCAAGCGCGGCGTGCAGGTCCGCGTGCTGAGCGATTGGATCGGCATGCGCGGCATCAAGAATTCGTATCTCGATGAGCTTCGCAGTGCAGGGGTGGAACATCGGGTGTTCAGCGCGCCCAGTCTTCGGCCGTGGTTCGGATTCATTCCGCGCGATCACCGGAAGTTGCTCGTCATCGATACCAAGGTTGGCATCACCGGCGGCGTCGGCATCGGTAATGAGTGGATGGGAAAGACGAAGCGTCAC
>JBBQHJ010000473.1:0-2913 GCA_038323865.1 Gemmatimonadales bacterium
TCGAGCGCGGCGGAGAAGCGCGCCTGGGTGACTGGCTTCACGAGATAGTCGCTCGCGGCCACTTCAAATGCGCGCGCGGCGTGTTCCGAGTACGCTGTGACGAAGACGACATGCTTCACCAACGTACGAATGGCCTGCTGCGCCTCGAAGCCATCCATGTGCGGCATGCGAATGTCGAGAAACACGACGTCGGGGCGAAGCTCACGCACGACATCCGACAATCCGCGCGCGTCGCCGCATTCGCCGACGACGTCGAAGTCGGGGTCGCCATGCAGCAGCTGGCGAAGTCGCCGGCGCGACAGCGGCTCGTCGTCAACGAGGAGCACACCGTGGCGCATCATGACATCGCCTCCTGAAGGTCCATCGCCAGCGTGCTTGGCGCCGGCGTGCCGGTCGTGTATGGAATGACGATGCGCACGATCGCGCCGCCGTTCTTGCGAGCTTCCAGTGCGAGCGATGCGCTGTCGCCATGCACAGTTGCGAGTCGCGCACGTGTTGCAGCGAGTCCGACGCCGTGCCCACCCGCCCGAGGAATCGCTGATCCAACATTCGCGCCATCGTTCTCGACGGTGATCTCCACTCCTGCCTGAGTCGCAACGGCGTTGATGTGCACGTGCAGCAACTCCTGTCCTGCGTCGAGACCATGAACGACGGCATTCTCCACGAGGGGCTGGAGTAGCAGCACGGGGACGAGACAGTCGGCAACCTCCGGCGCGATCGCAGAGCTGTAATGCAAACGGTCGCCGAAGCGCATGCGCTGCAGCGCGAGGTAGCGCTCCACGAGTTGTACTTCTTCATCGACGCGAATTGCTTCTCGTCCATCATCATGCAGCGATGCGTGCAGCAGCTCGCTCAACTGCTCGATGGCGCTGACTGCGCGCGCCGGCTGGATGTCCACGACGAGCGCCGCAATGGCGTTGAGCGTGTTGTAGAGAAAGTGTGGCTGGAGTTGCGCGCGCAGCGCTGACAGACGCGCCGCCTGCAACTGCGCTTCGAGCTGCGATGCGCGCAGCGTCCGCTTCTCTCGCTCACGTGCCTCCGTCATTCCCCACCCGGCGAACAACACGGCGGCGTACGTCGTCGCGACAGTCGGCATCGTGTTGTACCAGGAACGTGTGAGCCGCGGGATCAGCCCGAAAAAGAGGACCACCTGTGGCGCAACGAAGCCCATGGCCCACGAGTCGAGCGCCGCGTGTGCACCCGAGACCACCATGAAGACCACGGCATGGAGTGCAAACACTGACGCGCGGGGCGGCGTGAGAGGGACACGCAGCGCAAGCTGCAGCACAACCGGCATGAGAATGGCCAGCGCGATCCAGCGCGGTGTGGTTGAAATCAGCACCACCAGCCAATCAATGGGCAGACCATGTGTCGCCGAAACGTGCCGCGTCTCGAGCGCACTGACGCCGCCGAGCACGAGACATCCGACAACGACGACGACGCTCGCCATCAAGGACGGCGAGCGTTCGTTCTCGATCAGCGTTGCGTCATGTCGCGATGTCAGTGGTGTGCACCGAGGGCGGAAATCGTGACCGACGCGGCGCGCTGCGGATCGGTGTCTGATGTTCGTACGGTGAGCGAGAGCGCCCCCCGCTTGGAGCGCACGCCGAGCGTCACCTGTGTTGCGGTTGCGCTGTCGAGACTCACCAAGGCTAACGGGCCGAAATCGTCAAAGGATTTCAGGTACGTCTTCACGCGCTCCTCCACGGGGCGCTGCGGATTTGCGACAAGTGAGGACTGGATGAATGTACGCATGGCATTCGCGTCTCCGGAATTGAACGCCGAGATATACCCGTGCGCGAGGTGACCGGCGGCGCTGTTCGGAATCGCGACCGCCGTTCCTGTATGTGTGACAGCTGCAGCGGGCGCAGAGTGCACCAGTGTTCCCGATTGGCCGGACGCCGCCGAGGCGCCGCTTCCGGGATTGGCGAGTGCCTTCCAGTCATCGAGCTTGATGATGCCGACCAGTCGGAGGTCTCCATTCGGCTCGTGGCTCACCACGGCAGCCTCGCTTTCGGCGACCGCACCCGGCGTGATACCAGGAACGAACTTCTCGATCACGAAGTGGTGCGTGACGATGAGCCGGTTGGTGCCCGGCTTCGGGGCCGTCTTGACGATTTGCTCTTGCTCCGGCGTGGATGGAAACACGCGAAGGGCCATCGTGGTCGTGGGCTTTCCGGCCGCCATCTCTGCAGTTTCAACAGCTCGAAACATCGGACTCGATATGATTTCGGCGAACGAGATTCCGTATTTCCGGAAGACAACACCCATCAACGCCGCGTCGCGGATGCCGTCGTCGCTGAGGTTTCGCTGAGCGCTGCGCTCAACTGGCACGGTTCCCATGGGCTCCTGCACCGAATAGTCAGTACGGGCATGTCGGAGCAGCACCGAATAGCCCCCGTTGTGCAGCTTGGCCATAAGTTCCTCTCGGCGCAACTGTGCGCTGTCAGAGGCGGGAGTTGCGAGATTGACGACGAGGGCGACGGACGCGAGCAGGGAAAACATGTGTGCTCCGGTGTGCGGTACGGGAGTACACTGCACGCCGCGCAGGAATGCGCCTACCTGTGGCGCGTCCAGCGGTCCGGGATTGTTCTGAGCGGCACTACTCGACTTCATTTGGAGCGCATGACACACCGTCCCCCAAGTTTTCTCGCGACACTCTCGCAGCACCCCGGCACCGGCGGATGGGTGTTCGCGCTTGTTCCGGAAAAGTACGCGCCCTCCGTAACGCATGCGTGGGGACGCACTCCCGTTCACGCCACCGTCGACGGCCAGACGTGGAAGACCAGCGTTTGGCGCGGTAAGGACGGCCGCACGTTACTCGCGGTTCCCAAGAAGATCCGAGGCACCAAAGGACACGGTGACCAGGTCCGTGTTCGGCTCGAATTCAGTTCGCTTTGAAGGACCGGGCGA
>JBBQHJ010000474.1:0-2912 GCA_038323865.1 Gemmatimonadales bacterium
TACATGCTGCTGGAGTCGGGCGCACTCGCGATGGTGTTCGGTCTCGTCGTGGGCGTGGCGACGGCGCACATCGTCCGCGGACTTTCCGTACCCGCAACGGCGCCGAATGCGCTCGCCAAGCTCACGCTGTCGATCGGGGCAGGGCTCTATGAAGAACTGCTCTTCCGCGTGGTGCTCGTCGCGCTGCTTTCACATGCGATGCGCTTCATCGGATTCAGCCGCCTCGTTGCCGGAATCGGGGCCACGTTAGTCGGCGCCGTGATCTTCTCCGCATTCCACTACGTCGGATCACTCGGCGACACATTCACGATCGAGTCGTTTGTGTTTCGCGCGGTGGCCGGTGTGGCGTTTTCAGCGCTGTACCTGACACGAGGGTTCGGGATTACCGCGTGGACGCACGCACTCTACGACATCGCAGTCATGCTCTAAGCTCTGAGCACGACGCTCATGGCTTCTCGTCGCGGCCTTCAGTCGCTCGAGAGATCGCACTACGCATCGACACAGCGTTCAACGGTGCGGCGAGCTCCGTCGCGGAGCAGCTCACAAGCTCACAAGCTCACAAGCTCACAAGCTCACAAGCTCACAAGCTCACAAGCTCACAAGCTGTTGTTAGGGCTTCCCCCGAAGCATGGTTGCGAATAGCTCAACCGACCTCGGATCCGACCCTTGCCCGAGTTGGTATAGGGCCGCCACTCGAGCATCCCGATGTGGGTTCGACGTAGCGATCGTGAGCAGATCCGTTACGATGTTATCGCTCGTAGGCTGCTGACGAGCGAGTGCGTAGACGGCTTCCCTTCGAGTTGACCGAATGTCTTCGTCAACACCTGGCTCCGCAGGCACTGTTGCTGCCGCGCCGCGCGCCATCAAGTCTGCCGCGCGGCGACGGTACTTGCTCATTCGCGACGAATCGCGCGCCACGCGCTCGAACACGCTCCAGCGCGGTAGCGAGTCGATCATCACGAATGGCATCATGCTCTCCAGCGACGCACGACCGTCTGATGCCAGCACCAGCGGCTCGAGAAACGTGCGTGCGTCCGACGTCGACACCGCGCCGAGATCGGTGATGGTGTCGCCGAGTGTGGTGAGTGGGCCCACGTACGTGTGCAGCCAGCTGAGTTGACCCTCAACCACGCGAACCGTGACGCGCACGGGACCCTTCTCGCAGGGACCACTGGTGCGTCCCTCCCACGATCCATAGCTGATCATGTCATAGCCAATGAAGTACCGAGTCTGCGAGCTCGTGAGCCCATCGCTGTACGACGTCAGTCCATCACCGCATGTCTCCGGCCGTGAGCGTGCATTGAACGCCACGGTCTTCGTGCCCATCGCCTTGATCCGCTCCGCGAGTGGGCGTTGTGCCTGCGCCGCGTGAGGAAGAACCAGGACTACCGCACCGAGTGCGGCACTGAATAGGCGTCGCATCGCACCCTCACGGATTGACGATGTCGAGCAGGAACTGACGGACGCGCGGATCCTTGCGGTCGCCAAGATACGCGATTGCCTTCCTGCGCAACTCGGGAATCTTCTCGTTCTTGGCAATCTGCATCAGCTTCTCCGTCGCCTCTGTTTCCTTGCGCTGACGATAGACATACAGCATCTGGTCCTGCATCTCCGGCTGGCCGCTCATCTCGTCGTACAGGTTGAGCAGATCCTTGAGTTCCACGCCGCTCTGGCCGGCCGCATAGAGCGCCTTCTTTCGCACTTCGGTCTCCTGCTTCTTGTCACGTGCGATGCCGAGCATCCACGCCGTGCGATCAGGAGACTTGATCTGCGAGATGCCTTCGATGATCGCCTCGCGCAGCTCGGGGCTCGCGGTTTTATTGAACATGCCGCGCAGATATTCATTCTCGTCGCCCATCTTGCGGGGGCTCGTGGCGATGTTCATCACGGCGCGGACGCGGAGATCCGTTGGCACGCTCGTCTGCTCGGCAAACTTGCGCAGCGAAGCACGCGCTGACTGGCTCTTGTGTTGTGACAGCGCACTCAATGCGCGTTCGCGCATGTCGGCGTCGGTCGCGGTGAAGAGAATCGAGTCGAGCGCGTGTGCTGCGCGCTCCGTATTGACTTCGGCGAGCCAGCGTACCGCCTCGCGACGCACGGTGGAATTCGGATCGCTGCTGGCCGCGCGAAGGAGAATGTCCGAGCGCTCCTCTTCCTTCGTCTGCGCCACCATGTAGAGCGCGCTCTGGCGCAACTTCACCGAACAGTCGTCTGTGCGGGCAAGCAGCTTCTGGAGAACGGGCAGCACCTGATCGGGATCGAGCTGCTGAATGCCACGGAGCGCAATGATGCGGGCCTCGTCATCGGCGGTCGGGCAACCCTTCTCTTGATTGAGCTTGTTCGCATCTTCCTGCATGCGGTTGAACGCATCGCCATTGCCGCGACGCGCCTGCTCGGCGCGAATGCTCGCCCACAGCTGCTTGGCATCGTTGAGCGTACCCGCTTTTGGATACCGGCCTTCCTGGCGATCGAGCGCCTGCATGGCAAGATCGAGATCTCGGGAGCCAGACGCACCGCGGAACAGTGAATACGCCTTGTAGTACAGCGCATCGGGCGCGTATTCGGAATCCGGGAAGCGATCGACCACGGCCTGGAAAATGGTCGCTGCTTTCCGGAAGTCGCCGTCATTGAGTGCCGTCTTTGCGAGACGGTACAATGAGTCGGCCGGCTCTGTTGTGTACAGCCCACGCGACATGGAGAAATTGCTGTACGCCAACGCCGCAGGTGCAGCGAAGCCGGCGGGGCTCGTCAAGCCCGTGGCGAATGCCGGTGGAGCTTCCGGCACATACGCCGCGTGCTCGGCCATGTTCATTGGTGCACGCGGCGACGGCGTCGGTGCCACCACGGGCGACGTCGCAATTGGAGGAAGCAATGGAGTCTGCGCGCCAATTGCGGACCCGGCAGCGAGGAGC
>JBBQHJ010000475.1:0-2885 GCA_038323865.1 Gemmatimonadales bacterium
GCCCACGCGAAAAGGCCTGCGGATTTTCCAGGCCGTGCTGAGGGACGACAGCGGAATGATCGAAGTGGCATGGCCCGGCCAGCCGTATCTCGATCGCACCATCGACAAGGACGATGTACTGCTCGTCTCCGGCAACGTGCGCTTCTTCCACGGCCGACAGCTCGTACCTCGCGAGTACGTCAACCTCGGCAACGAGGACCATGGAACTGCACAGGGACGCGTGCTCTCCGTCTATCCCGCCACCGAGGGGCTCTCGTTCAAGGTGATTCGCGGTGTCATCGAGTCTCATCTCGATGTGCTGCTGCCGCTCGTCACTGAATACCTGCCACGCGATGTCCTCAAGCGCGCCGCGGTGCCTTCCATTGGAGACGCACTTCGCATGGTGCACCGGCCGGCATCACTTGCCGAAGCGCTCGAGGGCAGGGCACGGCTCGCGTTCGAAGAGTTGTTTTTCGTGCAACTCCTGAAGCAGCGCGCGCGATCGCTTGCGCGGACAGGCCGCGTTGGCATTCGCTTCGAGAACAGGCGTGACCTCACAACGAAGCTCCGCGAATCGCTGCCCTTCACACTCACTGGCGCCCAGGTGCGCGTGCTACGCGAAATCTTCGTGGACATGTGCAGCGACAAGCGCATGCAGCGGCTGCTGCAGGGCGACGTGGGAAGCGGCAAGACAGTTGTCGCATTGTTCGCCGCGCTGCTGGCGATGGAGAATGGATTTCAGGCGGCGATCATGGCACCCACGGAGTTGCTCGCTGAACAGCACTTCTCTTCAATGTCGCGGATGTTGGCGCCGATCGGTGTCGAACCCATCCTGCTCACCGGCGGTTTGAAGGCAAAAGCGCGACGAGAAATCTCGTCGCGTCTCGGTGAGGCAACGCCCGCGCTCGTCGTCGGCACGCACGCGCTCGTGCAGGAGGCAACGGTCTTCTCGCGCTTGGGACTCGCCGTCGTCGACGAACAGCATCGCTTCGGCGTTGAACAGCGCAAGGCACTCGGCGCCAAGGGCGAGAGTCCCGATGTGCTGCTCATGTCAGCGACGCCGATTCCGCGTTCGCTCGCACTCACGCTGTACGGCGATCTCGATCTCTCGATCCTCGACGAGCGCCCGCCAGGGCGTCAGCCAATCACAACGGCGCTTCGTCCCGAGAAGGCACGGGAGAAGGTGCTCGATTTCGTACTTCAAGAAGTCGGTAAGGGCCGACAGGCGTACATCGTGTACCCGGTAATCGAGGAGTCGGAAAAGACAGACCTCAAGGCCGCCACAACGATGCACGAGCAGCTCTCCGCGAGCGTGTTCGCCGAGAAGCGCACGGCGTTGCTGCATGGTCGCCTGCCCGCCGATGAGAAGGACGCCATCATGCGCACCTTTCGTGATGGCCAGATCGACATCCTCGTCGCCACAACGGTGATCGAAGTCGGTATCGATGTTCCAAACGCGACGGTGATGCTCATCGAACATCCCGAGCGCTTTGGACTCTCACAGCTGCATCAGTTGCGTGGACGCGTTGGACGCGGCGCCGAACAATCGTTCTGTATTCTGCTCGGCGATGTCAGCCCGGACACTCGGCAACGTCTCGATGTGTTCGTCGACAGCGAGGACGGCTTCGAGATTGCGCGCGCCGATCTTCAGTTGCGCGGCATGGGCGATCTGTTTGGTGAACGGCAGAGCGGCGTACCTGCATTTCGCGTTGCCGATCCGCTGCGCGACGAACAGTTGAACGAGAAGGCGCGCGAGGAAGCCGACACGCTCTTAGCGAAGGACCCCGAGCTCACCACCAAGGAGAATGAGCTCCTGCGTAAGACGCTCGGTGAGCGCTACTCGCGGTCGCTCGAGTTGTTCCGCGTTGGCTGATCATCGCGCGAAGCGCGTGGCATTCCGAGCGGAGTCGAGGAATCTGCACCTGCGATGTTACGGCTTCGTCGGCTGCGCCAGCCGTCTCTTGATCCGATCGAGCTCCGCATTCGCCTTCGCGAGTTCAGTTGTGAGGCGCGCGATCTCATCGTCCTTGCCCTTGTCGCCCGCCGGTTCTCCAGCGGTGCGCGTGGGAGACGTCTGCGTAGCGGCCGCCCGCGACTCCAGTGCGCTCGCAATGCGCCGCAGTGTCATGGCTTCGGAACGATGCGCTGCGCTCGGATTCGAGACGTACGAGTCCAGCAGCGCCACAGCATCGTGTGGCGAACCACCAGAGTTTGTCGGATCGAGCTTGTAAATCGCTCGCCAGTAGTTGGACTCCGCGGCTTCGCCACTGGCGGGATACTTCGTGGAGAAGTCGGTCAGCATCTTGTCCGCTACACCGAAGCGTCCCGCACCAGCTTCCTGCGACGCCTGCGCGAGCAGCAACGGAAACTCGGCGCGGGACAGCGGTGCGATCTCAACTGCGCTTCCGCCGGAGACGCATGCCGCGAGCACGATGGCAAGGAGTGGCGCGACGCGACGAATCATGACCGGCGGCTCTTCATGGCCATGAGCTTGTAGCTGCTGGTACGTCGGCGATCGACGACGCGCAGCGGGAGAACAATGGTGAAGGTCGTGCCTTCGCCAACGATGCTTTCCACAGTGATCAGTCCCTGGTGCGCTTCCACGATTTCCTTGGCGATGGCGAGGCCCAGTCCAGTCCCTTTCGCTGATGCCTGCTTCTGATTGTCTGCCTGAAAGAACTTTTCGAACACCCGCTTGAGCTGCTCGGGCGGAATACCCGCTCCGCTGTCTCCGATCTTGATGCACACTCCGTTCACGTGCGGCCCAGCCGTCAGTTCCACGAAACCGCCGCTCTTCGTGAACTTGAACGCATTCGACAGCAGGTTGCCCGTGACCTCGTTGATGCGATCCGGATCCCAGCTCACTTCTTCCGGCAGGTTGTCGAGCCGGCGAACTCGGAAGTCCA
>JBBQHJ010000476.1:0-2848 GCA_038323865.1 Gemmatimonadales bacterium
GCACGGGAGCAATGAAACATTTCCCTGTGTGCAGCGAACAGTTGAAGGCCCCGAGGGTAGGCAAGTCGCTTCCTCCGACGTGAACACTCGATCACCCACCATGATCATCGCACTCCTCGGCCTCGCACTGGCCACACAAGCGCAGGCACCGGCCGACACCATCAAGAAGCCCATGGTGAGTGAAGCCGACGTCGCGGCCGCGTATTCCGATCCCGCCGCGCGTGAGCTCGTCGCTCGCGCACGACGTACGCGCCTCGCGCAGGACTCAGCGCTTCGTGCATACGACGCCAAGGTCCGACAGCGCATGTCCGTGCTCGCAAGCATCGGACGCATTGGACCAGAGAAGCTCGTATACCGGCAGGAAAGCGCCGCGCGCGTGCAGTGGCAGCGCGGACGCGGCGTGCACATCGACATGACCGGCGTGCGCGTGGCCATTCCCATTGCCGGTGTGCCACAGGCCGAGCGTGATGCCGTGCCGGAGTTGGCAACGGATCTCGAGTTGTCACCGGTTCCCTACTTCCCCGGTTCCGAGACACTCTGGATTGGCGGCGGAAGCGCCAAGGCCGACATCGATGAGAAGAGCTTGATACATCCGCTCGCCACCGGCGCTGAAGCGTGGTACACGTACGCCACCGGTGACTCGGCGACTTTCAAACTTCCCAACGGCGACATGGTGCGCATTCGCGAGTTGAAGGTTCGCCCGCGCATCGCGCAGTTCAATCTCGCGGTCGGATCGCTCTGGTTCGATGTCGCGTCGGGCCATCTCGTCCGCGCGACGTATCGCCTTGCTGCTCCAGCACGCGCCGGCGTGAATGTGTCGAGTTCCGATTCAACCGCGAAGGCACCGAAGATTGCGCAGTTCGTCATGAAGGCGCTCATGGGTCCTGGCAGCGCAGAGATCTCGGCGATTGTCGTCGAGTATGGACTCTATCAGGGACGCTTCTGGCTGCCACGCGTGCAGTCCATGCAAGGCCACGTGGAGATGTTGTTCGCGCGCGTTCCCGTCGAATACGAGAACGCATTTGAGTACGCTTCAGTCAACGCTGATCTGGGTTTGTCCGAGGTACACGTTGATTCCGCGAAGTTTGATCGGCCGCGACTCGCGCGTGTTCCATTGGTGTTGACCGATAGCGCGAAGAAGGCGTGGCGCGATTCCACGCTGGTTGTCTACCGGGCGGCAATGAAGGCGCGGCGGGATTCCATCAAGGCGGGCATGCATGTCGGATCGATGCGCCAGTGCGATACCTCCGGTGTGCGCGTGATTTCGCAGGTGCGCTACGAGTCCAAGCTGCCGGTGGAGATTCGCGTGCCCTGCAACGTGGACTCGCTCACGCACTCGGCCGATTTACCGGCGTCCATCTATGACAAGAATGACGACGTGTTCGGCGCCGCCGATCGAGAGAATGCCATTGCCGATGCGTTGTCCATGTCGGCACAGGCGCCGTTCTCGCTCGTGCATCTTCCGCCGGTGCGCACGCAGTATGGTCTCTCGCTCACGCGCTACAATCGCGTGGAAGGTCTTTCGACAGGTGTCGGACTCGAGCAGGAAGTTGGTGCCGGATATTCCGTGGGCGCGCTCGGCCGCTTCGGCTTTTCCGATCAGATTCCCAACGGCGAGCTGTCGATCAATCGCACGAATGGCAGTGCGACCATGCGTGTTACCGGCTATTCCAGGCTCGTCGCGGCAAACGAGTGGGGAAATCCACTGAGCTTCGGAAGCTCCATTTCGGCGTTGTTGTTCGGTCGCGACGAGGGATTCTACTATCGCACGGCGGGCGCTGACCTTCAGTGGAATACGGAGCGCGGCGTTCGTCTCGACTGGCGCGCATTCGCCGAGCACGAGCGGAGTGCGCTGAGCACGCGCAGCGGGTACATCCCGAACATCGCGGCGTGGGAGGGCAACTACGAAGGCGCCTCCGTGCGCTACGCGGAGAGTTTTGGTCTCGATCCACACGGCTTCCGCGCCTTCACGAATCTCAAGTTGGAAGCAGCGCACGGTGATTCGTCGTTTGGACGCGGCGCACTCGAGCTCACCGTCTCACATGAACTCAACGACCGGCTTTCTGCCGGGCTCACCGTGGCGGGCGGCAGTTCGATCGGCGCAGTGCCGCCGCAAAAGCGCTGGTTCCTCGGCGGCGCGCATACGGTGCGCGGGCAGAGCGCCGACACGTCGCAGAGTGGCAACGCGTTCTGGCTTGGCCGGCTCGAAATCGCCAAACAGAACGAAGGCTACAAGCTTTCGTTCTTCGCTGATCTCGGCTGGGCCGGTGATCGCGATGCGTGGCGGAAAGTTGGACGTCCGCTGAGCGGCGCCGGCGTGGGCTGGTCGATGTTCGACGGCTTCCTGCGCTTCGACGTTGCTCGCGGGATCTATCCGGCAAAGCAGACGCGCGTGAACCTGTATCTGGATGGCAGATTCTAGAAACAGGTCCCTCGCTGCGCTCACGACGACACCCTCATTATCCTGAGCGCAGCGAAGGATCTGCCTTTTCTGCTATCATTCTTGTAATGACGCCCGCCATTCCTCTTCGCGATCAGCTCCAGGCCGCACTCGGTTCGACCTACGTGCTCGAGACCGAGCTCGCAGCCGGCATGTCGCGCATTTTCATGGCGACCGATCCCAGGCTTGGCCGAAGGATTGTCGTGAAGACGGTGTCGCCGGACCTCATCGGCTCCATTGACGCGGCGCGGTTCCAACTCGAGATCGAACTCGCCGCTCGGCTCCAGCATCCGCACATCGTTCCGCTTCTCGAAGCCGGCAATATTGCGGGCCTCCCCTATTACACCATGCCGTTCGTCGAGGGCCAGAATCTTCGCGAGCGGTTCAAGGAGGGCGAGCTCTCCATCG
>JBBQHJ010000477.1:0-2808 GCA_038323865.1 Gemmatimonadales bacterium
CGCTTGCTCCGGCGACATGTATCCGTGCGTGCCAACAACACTGCCGCTCCCCGTCGATTCCGGTTCCGGCCGGCGAGGTGCGCCATCGTCGTCAGTGGGCGGCGTGCGAGCGTCGGCCTTGGCGACTCCCCAATCGAGTACGAGTACCTCGCCAAACGGTCCCACCATGATGTTGGAGGGCTTGAGGTCTCGATGGATCACGCCACGCGCGTGCGCAAATGCGAGCGCGTCGCAAATTCGCTCAAACACCTGCAACCGATCTGCGATCGGAAGTCCTGGCGCAATGAACTGATCGAGGCGCTGGCCCTGCACGAGCTTCATGGTGTAAAACGAACGGCCGTCGGGTAGTGTGCCGACGTCGTGGATGGGAATAATGTTCGGGTGTTCCAACTGCGCGAGAATCCGCGCTTCGCGGCGAAGCCGATCGGCGCTGGACGCTGAGATAGTCATGACGTTCAGCACTTTCAGCGCGATCACTCGGCCGAGCTCTCGATCGGTCGCTGCGTAGACGGTGCCCATCCCCCCACGACCCAACAGCTCGCGAAGCTCGTAGCGTGTCTCAGACAGGTCGGGCTGCTCCGTGAGCGCACGGAGCTGAGAGACAGCACTATCATTGAGCCGAGTCACGTTGTCGACACGCCGAGCAGGTCGCGAACCGCTTCAGCGTATTCGACGTCGTCGCTGGTCAGCTCCGCGAGGGCCATCAACACCTGCTGTCGGAAGACGCGGCGAGTCCACGCGAGGAAATTGGTGACCTGAGTGGCTGGCAATCCGAACTCAGTGGCGAGCTCGCTGTAGCTCGGCTGCGCGTCGCGCTGAGCTCCTTCAACATCATAGCGGACGAAGAGTGCAAAGTGCGTCATCTTCTCTGATCGCTCGCATTCCCCTCGAAGCCGACTGAGCGAAAGCTCGAAGACCGAGCGCACCCATTCTGCATGGAAGAACGCCTCGACGTCGGCATCCGGGGCCGGCGCGGAATCAATGAACTCTCGCTCGGCCGCGCCGAAATCCATTGCTACGAACTCTTGCTGTCCACCGCGCTTCGTGCGCAGCGCTGCGCGGCGCCAATTACTCACGTGGCCGTCGACGCACGTCCGCACGAACGTTCGGAACCGCGCGCGGCGCGCATCGAACCGGGAAAGCCAATCTTTTTCAAATGCGAGGCGAAAGAACTCCTGCGTCAGGTCTTCGCAGTCTTCGTGAGAGAGCGTCGAGCGAAGTCTGATGTACTTGTAGATGGGCTTCCAATAAATCATGACGATCGTGCCAAACGCTCTGGAGCGTGTGGCGGCGTCACTGCTCGCCAGTGCACGCACGACCGACGGTTGCGTTGCTGGGAAGCCAGGACCGATCGCAGTGCCGTCGTACGGATGATCAGACGTCATGCGGTACGGATAACACCCATTCGCCTGTCGACGCAACGGTGCACGCTATGCGCTGGTCGGACGTTCGAGTTCGTATCGAACGACGATTTCACCTGGCGGCGCGCCAGGATCAGCGCCTTCGCCAGCGAAGCGAAATCCATTGCGACGCAGGACTTCGATTGACGGCGTTAGATGCGGGAGTGTGTGCGCAACCACTTTCCGGATACGCGAGTCGTGCCACGCGAACGAAATCCAACCTGCAACGGCCTCCGATCCAAACCCTCGCCGTTGAAAATCGGTGAGGACGCTGTAGCCAATTTCGACGCACCCGTTCGCATCAGGTCCACCCTTGAAGCCACCCGCGCCGATCACCACCGCGCCCGGGCTGCCTGCGGCCCCCAGCACGATGTAGTAGCTGCCCCACTCGTCAGCCGCACCGTCGGCGGTGAGCCGCGAGAGGAAATAGGTGACTGCGTCCTCGTCGTAGAGTTCGGGCGGCCAACTCGCCGGAACTTCCGCGCCCAGCAGTGTCGCCAAGTGTGAACGATCCGCGAGTTCGGCAGTGAGAAGTGCTGCTATCGCGGGCACCAAGGTGAGTCGAGGAGTTGTGAGTGTCATCAGTCGTTGGTTGATCGCAGCGCTAAAGAGGCGGGCGCCGACGCGTAATGGAACTCAGGAGCTCACGCGCTCGCACGCATCCTTTTTCGCTCAGCCACGGACCATGAGGAAGACTCTTTTCGTCACGCTCGCCTGTCTATCGGCGACCGCTGCACTCAGCAAAGCACAGCAAACGCCCGCGCCAACTCGCGCGGAACGTCTCGAACGCGCCGGCATCATCTGGGAAAGTCCCAGCGCCTGGGGCGCTCCATTTTCCGAGCACCTGAGCGAAGACCTCAAGGTCGCCGGACTGTCAAAGCTCTGGATGGAAGTGAAAATCAACTTCCCGAACTTTGCCAAGATCGCGGATCTGGATTGGGACAAGACCTATCTCGACTACCTGCCCAAGGTTCGAGCGACCACCAGCACCTACGAGTATTACCGCGTGCTGCAACAACTGTGTGCCCTCTTGAAGGACGGACACTCGAACGTCTTCCTGCCGCCGCAACTCGCCGCGCGTTTTGATGCCGACGTGCCGATCCAGGTGGAGGTCGTCGAGCATCGAGTCTTCGTCTCACGGGTCATGAGCCGTTCGCTCGCATCCGCGGGTATCACACGCGGACTGGAGATCCTCGCCATCGACGGCGTCCCCGTCCACGACTACGTGACGGTGCATCGGCTTCCGTTCGCCTCGGGGAACTCGCCGCAACTCGCCGAGGTCAACGCGTACGAATACGGCTTGCTTGCCGGTCCACGCGATCGGCCTGTCAACGTCACGTTTCGATCGCCGACCAGCCGCGTGTTCTCGTGGCGCTTCGCGCGGACCGCGTACGCCGACACGATTGCC
>JBBQHJ010000478.1:0-2755 GCA_038323865.1 Gemmatimonadales bacterium
ACGGCGGATTCCAGTCTTCGTGATCACGGTCTTGATTCGCTGGCGGCGACGCGATTGGTCGTCGCTCTCGAGACACGACTGGCTCGGCGTGTTGATGCCTCGCTGCTGTGGCGCTCGGCAACGATTGGCGAGTTTGCCGCAGCCGTTGACGGCACAACGATCGCGGAGCCGGTAGCCGACCGTCCCGCGTCCGTGCCACGCGTGACGCCAGCGGAATCTGTGGCGATTGCAAATTGGCCGGAGTATCGCGCGCTCGAAGCGCGGCTCGCAGAGATTTCCAATGGCGAGCTCGCCAACCCCTACTTCGTGGCGCACGACGGCGTGTCCGCGGCCACGACGCGAATTGCCGGACGAGAGCTGCTGAATTTTTCGAATTACAACTACCTCGGCTTGTCGGGCCATTCCGATGTGATTCGTGCCGCGCAAGATGCGGTGCAGCAGTACGGCACCTCGGTATCGGCGAGCCGCATTGCGTCCGGTGAGCGACCGATCCACCGCGAGCTGGAATCCGAGCTCGCGCGTTTTGTTGGGACAGATGCTGCGTTGGTCTTCGTAGGAGGTCACGGAACGAACGTGTCCGTGCTGTCGCACTTGTTCGGGCCCGGTGACCTCGTGTTGTGCGATGCGCTGATTCACAACAGCGCGCTGCAAGGTGCCGCATTTTCAGGCGCGCGGTGGCTCACGTTCCCGCACAATGATTGGTTGGCGTGCGATCAGATGCTCAGCGAGTTGCGCAGCCGTCACCGTCGCGCGTTGGTGGTGATCGAAGGTGCCTACAGCGCAGACGGTGACGTGCCCGATCTCCGAAAGTTCGTCGATCTCAAGGCACGTCACCGCGCCATGCTCATGGTGGACGAGGCACATTCGCTTGGCGTGCTTGGTGCCACTGGCCGCGGAATCGCTGAAAGTGCAGGGGTGTCGACTCGTGCGATCGATATCCTCATGGGCACACTCAGCAAGTCGCTCGCGAGCTGCGGCGGATACATCGCCGGTAGCGAGGAACTCGTGAACTACCTGAAGTACACGGCGCCTGGATTCGTGTACAGCGTGGGCATAACGCCGCCAAATGCGGCAGCGGCACTCGCGGCGTTACGCGTTCTGGCGCGGGAGCCGGAGCGTGTATCGAGACTTCGCGACAACGCGACGTTCTTTGCCGAGTCCGCACGGCAGGCAGGACTCGACATCGGTGCCGGCAGCGGAACAGGCGTCATTCCGGTGATGATCGGCGATTCAGTGCGCGCCGTACGTGCGTCGCAGCGATTGTTCGAGTGCGGCGTGAATGTCCAGCCAATGATCACGCCTGCCGTGCCGAATGATGGAGCGCGACTGCGCTTCTTTGTCTCGAGTGAACACACCGCTGACCAACTCGCCCAGGCAGTTCGGCTCACGGCGGATGTCGTCGCCGATGAGATGCAGACGACGCGCTCGACGTTCGCGCTGACCTAATTGTCGTCTTTCTGCGGCGTGGGTTCGCCGTCGGAGTGAATCTCTTTGGAGGGGCGCAGGGGGCGCGTGTGCCGCGCGTGTTGCGCAAGGCGGTGGCGCATGATCTGCATGTTGAGGGGCGCGTCGTCCGCTGCAACGGCGGCGACTGCCGCCTTCGCTGGTTGTTCCAGGAAACGCGAAACGAGAATCGCAGCTCCACCCACGAAACCACCAGCAATGATGTCGGTAGTGTAGTGCAGACCGCCGTACACAGCCCCGATGGCGAGACCGCACGTTGCTACGAGCGCCGCATATCCAACGCGACGTTGAAAACGGAGCGCGCAGTAGGTAGCGGCGACCGACGCCGCGACATGGGACGACGGAAACGCCGCGCCACGCGACGAGAACAACTGCAGCAGCGTGAGGGCGATACCGCGGAACGGCCCACTCGGGGCGCTGGAGGGGCCGTTCACAAATCGAGGTCCATCAACGGGAAAGAGCACCGACACCGAAAAACACAGCACGTACGCAAGCACCAGCGTCAGCACCGTCACCGTGAACTCGTGTCGCTTGCCCTTCCGGTAGAGGAGGATGGGCGGAACGGCAATAAGCGGGTAGTACGAGACGTAGCAGAAGTGCAGGGCCTCGCTGACCGCCACCGAGCGGTACTTCAAGGCGAGTGTTTGCCACAGGTCGCCCCTGAAGACCATGCGATCGAGCGCGACGATGCGTGCGTCCTTCTTGCTCAGGCCAATACCGCCCGCAATGAAGCGCAGGTCGTAGTAGAGAAACGGAACGAGGGCAAACGCGAGCCAGTCGCGAACCACTTGCACGCGGCGCGAAAGATCGCCGAGCCCAAAGAGTGCGGCCGCCGTGAGCGCCACAACGTGGAATCCGAGCGGCGTCCAGCGGTGGTTGGCGGTGCCCCACCGCAGGAGCGGCATGATGCCGAGGAACAGGTACACCGCAACGACGATGAGTCCGATTCGCACGAGCCGGCCGTCCTGATGAACGGCTTCGTCGTGCGTTGTTGATCGATTTCGGTGCGCGCCAGTCATGTGAGCGGAGTATTACCTTTGCGATGGCGCGTGGGAAGGTGTAGCAACATCAGAGGGGAGACTTGATTTCTTGTGACGCGTAAACTGTTACATGTCGTCGGAGCACGACCGAACTTTCCAAAGCTGGCGCCCGTGCACCGCGCGGGCGTCGCGCGGGGGGTCGAGCAGATTGTCGTCCATACTGGCCAGCACTACGACGAGGCCATGTCCGCCTCATTCTTTACATCGCTCGGCATTCCGGAGCCCGATGTGAACTTGAGCGTCGGGTCGGT
>JBBQHJ010000479.1:0-2728 GCA_038323865.1 Gemmatimonadales bacterium
GCCGGATCCGGCGTGTTCGCGAAGGCGCGACGTTCGAGCTTCCAGTGATCTTCAATCATGAGAGCACGGTGCGTCGCGCATTGACGAGTTGCTGAATTGCGGCGGCGATATCGCTCAGCCGCGCCTGGACATCCGCGCCAGTGTGCAGCAGCGCGGCGAGCGGCATTCCATATATGGTCGACGACGCCTTGTCCTGCACGATGGCGCCACCGCCGGCCTTCCGGATCGCATGCAATCCCACTGCCCCGTCGCGGCCCATGCCCGTGAGTACGACGCCAACACTGCGCCGTCCAAACGTTGCTGCAACGGAGGTGAACAGTGGATCGGCGGCTGGTCGCACACCATGAATGGCGGGCAGATCATCGAGTGCAATGCGGCGCACACCTTCGTGGCGAACCACGCGCATATGCCGCCCGCCCGGCGCGATGTAGACGCGATTGCTCTCCACGGCCTCGTTTGCCTGCGCCTCCGAGACATGGAGATGGCTCATCGCATCGAGTCGCTGCGCCAGGCCCTGCGTGAAGCCCGCAGGCATGTGCTGCACCACGAGCACGGCGGCATTCACATCGGCCGGCAAGTTCGGGATTACTTCGGCGAGCGCGCGCGGGCCGCCTGTTGATGCGGCAATCACGATCGCGATGTCAGCATGCACGGTCGAGCCGACATCAGGACCCCTGTCCACCAGCTTGGGGCGCGCCAGCAAATCCACGCCGCGAAGATTTACCTCACGCGCCGTGCGCAACGCACCGATGAGCAGTTCGCTGACGCGTTCAAGGTCGAGACTGATGTGCCCCGATGGCTTTCGAACAAAGTCGACCGCGCCGAGCTCGAGGCAACGCAACGTCAGGTCAACACCGCCCCGCGTCGCCGCCGCGCTCAACATCACCACGGGACGCGGCGTTTCGCTCATGATATATCCGAGCGTCTGTACGCCATCGAGCTCCGGCATCTCCACGTCGAGCGTTACCAGATCGGGGTTCAGCTGATCGATCTGCTTCAGCGCATCCATGCCGTTCCGCGCTGTGCCTATGACGTGGAACTCGCCGGACGCATCGATGACCTCCGAGATCACGCGTCGCATGAACGCGCTATCGTCGACGACGAGAACAGACATGGGCGTATCAGATGACACGATCGCCCTTCTTCAGTGAGCGAACTTCCAATTGTCCGTCAGTGATATGGAAGTAGACACTGCGGCCGTAATCGAGCCCGGTGTCCTCGGCCAGCAGCGGCACGCCGTTCTCCGCGAGCACTTCGCGCGTTGAGGCAATGTTGCGCTCGCCCACGTTGATGCCGCTTCCATTCCCGAGTTGGCCGAACATGCTGGCGCCGCCAACGATCTTGGCCCAGATGCGCGACGTGCGGCTCGCACCGAGCGCGCGCATCTCTTCGAGCATCAGGGGCACGACCGTCTGGGGGAACTTCGCCGGATTGTTCGTCTCGCGAGACATCGCGAGGTTGGGGAGCAAGATGTGCGCGAGCCCGCCGACTTTCGACTCGCGATCGTACAACGCAATTGCCACGCACGAGCCGAGTCCGATCGTAAAAATGACGCCCGAGCCCTGCCGGACGGCGTAATCCGCGACCTTTACGCGAATGTCGTTCTGCGCGGAAACAACCCCCGACTCGGTCACAGCGGCCGGTAGATTCGCTCGCGCCCGTCGACGGGCACGAAGCGGGTACGTGCTGAACCAAGCAATGTCTCGACCTTCCCGAGCACGAGAAAGCCGTCGCTGGCGAGCGCACCGTGAAACTTCTCGAACAAGCGCTCCTGCGTCTCCCGGTCAAAGTAGATCAGGACGTTCCGGCAGACGATGAGCTGAAAGCGGCCCGGAGGCGCCGACTCGGCGAGCAGATCGCGTCGTTCGAATCGCACGAGACGGCGAATCTCGGTCGCGACCGTGAACGGTGCCTTCGGATTGAAGTACGTCTTGCGAAGGTCATCAGGTGTATCCGCGAAATCCGCTTCCTCGAAACCACCCTGCTCTGCCGCGACGAGACAGCGCGCATCGATATCGCTGCCGAGCACACGGATGCGTCGGTCGGCAACAACTTCCTGCCCTTCCGCACGCGCATATCGGTGAAAGAGCACGGCGAGAGAGTACGGTTCCTCACCCGATGAGCATCCCGCACTCCACACATTGATCGTCGAGGTAGCCTGCGCCCAGAGTGGCGGCACCACCTTCTCGGCGATGGCAGAATACGTCTCCCAGTTCCTGAACAGCTTGGTGACATTGATCGTGAGCGCGTCGAGCAGCCGGTCGTACTCGAGCGTGTCCGTGTCGAGCACGCGCGCGTAATCGCCGTAGGTGTGGACACCGCGCGCGCGCATCCGAACAGCAATGCGGCGTCGGAGACACTTCTCCTTGTAGCTCGCGCACCCGAACCCTCGCTCGCGCGAGATCTTCTCGGTCAGCTCCGCAAAATCGGCATCCGGCAGGTCCGTCACGTTACAGCACCTGCTTCACTGCTTGGAGGTTCGTGCGGACAATGGCGTTGGTGGGATCGAGCGCCAGCGACTGCTCCCAGCATTTCACCGCTTCGTCACGCTCCTGCCGCTTGAACCGGATGTTGCCGAGCTTGAGATAGACGTCGTCGCCGAGGTTGGGATTGAGCTTGGTCGCGCGGAGGTAGCACTCGAGCGCGTCATCATAGCGCGCCGCGCGATAGTGACAGTCGCCGAGATTCTTGTGGAGCTGCGCGAGCCCCGTGTCTTCCATGATCCCAC
>JBBQHJ010000480.1:0-2703 GCA_038323865.1 Gemmatimonadales bacterium
TAGAGGAGGCCGAGTGAGTCGGGCCAACGAAGCTCGCGCGTAATGCGAAGGTCGTTGCCCTGGCCGATTGCGGTGGCGGCAGTAGCCCATTCACCGACGCCGTCGATGGTGAGAACCGCCGCTTCCTGAAAGGGCGACGGATAGAACGCACTCGCCGCGTGTGACTCGTGATGTTCGGCATAGAGCAGCAAGCCGTCGTAGTCGCCGAGAGATTTCCGGAGATCGCGATCAGTGAAGAGCTTTTCCTTGATCCAGAGCGGGCCCGCCATCAGGAACGACTTGTAGCCGCGTGGCGCGATACTGAGATACGTCTCGAGAATGCGCTCGAACTTGAGCAGCGGCTTGTCGTAAAAGCCGACGTGCGTGATGTCCTTTGCGGTGATGCCTGCCTCCTTGAGGCAGTACTCGACGGCATTTACCGGGAACCGCTCATCGCCCTTTTTGCGGGAGAAGCGCTCTTCCTGTGCCGCGGCAACAATTTCGCCGTCGCGGAGGAGAGCGGCGGCGCTGTCGTGGTAGTATGCCGAAAGTCCGAGGATGTATTCGTGGGCCATGGTTTCTAGATAGTCGACACGTACTGCGTGCAGCTCAAGCTGGAGCGCGGGAGCGCGTACAGCGGCGCTTGGGTGCGGCGAGTCTGACAAAGGACGACTTCGGGGCCGTTCGGAAACGACGGGACTAGCCCTGGTCGGCCCTCGCGAGCTCAACGAACATCTGCGACAGCCTCGATACGGGCGCCCGGAGGAAATCGAAGGCAGCAAATGCGGCAGCCAACGGCGGATACAGCGGGTGATAATAGGCCGGACGCTCTGCCGAAATCTCCACCAACCCGCGCTCTGCGAGCCAGAAGAGAGTGCTCGTTGTCCAGAACGGGGCGCCCTGCGTGTACGAGAACCTAGCGACACGCAGCCCCGCGCGAGTCGCGAGCGACGAAAGGCTTTCCCTCGTGAAGATGGCCCAATGACGCGGGGCGTGATATCCGCCCCAGTTGCGATGCCGAAAAATCCGGGCATCGAGGCTGTCCCAGTTGGGAGTTTTCACGAGCACGCGCCCATTCGGAGCCAGCATTCCTTCGAGATGCCTGAGCACTTCGAGAGGGTTGTGCACGTGCTCAATGAGATTGAGCAGGAGGATCAGGTCGAAACGCCGCTCCGTTTCGAAGTCCTCGATGCGACCGTGGAAATATTCGTGACCGCTCGCACGCGCCAATCGCTCGGCGTTGTCGTCGAAGTCGACCACCTGCGTGAACGTCACGCGGGAGTCCGCAGCGCGCACGGCGTTCAGCTGATAGCCGGCACCTCCACCAACGTCGAGCACACTCAGTGACGTACCGGGCAGCGCACCAAGCACGCTGCGAAATGTGCGGCGATCGAGCCAATTCTTGATGTGATCCACCGGCGATTGGCGCGCCGGCGTGAACGAGTAGTAGTTGCCCGGATAGATCTCGGCGAGCCGGTCGAGCGGCACGGGATCGATGAACAGCGTGTCGCACGCGTTACAGCGACACATCGTGAAGCGGTCGGTTGTCGTACAGTACTCGGCGTCCCAGACGGTGGCCCACGCTGACGCGTTTTCGGCGCCACATGCGAGGCACCGCGGCATGTCAGCGGGTGAAGAGGGCGACAAAAGTGCGCGAGTAGGTCGTCTGCCGTTTGCGCAGTGCTGGCGCGGCCGGAGTGTCCATCAGGAACGCCTCGAGCTCATGAAGCCGAGTGCATGAGATCTGTGGTGCCCAGTGATGAAGCAGGTGGCGATTGAAGCCCGCGCCGCCGAGCGTGCTCGCCAGCGGGCCACTGCCAAAGAGGCGATTGGTAGCGCCGTGCGCAACTTCGTGATAGTTCGTCGACGCGCTTGCCTCTTCGCTGCGATGCTCCATGAGTTGCCGCACGGCGGTGACAAATGGAAACACGATCACGATGCCTGCGATCCATGCAAGCGCCGTCATGAAATGGTCGCTCAATACCAGTCCGATGACGACCGCCGCATTGAATACAGCGCCGGCAATCAGCTGGGTTTTGCCGGAGCGAATATCGGCGCCCTGTTCAGCGGCACGCGGTGGCGCCGCGTCCAGCGCGCGCTCACGTGAGGTGAGTACGCGGAACGAGCGCACCCCAGTGAGCGATTCGATCAGAAAGCGCACGTTCAACGGATCGAAGTACGTGTGCTCCGGGTCATCCGTCATGCCGAGCTGACGGTGATGATCGAAGTGGATTGGCCGGTACCGCGAAATTTCCTGGCCAACAATGGCGCCGATGAAGATGTTGGCCAGCAAATCATTGGCGGCGCGTTCGCTCGCGACGTTGTAGTGCGCTGCCTCGTGAAAAAAGAGATGGATGAACGCCACGGTGTAGCCAATGACGGCGGCGGCCGCGACGGCGATCAGGACTCGTCGGCCGAGTGTTCCGGTATCGCCGATGAGCGCGAGTGCAACAGTCGACGCGACGGCGAGGTATGCGAGCCCGATTTGTGTCCAGATCTGCGCGTACCGTGGCGTGAGCTGCTTGTGCAGCTCACGAAACGTTCTCCCGCGCGAATCGACGAGCGCGTCGCGCCGAAAACTTTCAAGAGCGACATCTGGTGTAGCGGTGCTGCCCACCACTTGCCCCTCAGTAGTCATGAACTCCGGCTGGCAGACAGGACGCGATAGGGCCGCCGATGGCGTTGACCCCCTCTGGTTCGTCCGTACGGGTGAAAAGAGCAGCC
>JBBQHJ010000481.1:0-2698 GCA_038323865.1 Gemmatimonadales bacterium
CTCGCGCCCGATGATCCGTCCCTTCATTTCATCATTGGGCAGCGACACGGCGGAGACGGTGGTCTCTGCCGTGGTATCGGCAGCGATACGCTGAATGGCGAGCGCTACGATTTTCTTCGCTTCGCGGTCGGCGTTGCGGCGCGCGGTTTCGCGAATTTCGCGAAGGCGGTTCGCCGCGTCAGCCTGCGCTTCTTCTTCTAGGCGACGCATCAGCTCGACGCGGGCGTCCTGGGCGGACATGCCGGCCATCTGCTCGAGGCGGCGACGCTCCTCGGCGATCACCTTCTCGAGTTCTTCCTCGCGACCCTGCACGAGCTTTTCGCGGCGCCCGAAATCGCTGGCGCGGCGCCCGATCTCACGGTCGCGCTGCTCCACCAGTTCGAGCTTTCGGTCGAGGGTACCTTCGCGCTCGGAGACGCGGCGCTCTTCCACCTCCACGGCGGACCGGCGCTGGCGCAGTTCCTGTTCCGCGGCCTCACGCAGCTTCATCACCTCTTCCTTGCCGGAGAGGATCGCCGTCTTTCGCGAGGTGTCGACTTCGCGCTCGGCGTCCGAGATGATGCGCTTGGCGGTGTCTTCGGCGGTGGACTTGGAGGCCACGAGCCGTGCGAGCTCTTCGCGCCTGCCGAGTGCCGTTCCCGAACGACGCCCGAAAAAGAAAAATGCCGGCGTGGCGACAACGAACGCGCCCAGCGCGGCAAGCAGTGCCATTTCGTTCATTCGATCTATGCTCCACCGCGGTGGGCGCGGAGAGAAGGGGGACCACCACTGGTCCCGCGGAGCGCCACCGGATGTCAGATCGTTCGAGTTGCGCGCCGGCGTAGGGCGCGGACTGGAGCGGGCTAACTACTTTGGGCGCTTCAAGCTACGGGCCAAGTGACGGAAAGTTACGGATGGTACTGGTCGTCAGCAATAGACAGGCGCGAGGAGCGAGGTGGGGGGTGCGAGGATTGCTGTTCCTCGCTGCTCGTGCCTCGGTCCTCTTACCTCACTGTTGCGCCACAACCTGCGTGCTGTCTCGCTTGGCCGGCGGGAGGAGGCGACGGATATCGGCGCTCAGTCCCTGCATACCAGCAATGATTCCCCCGTTCGCATCGCGCATCTCGAACAGCTCGGAAGTGATCTGGAGGGCGGCCAGGATGGCCGCGCGATTCACCTCGATCACAGCGCCGCTATTCAGAATCTGCCTGATGGCATGGTCGAGATAGTCGGCGACCGCGCGCGTGTGCTCGGGCGCTGCCTCTGTGCGCAGCACGTACGACTCGCCCAGGATATCGACCTTTACCGATGATTTCTTTCCACTCATCGCTCCACGCCCCCCTGCACTTGCTGACGAATGAACCGTACGCGCTCGACCATCTGCCGAGTGCGTGCGGTAGCGGATTCAAGGCGACCGTGAAGCGCCGCATTATCGTGCTCAAGCGCAGTGATGCGCTCCTCGAGCTCACGCTGGTTCAATGCTGGCGGTGCGTCGCCCTGCTGATCGATTTCGCGGAGCCTTGCTTCGGCAAGCAAGGCACGACGCCGAAAGCCGGCAAGCTCGTCCCCAAGGTGACGAACGAGCGCTTCCAACTCACGAAAAGCCGCAGTTTCAGGCCGAACGCTGTCTGACATTGAGCTCCGTCTCGAGTGCGGAGAGAATCCTGCTTCGTCGTCCTTCGATTTCCTTCTCGCGTAGAGTGCGCTCAGGGTGCCGTAAGGTCAACCGCCACGCAACCGAGCGATGCCCTGCCTCCACGCCCGATCCTTCATAAAGATCAAACAACTCCAGGCGTTCGAGCAACTCGCCTGCGCTCGTACGCATCACGTGCTCTACCTGCGCTGCGCTGACACCCTCGGGCACCAGCAGTGCGAGATCAAACAATGAAGCTGGCATGATAGGGAGCGGCCGATACGGCGACGTCGAGCGCACCGGCGCCGTTCCGGCAACTGAATAATTATTCTGGCCCGGTTCCGCGATGGCCGAGTTATCGAGCTCACTCAGGACGAGCTCTACACCAAACGCTGGAGACGCCCAGACCGGCGCATCCATCGCAACGCGCGAGACATGTCCGCGCTCTTCACCATTCACGCGAATGCTCCAGAGTTGGTCGCCGTCGGCCGGAACCAGCTCGAATCCTTTCGGCAATGCGACGCGCCCGATATCCTCGGCCAAAGATCGCGCATCCCACGCGTCGTACTGGCCGGGTTTGGCATCCGTGAAATGGGCCGGATTGCGATCGCCCATCACCAGCACGGCAACGCGCATTGTCTCCCTCGGCAGCGGCCGATCACTCAACTCGAACGCCGATCCGATCTCGTACAGGCGAATATTCCCCACCATGTGCGAGAGGTTGTATTCCGCGCGACGTGAAAGCGACTCGAGCAGTGTCATCCGCAAATGCGCTTCGTTTTCCGCCAGCGGATTCATGACACGTACGTGATGGTCACCGCCCGCGACGAACGGCGTTGGGCGTGCCTCGAGACATCCCGCTGCGCTCAGCACCTCACGGAGTTTTGCCGAGAGCGTCCACATGGGCGCGTCGGTCATGCTCGCGGGGCGATATGCGCGCAGATCATCCGGCAACGCGTCGTAACCGTTGAGCCGCGCGATCTCCTCGATCAGATCGATTTCGCTGACGAGATCGCGACGCCACGACGGCGTGACGACGTGAACGATGTTGCCACCGTCTTCCGGATCCGCTGAGCAGCCGATGGT
>JBBQHJ010000482.1:0-2697 GCA_038323865.1 Gemmatimonadales bacterium
GCCTCCCGGTTTGTGCCTCGTTGCAAGACGATGAGCACGTTGATATTTGTGGGGTGAACCTGCCACCACGTTACCGTGGAGGTCCAGCCGCTTCATACCAACTAACTGAAGGCGTTAGGTAGCAACTCCCAAGAATTGAAAGAATGAAAAACCTCGTATCAGCCTGCCTCGTAGTTGCCGGGCTTGGTCTACAGCCGATGGGTTCCGCACTCGCTCAAGCGCGCACGATTCACGGGGTGACCTATGTAGTCGATACGGCCAGGTACGGCGGACCCATAGACGCCATACTCAATGTGACGGCGCTCAAGGTGACGTACGCCGGAACCCGGGGCCGCGTCGATGTCCTCGCCCGCACGAAAGGTTCAGCGGTCAGAGCCAAGTGGGTGACCCTGTCACCTTCAATGGCGATGCCAGGCGATTACTACCTGTTTGATGGCACTGGCTTCATTCTCGTGCGGCCGGCGAAGAAGCAGTTCTCAAGCTTCAAACTCGCCGACGTTTCGTTCAACTACGAGGGCCGTCGGGACGGATGGCCCTTCTTCCGTTTTGATCCGTACGAGCCGGAAATCCTGAGCGACAAGAGTCTGCGCGCGAGTGGACGACGGCACGGAGCTTTTTTCATCTATTGGCACGCGGAGCTGATGCGTGACACAAGTTGTAAAGGACCAGCTTACGGTAGGTGTCAGATTGGGGAGCTGGCGCGCGGTCGTGCGATCGTCGTTGATGCACCACCGGAGGAGTTGGCCGTCATCCGGTGGTTCGGTCCCGCCGAGGCACTGGCACGCATCGGTGGCCTCGATAGCTTGGTCGGCAGACCTATCCACCTCGTCTCCATCGGACAGTGGAAGGCGCCGACTGGCGGAGACAGTGTCACGACCATCACCACAATTCGCTTCCTGTCCAACCTTCGCCTGGTGGCGGTCGACCCCGCAATGCTGACGCTTCCAGGCGGTTTCAAGGAGACGCCGTGGCCGAACGACGAGAATATCAGGCGCGTCTCGGCGCTGTTTGCTGATGGAGGGGCGAAATGGCGTCTTCTCCCGCGCTAAGAAAGCGTTGATGACTCCTTTCTCTACGCACGCCTTCGTCCGAGCGGGTACATGCTTTACGGTCCTGTTACTCGTCATGGTGGCTTGCAAGGGCGCGCCGACGCGCATCGTTGCAGGGAGCGGCGACACTGTCGTCGTGAACACCATGCGGCCATTCGCGTTGCCGATTCGACTCCTGGATAGCAGAGGGCACCTGCTTGACTCGAGTAGCGTGCAGTACCGCTGGACAGGTGGCGCGACGATCCCCGTGTCCGCCAACGGCATCGTCACGTGTTCTCAGCCCGGCGACGTGAATGTGCGCGCCTCGCTCGGCGCGATCGCGGCCCAGCTGGTTGTCCAGTGCCGACCGGTAACCAAAGTGCGCGGTTTACGCATGATGCAGCTTGTGGTCGGTGATCCCCCGGAGGTACTCCCATTCGACGCGGTTGGCGTGGATGGACAACCGATCTCGCCGCTCGCCGCGCATGTCACAATCCAGGACAGCACCGTCGCCACACTTGAGGGTCAGCGCGTTCGCGCACGCGCGCAGGGAGAAACGGGCCTGACGATGCGCGTGGGAGACCGAGAGGGATTCGCTTCTGTGCACGTTTACGAGATTGCAAACACTCCCGAGGGAGTGCGCCCCGGTCAGCACGTCGCCGTACGGGTGCGTCTGAAAGGGGGCGAGATGCGGAAGTGGAGGATTTCCGCATCGCCACAGGTCTACTATGTCGCGATGCTCGCCGATTCCAGCGCAAACGAAATGCTTTTGTTGGCGATCACCGGAGCGAATTGCGTTCCCGCCCTCGACGAGCACAGTTACTTCTGCCTCGCGCAGCAGGACGCGTCGGTCATCGTCTATCACCCGAAGGGCGTCTCTCCAGCGCTCGAGCTGGTCGGCACGCTCGCGGTGTGGCGTCAGGAGAGGCCGTAGGTTGGCACTCGAATCCACAATAGTTACGCCGCGAGCCGCGGTGGCACGGCGGCGGGTTAGAGTTGCGGTAACCGTAATTAGGACGCTCGAGCGGATGCCCCGTGAGCAACCTAACACTCGTTGAAGCTGACGGTCGATTTAATGAAGCTCGCTGCGCTCGCAATCTGTTTGGTTCGCTTGCAGCTTTCTGTGAAGCGGCGCCCCGCGTCAAGTGCTATTTGCAGTTGACGGTGAATTTGAGCCTTCAATTGTCGCGTGCTCGTCGAGTTGCTGCTCAGCCTTCTGTTCGCGCTCAGGTATGAGGCACGCTGGCCTCGGCGCATTTGGGTTTGCGAAGGAACGCTCGGCGCTAACTAACTATCGGCTCTCGACTGCGGCCATAAGCTGCGACGCGCTCGGCGTTCCCGATTCAGTCACCTCGATTCACACACGTTCATGATGGTTTAACTCGCCTTCGCTAAGTCCTTGCGAGGCATACGAAGGTTGGTTGCATCGTACGGTTTGCCATCTCTCCACATCGCGTAAAGAATTCCTGACAGTCGCCGTGCCAATGCGACGACTGCGATCCGCTTGCCACGTCGAGCTGCAATGAGCAGAGCCCACGACCTGAGGGCAGCAGTTTCTTCAGTCTTGGATCTAAGAATTCGCCATCCGGCTTCGACCATCAGATAACGAGCGCGTGAGTTACCGGCTTTCGTGATCTTTCCAACACGCCGTTTTTCTCCCGAGCTCCGC
>JBBQHJ010000483.1:0-2678 GCA_038323865.1 Gemmatimonadales bacterium
GAGGCGGCTACGCACACACAAGAGCGGCGGGAACTTCAACTCGCGCGAGGGGTTGCCGCTGGCGGTCATGAGCCTAACGCGCGACCACGAAGTGTCGGTGCTCGAGATGGGCATGGACAGCGTGGGCGAGATTTCGTACCTGTGCGACATCGCCGAGCCGCGAGTGGGTGTAGTGCTGAACATCGGGCTGACGCACATCTCGAAGCTCGGGAGCATTGAAGCGATCGAGCGCGAGAAGCTCTCATTGCCACGTTGGCTCCCGGCCGATGGCACGGCCGTACTGAACATGGACGACACCCGCATTGCGGCGGTGGTGCCGGAGCTCAAGTGCCGGGTGATCGGGTTCGGAGTGGACACGATTGCCGACCTTATGGCGCGAAATGTGCGCGAGGCTGGCCTGAGCGGTACAACGTTCGACGCGCACTTTGAGGGAGAGAGCGCTTCCGTTCACTCTCCGCTGGCGGGCGTTCATTTGGTCCCGGCTGCGCTGGCGGCGATCGGCGTGTGCTGCGCCATGGGCATGAGCCTGGCGGACGCGGCCCAGGCCGTGAGCGAGGCACCGTTCGCGGGCCGGGCACAGGTCCTTGTGAACCCTCGCGGGGTGCAGATCATCGACGATCGCTACAATGCGAGCCCTGCATCCCTCGCCGGTGCATTACGGATGTTGGCGACGCTCCCGGGCCGGCGGATTGCGTTCATCGGACGCATGGCCGAGCTTGGTGAGTTCGAAGCGGAAGAGCATCGCGCGATCGGGCGTGTTGCGGCCGAGAGTGCAGACATTCTGGTGACCTTCGGCCCGGTATGCATTGGGCTAGCGGATGAAGCGCGCGCTGCGGGTTTGCAAGATGTGCGGTGGTTCGAAACAAAAGAGGCCGCCGCCGCCGACGTAACCCGGGAGATGCGCGCGGGCGACGTGGTGTTGGTCAAGGGCTCTCGTGGCGAGGCGTTGGAGAGCGTGCTGCCGCTGCTGGAAGGCGCAGCATGATTCACGCGCTGATTTCTGGCTGCGTAACGTTTGTGGTCGCGGTGATCCTTGGTGCGCCGATCCTCCGGTATTTGCGCGCGAAGAAGACTGGCAAGAGCATCGGCGAGTATCAGCCGGAGTCGCACAAGATCAAAGCTGGCACGCCGACGTTCGGCGGCTTCATCATCTGGGTGCCGACGCTGATCGTCACGATTATTGCCGTGGATTGGTGGGCGCATCGTTCGATTCTGCTGCCGTTGGCCGTCATTGCCGTCACAGGTGCAGCTGGTTTCGTGGATGACCTGGGGACGCTGCAGCATCGCAAGCAGACCGGACTATCCTGGCGCTTCAAGCTGGTATTTCTCACCATCCTCGGGATCGTCGTCGCGTGGGTTTTGTACGACAAGGTCGACGTGCAATCGATCAACGTTCCGTGGTTGGGGAAGTACCAAATGGGGCTTTGGTACATCCCCGTGGCCATCCTGGTGATCGTCGGGACGACGACGGCAGTGGCCGTGAGCGACGGCCTGGACGCCCTTGCAGGCGGCACGACCCTGTTGGCGTTCATCGCCTATGGAATCATCGCGTTCATCCAGGGCCAGGAGTACGTCGCCACGTTCGCCTTCGTGATCGCGGGCGCCAACCTCGGCTTTCTCTGGTACAACGCGCATCCAGCGATGGTAATCATGGGCGACACTGGCGCGCTGGCACTCGGCTCCAGCCTGGCTGTAGTCGCATTGATGACTGGACAGTGGTTGGTGCTCCCAGTGATCGGGATCGTGTTCGTAATGGAGGCGATGAGCGACGTCATCCAGGTCGGATATTTCAAACTGAGCGGAGGGAAGCGCGTCTTCCGCCGCGCCCCGATTCACAACCATTTCGAAATGGGCGGATGGGCCGAGACGCAGGTCGTTACGCGGTTCTGGCTGATCGGCTTCGCGGCCGCGATGTTGGGCGTCGCGATGGCGTTGGCGGTACCAGCATGAGCGAAACGCTGAACGGATACGCTCAGACGATCGACCCTTCAGAGTTGCGCGGAAAGCGCGTGCTCGTCTATTCGATGGGCATCGAAGGGCGCGATCTCGCCCGATTCTTCGTGAAGCATGGTGCGTCGGTAACGATGAGCGACACGCGCACCGAGGCACAGCTCATTGCGGCCGGCGCGGAGGCGCCCGAGGGCGTCGAGGATGTTTTCATCGATGAGCCGTTCATCGACCCCACGGGCTTCGACCTCGTGTCGTTCTCGCAGTACGTGCTGCGCGGGAATCCGGTGCTGACGCGCGCTCGCGAGCTCGGAATCCCCATGACCTCGCAGATGCGACTGTTCCTACAGTTATGCCCGGCGCGGCCGATTGGAATCACGGGCTCGAGCGGCAAATCGACCACGACGGCACTCGTGGGTGCGATGGCGACCGCGGCTGGGGCACGGCCGATCGTGGGCGGAAATATCGGCGAGGCACTGCTCGGGCGACTCGATGAGATTCGACCGGAGAGCACCGTCATCCTCGAAATCAGCCACACGCAGCTGCAATACACCGACCGGTCGCCAAGGATTGCAGCTGTTACGAACGTCACGCCGAACCACCTCGACCAGTTCAGCTGGGACGAATACGTGGGCTTGAAGCGGAACATCCTCGCGAAGCAGGGCGAGGATGACGTGGCGGTGATGAACGCGGACGACCACACCAGCCGCGCCCTCATGGCTTCGGCCCGG
>JBBQHJ010000484.1:0-2667 GCA_038323865.1 Gemmatimonadales bacterium
AGGCGCCAAACGTCGCGAGCGTGTATGCAAGGAGATAGAACAACATTGCCTGCGCGCCCTGTGCCGACCCTGCCGCAATGGCGACAAGAATGAATCCGGCGTGCGCGATCGACGAGTATGCGAGCAGGCGTTTGATGTTTCGCTGCA
The DNA here is from genome assembly GCA_038323865.1 of Gemmatimonadales bacterium. Lineage (GTDB taxonomy): Bacteria > Gemmatimonadota > Gemmatimonadetes > Gemmatimonadales > Gemmatimonadaceae > AG11. The sequence goes on from JBBQHJ010000484.1 coordinate 148, forward strand.
TGAGGCCAATGGCATTGCCAATCACCATCGTTGCCACTGCGAGCATCACGACGGCACCGTGCCAGACTTCGTAGGCTCCGCCAAAGGCCTCGAGCCACACACGAATGAATGCTGCGAATGCTGCGGTCTTCACGGCTGCCGCCATGTACGCGGTCACCGGATTCGGCGCACCGTCATAGACATCCGGTGCCCACATGTGGAACGGCACCGACGAGACCTTGAACCCGAAACCGATGAGCAACAGCGCAATGCCCACGACAAGCAACGGGCTATGCATCAGGCCATTCGCGACAATGCGTTCCTGAATCTGGACGAGTCCAGTGGTGCCAGTCGCTCCGTACACGAGCGCGATTCCGTACAGCAAAATGGCCGTCGAAAACGCGCCGAGGAGGAAATACTTGAGCGCACCCTCTGCGGACCGGGCGCTGCGCCGGTTCAAACCGGCCAGCGCGTACACCGAGACGGACATCAACTCGATGCCGAGGAAGACGATCATGAGATCGCGCGCCGCCGCCATCAGCATCATGCCGCTCGATGCCAACAGGATCAACACGTGCGTCTCAGCGGTGACTGTTCCGGCGCGATCGTTGTCGTCCATGCCCAACGCAAGCGCGCCAACGGTTCCGATGAGGATGATGATGTCCGTCATCCAGCGGAAATTGTCGACGGAAATGGGGCCGTCCGTCGCGTCGAAGCGCTGCACCATCATCCACGCGATGGCCACGAACGTGACCACACACAGAGCGATCGACAGGACGCCAACAGAGCGCTGATGCTTCGCCGACTCGGGACGCCACACGGCCCACAGCAACAGCAACATCGCACCGCCCATCAACACCAGGTCGGGGAACAGCGCGGCGGTCAGCTGTGAAGGATTGGAAAGGTCGAAGGTCATTTATCGCTCCCCTCCAAACGACGCACTCGACATGGCCGACCGTGCCTCAACCATCCGCACGAAGTTCTCGGCAGCGGGCTGCATACGGCGAAGGACGGGTGCCGGATACGCGCCCAGCCAGAAGATGCCGATGATCAGCGGCGCGAGCAGTAGGAGCTCGCGGCGATTGAGATCGGGTATGTGCTCATTTTCGGGCTTGTCCAGCGGATTGAACAGAATGCGTTGCACCGCCCAGAGCAGGTACGCGGCAGCGATGATGACGCTGGTAGCGGCAATCACAGCGAGCACGGGATACGTGCGATAGGAGCCGATGAGTACCAGGAACTCGCCGACGAAACCGTTGGTGCCCGGGACGCCGATCGAACTGAGCGACACGATCAGCAGCATCACCGAGAAGATCGGGACGACGCGTGCAATACCGCCATAGGCGGCAATCATCCGCGTGTGACGTCGTTCGTAGATCATTCCGATCAAGAAGAATAACGCTCCGGTGGACAGGCCGTGATTGATCATGACCATCAACGCGCCCTGAACGCTCTGCACCGTGAGCGCGAAGATACCGAGCATCACGAAGCCGAGGTGACTCACCGAGCTGTACGCGACGAGCTTCTTGAAGTCGGGTTGTACGAGTGAGACAAGCGCGCCGTACACGATGCCGATGACCGCGAGCCAGAGGATCACTCCGCGGATGGTCGGGTTCATGGCGGCGGCCGGGAACAACGGCACGGCGAGTCGCAGGAAGCCGAATGTGCCGAGCTTCAGCATGATGGCCGCCAGCACAACGGATCCCGCGGTGGGCGCCTCGACGTGTGCGTCGGGCAGCCATGTGTGGAACGGGAACATCGGAACCTTCACGGCAAACGCCAGAAAGAAGGCGCCGAACAACCACATGCCGGCCTGCGGTGAGACGTGAACCGTGGCGAGAATGGCGTCGTACGAGAAGTTCGGAATGAACGATCCCGGTGCGTGCGCTTGCAGGCCCATGTAGATGATGCCAACGAGCATCAACAACGAGCCGATCATGGTGTAGATGAAGAACTTGAGGCTGGCGTAGATGCGTCGCTGACCACCCCAGATGCCGACGATGAAGTACATCGGCACCAGCATGACCTCCCACATCGTGTAGAAGAGGAAGAGGTCGAGTGCCATGAACACGCCGAGCATGCCGGCGGTAAGCACGAGCATCAGCGCGTAATACGAACGCGCCTTGTAGCGAATCGACGTGTAGCTGCCGAGGGACGCCAACAACATGATGAGGGTGGTAAGGAGCACCATCATCAACGCGATGCCATCGAGGCCCAGCGTAAAGCGTACGCCCCATGCGGGAATCCACGACATGTCGAACGTCTGCTGCCAGCCGGACTTTGCGGGCTCGAACGCCCACCACAGCCCAACGGAGAGCACGAACTCCAGCGCGAAGAACAGCGTCGCAATGCTGCGCGGACGATTGGCCGCACCGGTCGCGACTTCGTCGACACCATTGTCGGCGCTGCGGCCGGCAAGGACCGCGACGGCGCCGATGATCGGCAACGCGAGCAGCGCCGGAAGGATCCAGCGGTCGTAGCCAATCGAATTCAGAAACTCGTGCATCGCGTTAACGGAGTGAGAATGCGCCGAGCACGAAC
>JBBQHJ010000485.1:0-2644 GCA_038323865.1 Gemmatimonadales bacterium
CGTCGTTTGTTGTCGCCTACGCCTGGGATCTTGAGAAGCTCCGACGTGATGGTACGCGCTGAACGCCGCTTGCGCTGGAACGTAATCGCAAAACGATGCGCCTCATCCCGAGCCTGTTGAAGCATTCGAAGCGCTGGAGAGCGGCGAGACAGTCGAATGGACTCGCTTCGTCCAAGCAGGAAGATCTCTTCTTCACGCTTGGCGAGACTGGCAATCGGCATCGCGCCGAGTCCGATCTCCGCGAGTATGTCGGCGGCCGCGTTGAGTTGGCCCTTGCCGCCGTCGATCAACACGAGGTCCGGCAGTGCGCGCTCCTCGTCCAGTCGCCGACGGAAATACCGCCCCACCACTTCCTTCATCGACGCGAAGTCATCGATGCCCTCGACCGTCTTCACTTTGAACTTGCGATACTCGGCGCGATACGGGCGTCCGTTCTGGAACCACACACACGACGCGACGGTGTCCGTGCCCTGCGCATGCGAAACGTCGAAGCACACGAATGAGCGCGGAACCTTCACAAGCCCGAGCTGACGCTGGAGCTCGTAGACCGGATCGCCAGCACGTTCCTCGGTCTCCTCGCCGGTGAGGCGTGCTTCCTCGAGCAGATGACGCGCATTCTGCTGTGCGAGCTCGAGCAGCTCGCGTCGCGGACCACGCTGTGGCACTTGGATCTTCGTGCGCTCGAGTGATTCCTCGACGATGTTGCGGTCGGCGACCTCGAAGGGCAACAACAGTTCCTGTGCGCGCTCATCCAGTTGGCGATACGTGCTCGCGAGATACGTCTCGAGAACGTCGGCGTCGGATTCGTCCTCGATGTTGTCCACGAACTGGTGATCACGCGCGAGCAACTTGCCGGAGCGAATGCGCAAGAGCGCGACGACCGCATCACTCCCGTCGCGCGCATACCCGACGACGTCCTGATCACCGCCCTCCACCTTGAGGATGATGGTGGGCTCTTCCATCTGCTCCAGATGTGCCAGCACATCACGCAATTGCGCCGCGCGTTCGAAGTCGAGTGACTCTGCGGCCAGCGCCATGCGGTCGCGCACCTTGCGCACGACCTCCTCCGGCTTCCCCGCGAGGAAGTCCACGACTTCGCGGATCATCGCGGCATACTCGGCTTGCGTCTGCGCGAGAATGCACGGCGCCTTGCACCGGCCGATGTGGTAATCGAGGCACGGACGTTCCGGCATCTGCGCCGGCATGTCGTAGTTGCATGAGCGCACCGTGAAGAGCCGCTTCACCACGTCGAGCGAGCGACGCATGGTACCGACGTCCGTGTAGGGCCCGAAGTAGCGTGCGCCGTCATTCTGGAGTCGCCGCGTGACCCACACACGCGGGAACGGCTCTTGGACCGTGACCTTGATGTAGGGGTAGGACTTGTCGTCGCGCAGCGAAATATTGAAGCGCGGCTTGTACTCCTTGATCAGGTTCGCTTCGAGAATGAGCGCATGGGCTTCCGTTGGCACTACGATCGAATCGAGTGCCCGAGCCTGCTGCATGAGTGCGCGCGTCTTTACGCTCTCGGCGTGATCGCTGGCGACATAGCTGCGTACACGTGAGCGCAGCCGCTTTGCCTTGCCGACATAGAGAACCTTTCCGTCGGCGTCTTTCCAGAGATAGACGCCAGGCGACTCAGGCAGGTGTGGAATCTTGTCGAGAATCGCGTCGGGAAACGTCACCCGCGAAATATACCTGACGCGTGAAGTGGCCGTCCCTTATCGACGACGAAGTCGCGCGACGAGCCCTTGAGCCTCTGGCACCCTGAACAGCACCGTCGCTACGCCGTAGACGATCGAGAACGTCAGCATGGCAAGGACTCCCATCGCGAACGCGTGTGCGTCGCCCATCGCGTACTTCACGCCGAACGCGCAAAGTCCCGCGGCAATTCCTGCTCCCCAGAGCGTGAGGAGTCTGCCCGGCGGCAATCCCGTGGGTCCGATGCGCTGGTTCATTGCTCGGCGAAGGAGATAATACTCCACCCAACCCGCTACTCCGGCCGATGCTGTGAGCCCGGCCACTCCGGTCCACGCTTCCACGCCAAGCATCCGCGGCAGCGGATACGCACAGAAATAGCCGAGCGCGCCCGTGAGAATTACGCGTGCAACAGCAAACCACAGCGGCGTTCGAGTATCGCGAAGCGCGTAGAACGTGGACGAATACAGCCGAGCGATTGCACTTGCAACGAGGCCGACCGCGGACCCACCAAGGATCGCCCAGGTGTGAATACTGTCCACGTGCTGAAACCTGCCGTGTTGCAACAGCACGCCGGCAATTGCATCCCCGATGAATAGGAAGCCGAGTGCCGACGGCACGCAGAAGAAGGCGACTCGGGGTATCGCCTTGTTCAGTCGTGCGCGCAGTCGCTCAAATGCTGCAGCATCGGTTCCACCCTCTCGCACCATGTCCGGGAGCTCGGCGGCCGAGATTGCCATGCCGAAGAGACTGATCGGAAGCATGTAGATCGTCTGCGCATAGCTGAGCAGGCCGACAGAACCCTCGAACGCAATGCCGCTTGCCAATCGGAGGTCGACGTAACCGCTGAGCTGAACGACACCACGACTCACGAATGCGGGCAGGAAGTTCCGCGTGACTTCGCGGACAGGCGCGAATCCGAAGTCAGGAACAAATCGCGGATGCCTTA
>JBBQHJ010000486.1:0-2601 GCA_038323865.1 Gemmatimonadales bacterium
CTGATCCGCGGTTTCCAGTCTACGCGAACGTAGATGCACAACCTGTTACTGATGCAGCACTTGCGCGGCGTAAGCTCGTGGAGCAACTCACGTCTCCTGTTCAGTGGACGCGTGAGATCGAATCCATCACGAGCCTGCATCCTGACGCACTGTATGTAGAGATGGGACCCGGCTCCGTACTGAAGGGTCTCGTCAAGAAGATCGCTCCGAATGTCAATGTGGTCACCTGCGGCACCGGTGCCGACGTCGATTCCCTCCTCGCCATGGTGGCTGCATGAAGATCGACCTGAGCGGCCGCACCGCACTGGTAACGGGCAGCACCCGCGGTATTGGCCACGCGATCGCACACACCCTCGCAAGTGCCGGCGCTCGCGTCGCTGTGGTTGGCCGTGATCAGGCCAAAGCCGCGGAAGTCGCGGCCACCCTACCGGGTAACGCGCAGGGTTTCGGCGCTGACGTAGGGGATCCGGCGGCCATCCTCGCGCTGGTCGAAGGCGTGGAAGGCGCGTTCGGGCAGATCGACATCCTCGTCAACAATGCCGGTCTCACGCGTGACAACATCCTTTTCCGCATCAAGGACGATGACTGGAATCAGGTCATCGACGCCAATCTGCGCGGCGCGTTTCTCGCCATCCGGGCTGCATCACGCGGGATGATGAAGCGCCGGTGGGGAAGGATCATCAACATTGCGAGCATCGTTGGCCTCACTGGCAACAAGGGGCAGGCAAACTACGCGGCGAGCAAGGCGGGACTCATTGGTCTCACCAAGTCGGTCGCCAAGGAACTCGGTTCGAGAAACATCCTCGTCAACGCTGTTGCACCTGGTTTCATTGAGACCGACATGACGGCGGCAATGACGCCGGAGGCGCGTGCTGTGTTGTCAGGTCAGATCCCGTTGGACCGCCTCGGTGCGCCGCAGGACATCGCATCGATGGTTGCTTTTCTTGCCTCGGACTTCGCGTCGTACATCACGGGACAGGTGCTCGTAGTGGACGGCGGCATGGTGATGTAACCAGCAAGGCCGGCAGGCTGACAGGCTGTCCGCCCGGCAAGACGTATTATCTGCATTGAACTTTCGCTAACTTTCACGCGTTAATCACCCAACAGGAGCCTACGTCCAATGGCCGACGACAACGCCAAAAAGGTCCGTGACATCATCGAGAAGGAGCTCGGCGTCGAGCGCGACAAGATGACTGACGAAGCGAGCTTCATCGAGGATCTCGGCGCTGACAGCCTCGATATCGTCGAGCTCGTCATGGAGTTCGAAAAGGAATTCAACATCGACATCCCGGACGAAGACGCAGAGAAGCTGCGCACGGTCGGTGACGCCATCGGGTACTTGAACAGCAAGGTCAGCGCGTAATGCGGCGTCGGGTCGTCGTCACTGGTCTCGGTGCGGTAACGCCACTCGGAAACGATGTGGCGACGACATGGCGCGCCTTGCAGGAAGGGGTGTCTGGTGCAACGAACATCACCAAGTTCGATGCAGCCGCATTCCCCGTTCGTTTCGCCTGCGAAGTCAAATCGTTCGATCCACTGAAGGCGATGGATCGGAAGGAAGCGAAGCGTGCGGATCCCTATACGCAGTACGCAGTCACCGCTTCGGTCGAAGCAATGACGGACGCGGGACTCACGGCGGGTACGTACGACAACGATCGTATGGGTGTGATCGTCGGCAGTGGCATCGGTGGGCTCAAGAGCTTTGAAGAGCAGCACGATATCTATCGGGAGCGCGGAGCAAGCAAGATCAGCCCGTTCTTCATCCCAATGTTCATCGCTGACATCGCCGCCGGCGTTGTCTCCATGCGCTTCAAGGCTCGCGGACCCAACTACGCCACCGTGTCCGCGTGCGCCACGAGTGCGCACGCCATCGGCGATGCGTTCCGCACCATTCAGTACGGTGACGCAGACATCATGATCTGCGGCGGTGCAGAGGCCACGGTTACGCCAATGGCAATCGGCGGTTTCGCCAACATGACGGCGCTCTCCGAACGGAACGACGATCCGGCAACGGCCTCGCGTCCGTTCGACAAGAATCGCGATGGCTTCGTCATGGGTGAAGGAGCGGGCGTCATCATTCTCGAGGAACTCGAGCACGCGTTGAAGCGTGGCGCGCGCATTTACGGCGAGATCGTCGGATATCGCGCAACAGGCGATGCGTATCATCTCACCGGTCAGTTGCCGGACCATGAAGGGCTGCAGCGCGCCATGCGTGGAGCGCTAGCCGATGCCACGTTGACGGTTGCCGATATCGACTACGTGAATGCACACGGTACGTCCACGCCGCTGAACGACTCGAACGAGGCCAAGGCCATCGCAGCGGTGTTTGGCGAGTATGCGACGAAGATCAGCATCTCTTCCACCAAGTCGATGACGGGCCACATGCTCGGTGCCGCGGGTGGTCTGGAGTTCATCGCGTCGACGCTCGCGTTGCGTGATTCAATTGTCCCGCCCACCATCAACTACACAACGCCCGATCCCGAGTGCGGTGATCTCGACTTCACGCCGAATACGGCAAAGAAGCGGGAAGTGCGCGCAGCGCTGAGCAACAGCGCCGGTTTCGGTGGACACAACGTGTCGCTGGTGGTCAAGAAGTTCACG
>JBBQHJ010000487.1:0-2599 GCA_038323865.1 Gemmatimonadales bacterium
TGCCCGCGCCGAGTTCGCGCATGCGTTCGTGTTCAGCAGAAGTCATTGGAACCACGTCAGCCGCGCTGAGGGGCGCCCACCGCCCGTAGCGCCGCGATTGCGAGCGTTGGTTGCGATTGCGAGGCGTGTCCGCATACGGTCCGACCTCCGCGAAGGATCGCCGACTGATGTGCACCGGAACGGTGCGCTTGGCGACGTGGCAAGGCGCGCGACACTTTGGAAGTTCCCCGGATCCCGCGGGAACTTCGCCCACCACTGACGACTTCTCGCGTGATGATGCACTCGACACGAAGAAGCATTCGGACGATGCTTGCCGCTATCGCATTGGGCGGCGGCGGCGCGCGCGTCACGCTTGCACAGAGCCCGGTGGCGCACCCCACAACATTCGATCACGGCGCCTTTGGTGTGGTGCTCGCGAAACACGTTGTGCGCGGAATGGTTGACTACGATGCATTCGCCGCGTCTCGCGAGTTCGCCGAGTATCTCCAATCCATCGCAGAGACCGACCCGGCGAGGTTGTCGCACGACGACGAGCTCGCGTTCTGGATCAACGCGTACAACGCGTACACGATTCGGCTGATCAATGCACACCATGAGCGCGAGTCGATTCGCAACATCAACAAGTCGTTCGGCTTTCTGAAAGCGTACGGTCCGTGGACGGAGAAGACGGCAATCGTCGGCGGTCACGCGTACACACTGGACGAAATCGAGCAGGACATCATTCGCCCTCGCTTTCACGAACCGCGGATCCACTTCGCACTTGTCTGCGCGGCAATGGGTTGTCCGCCGCTGCGCAGTGAGGCGTACCGCGGAGGCGACCTGGCCGCCCAGCTCGACGACCAGGCTCGACTCTTCCTGCTCGATTCGCCGCAAAAAAACCGCGTCGACGTTGCGACGCGCACCCTATTCCTGAGTCCGATCTTCGTCAGCTTCCGCGACTACATCAAGGACTTCGGCGGGTCCGAGCGCTCGGTCGGGCAGTTCGTTGCGCGCTATTACCCCGAGGGACCGGCGCGACAGCTTCTGGAAAACGGCACCTACAAGATCGAGCAGACCACATACGATTGGACGCTGAACAGCCAGGCGAATGCGCAACGCACGCGTCGGTAAACCGCGCACGTGGTCATCGCTTCGGCGCGGTGCGGGGAACTTTGCCTAATGCTCGCGCCTTGCCGCGCCGACAGAGTGGTCGTCGAGCGTCGAATGACGTACCGACTCGCTCTTAGGCAAAAGAGGAGCAGTGCAATGTCCACAATCTCGAGAGGTTTGAGGGTCGCGCTCATCGTGCTGACTGCCAATGCGAGTGTAAGTGCCCAGGGAAGAGCACGCGTCGCGCGCGTCACTGGTGGTGGTCCGGTCATTCAAGTGCTTCCCGGTCCAGACACGATGGGCGACAGTGCAGCCGCGGTAATCGCGAAGGCGGCGCCGGAAACGCAAAAGATGCTGAAGATGATGGCGATGCAGGGGCCGTTCTCGAACACGGTGGCGAACATCGCTGGCGCGTTCCGCGGCAGCTTCTGGGATCGAGGTACGAGTGGCGACTCGGTCGCAGCGCTCGCGACGTTCAAAACGGAGGACGGCGCAGCGTGGCGCGTTGTGATTGACCGTGTTGCTCCTGAGGACGAGGGCCCGATGGATCCTCATTGGGGCGGTGTGGGCATCGACGTCGGCTACCACGGCGCCACTGGACTCGGCCTGCCGCTGGTGCCGACGGTCCGTGCGCAGGTCTCATACTACGGGATGGCGCATGTGTATCGGAACGACGCGCTCATCGATGACAATGCGCCGATTCACGTGATGCTGACAACGCAGACGCGCGGCAAGGTGCGCGGAAGCAATTTCGGATACACCTGCTGGAACTGCACACACAATCCGATGGAGCAACTCCACCTCATGCTGATGCCGCCGATGGGACAGATGTATCCTGTGCCAGGCGGCATCATACACGTGATGTGGCAGAAGTCGCATGGCACGACGACCAAGGCGTCGTGAGTCGCAGATCCAGCTCGAGGCACCTTTCCGCGCGCTGCGGACGACGGAACCTTTTGGTCCGCTCGCGACTTGTGCGGGGGCTTCATCAGTACCACTCCATTCCCGAGGCTTCCATGCTCAGTCGCATTCGTCCCCTTCCCATGCTGTTGCTGGTGATCTTCGCCGCGGCCTGTTCCACGAAGGAGCATGCGGCCACCGACACGGCCGCAATGGCCATGACTCCTGCTACGTCATCGGGCGGCGCCATGATGACGCGGGACAGCGGCGGTCAGATGGGAGCGATGGGAGGGATGCACGCTGACACCGTCGTCACGCGGGTGCAGGGAGACCTGGCCGCGATGAACGCGGCATCCGGGGACGCGATCATGCCGCTCGTCGCGGCGCACCGACAGACGGTCGAAGCTCTCATTGCCGACTGCGAGATGATGATGAAGCAGATGAAGATGAATCCGCCGAGGAAGTGGACGAACGCGGTGGCGGCACTGAACGCGGACCTGAGCAAGATGACGACGGCGAACGCGTCGGCGCTGCATGCGATGTGGCCCGACCACAGACTGCGAGTGCAGGGCATGCTCGACATGCGACACGACATGATGAAGATGTGATG
>JBBQHJ010000488.1:0-2573 GCA_038323865.1 Gemmatimonadales bacterium
GGCCTCCTCTACTCGCGCCGCATCGGTCGCTCGCCGCAACTCGGCGACGGGTCGAACAAACAACCTGTACGGATTCTCGCAGCGGGAAAACTGAGCGGACGTCTTGCGGGTGGGCTTTCCATCGGCTTGATGTCCGCAGAAACGCAGCGCGAGCGGAGTGCTGACGGTCACACCATCGAGCCGGCAGCGAACTACACCGTGCTGCGCGTGTTGCAGGACAACCAACAGGGAAGTGGCGGTGTTGGCGCCATGTTCACTGCCACCACGCGATCACTCGACGCGGACAGTCGCACGTTCATGCACGATGCCGCGTACACCGGCGGTGTCGACATGCGGCGGCGCTTCGGCGAGGGACAGTACGAGGCGCAGGGTTCGCTCGCAGCGAGCTACGTGCGTGGCAGTGCCCGCGCGATCGCGATGACGCAACAGGATGGCGTTCACGGATACCAGCGTCCCGATGACGCACTCGTGCTCGACACGATGCGGACGTCGCTCAGCGGAAGCAGTGCCCGGTTGTCGCTCTCGAAGTTTGGCGGAGGTCATTTCCGTTTCCAGACAGCGTATGAGCGATTCTCCCCGGGGTTCGAGGTGAATGATCTTGGCTTCCAGCGTCGCGCCGACGAACAGAACCTCCGCAACTGGTTTGCGTGGGAGTTCAGTGAGCCGACCGCGCTGTACCGTCAGCTCTCCACCAACTACACCGTGCGGCATGTCTGGTCTACCGAGGGACTTCTGCTCGGAGAGTACTTGAACACCAACTCGCACTTGCAGCTTCCAAATACCTGGTGGCTTCACATGGGAATGGACCTCGACAACGCGTTGGCTGCGACGTTCGATGACCGGATTACGCGCGGCGGTCCGGCGCTGCGCAATTCACCGTCGGTCAGCGGGGATTTCACGGTGGAGGGCGACCGCCGTCGATCGATCACGCCCGTGGTATCGGTTGGCGTGTCTCGAACCGACGAGGGCTTATCGAGCGGCGCCTTTGGCGCCCTTGGTATCGACTGGCGATCGGAGACTCGCGCGAGTGCGTCGCTCCAGGGGCACCTCCTCCATCAGGTTACCGATGCACAGTGGCACTCGAACGAGACGGACGCCGCCGGCACGACGCACTACACGTTCGCACGCCTCGACCAGCACATCGTCGCGGTGTCCACGCGCTTCGAGTTCACCGTCTCTCCGGACCTGAGCTTTCAAGCGTACGCGAGCCCATTCATCGCCGTTGGTGAGTTTGCGAAGCGCCGCGAGCTCGCGGCTCCTCGAGCAGAAAGTGTTCGAGACCGCTACACGCCTTTCACCGGCGCTGATCCGGGTTCGTTCAACATCAGGGAACTCCGCGGCAACGCCGTCCTGCGCTGGGAGTATCGCCCGGGCTCGACTCTGTTCGTTGTGTGGCAACACGATCGCGAAGGTTTTTCGCAGGATGCGACGGACTCGCACTTCAACGTGTGGCGTGACTGGCACGACCTGTTCGCGATTCATCCGAAGAACACCATTCTCCTCAAGCTCAACTACTGGATCAACCCATGAGCATCTCGTTCCGTCGTCAGTTCGCACGCCGCGTGCCGCTTGTTGCACTGCTCAGTATGGCGCGTGTGGCGTTAGCAGGTGCGCAGGGACACGGCCCCGCTGGTCCGCCAACTCTCATGGCCTACAAAGATGCATCTGGCGTTGCGAGCATTCTGCTGTATCCCTCGAGCGGATTCGCGCTGTTCCTCGACGCGGCGTCGGGCCTCAAGGGTGCGCTGCGGGTGGATTCGACCGGTAACTCCCCGCTCATCATTCTCGGCAACGGATCGGCGATGACGCCGAGCGCGCACAAGATTGCCCTGTCGACCGTCGGCAAGGATTCAATGCTGACGATTGAGGCATTCGGAAAAACTCGGCGTTTGAAGCGGTTGCCGATGCATGACGAGAACATCGAGTTTACGCGCGACACGTTCACGCTTCGTGGCACCTTTGTGCGGCCGGTTGCGAATGGACGTTATCCCGCCGTGCTCCTCGTGAACGGATCGGGTCCGAGTTCACGCGGAATGCTTGCGACCTTCGGTGGGGTCTTTGCGGCGAATGGCGTGGCGGCGCTGGTATATGACAAGCGCGGGACCGGTGTATCAACTGGCACGTACACCACCGATGACTTTCTTTCTCTCAGTGAAGATGTACGCGCTGGACTGCGCTATCTGCGCTCGCGCGCTGATGTCGACACCACACGAATCGGTATTCTCGGAACGAGCCAAGGCGTGTACACGGCTATGATGGTTGCGGCGAGCGACCCGGGCGTCCGCTTCATCATCTCGTCCAGTGGCGGCGCGTTTCCAGCAGATCAGGAACTGTTTCGCCGAGTTCGCGAAGTCGCGGACAGCGGATACAGTGCAGAGGCGCAACAGCAGGCGCGGACGTTCATCACGCGTCTATTCGCGCTTTACGCGGAAGTCGGCTCGGGCGCGCCGATGAGTGATACCATCGGCGTCGCGGCGTTGTACCGGGACGCACTCGCACAGAAATGGTGGCCGCTCATTGCCGGTCCGGGCTCAGATCCAACTGTTGGCGCATGGCCTCCTGCACGCAAGACA
>JBBQHJ010000489.1:0-2566 GCA_038323865.1 Gemmatimonadales bacterium
AAATCGGGATTGATCGTGGCATCGAGCGTGAGGTTCGATGACAGGCCGTACTTGATGTCGGCGCCCGCGGTGACCTTGTTCGGATGATCGTAGCGGCCAGCGCCTGGGCGGGCGCTGCCGAAATCGCGCGTCTCGCTCTTCGCCACGGAGTACGGAAGAATTTCGAGGCGGCGCGGCGCAGGAAGCTCACCGATGCCGGAGAGCTCACCGGCCTGCGACACGTAGCCCTGCACTGACTTCTTGATGAGCGGCCACGAGAGTCGCTCGTTGGTGCGGGCGATGTCGCGCACGATGAGCAGGCCGAATGTTTTATCGGGGCCAGGCGCAAAGCGGATCTGGCTGAATGGAATCTTGAATTCGGCGACCCAGCCGACTGAATCGATCCGCGTGGCCACATCCCACACGGCGTCCCACGAATCGTCTTCATTGTTGTCGTTGGAGACGTAGAAGTCGCGCTTCACGCCTGCCGGGTTGGTGATGAACTGGAACGCAGTCTTCTTGTCGTGATAGGAATCGATCACGAGCTTGAGTTGCTCGGACTGCGTGCGTACGTCGCGTCGCGAGAGCAGCGAGATGATGCTGTCGGGCGCCGGATCGAACATGCGCGCCATGACGTAGAGGTTCTTGTCGTCGTAGGTGACGCGCACTTCGGTCTTGAAGCGCGACTCCCTGCCTTCGTTTGGCTCGTACTCGAGGAACTGGTCGATGATCTGCGCGTCCTTCCAGGCTGGATCATCGGTACGGCCGTCCAGCACGGGTGGTGCTGAGGAGCGCGTGGCCATGGCCGCGGTGGCGGTGGCTTTTGGCGACCGTGGCCCTTCGTTCAGGCGGGTGGCCGGCTTGTTTGAGGAGGCGACGGTCGCCTGCGGTGCCTGTGCATTCGCAGAGGCGGCGAGCAGGATAACCGCGACGAACAGGTGATGATAGCGCTGCATTTCCGAACATCCGCGTGGGAGGATGTCCGGTCAGACAACGCGGTCGTGGAAAAGGTTGAAAAATCACCACGACAGCTGTGCGTTACATTTGTTACAGCGAATATGGGAACCCAAGGACCGTCAGCGGGCAAGATTCGGCCTCCTTGCGCACGCTTTCCGGCCTGCACATCGGAGGCGGCGTCCGTTAGCTTCGGCAAATGACCCAAACCACTCTGCGGCCTGCACTTGCGGCCCTCGCCCAAGCTCCCGACGAAACCACCCTCCGCAAACTTTGGAAGGCGCTGACGCCTGAGGAGCGAGCCGATGGCATCGCCGCATCGCTGAGCGACGACGAGGGGGGTTGGGTGAAGAATGGAACGAGGGCGGCCGTGGCGAAGGCGCTCAAGTTCCGCACACAGACGGTGGCGCAGATGCCGAAGCAGAAGCTCATCGCGGATGCAGCTCGTCTTCCCATCGACGACATCCAGTTGCTCGGCGGCTATCTCGTGGATCTACATCTCGGTCATCGCCGGCCGATGATGAAGCAGTTCCTGGATGTACTGGGAATTTCCAACGACGATGGCCGCATCGATTCCGAAGCGACCGAGGTGCCTGTACAGGACGAGGCGGCAGTTGCGCGTGCTGCTGACGCGATTGCCGCCTCTCATCCGCGCGAAGAAGTTGTGTTCTACTTCCTCACGTTGCTGTTACAGGATTCGACGGTGTGGGCAGGTGTGAAGCCGTGGCTGGTGAGCCACTCGGCCGTTCAAGATTCCTAAACTCAATGCACAGAAACGGCGGAATGGGCACAGACATACCGGATACTACGTGAGCAGTTTTTTCTATCTCGCCCTCAGTGCTTGATCCGCTGTGTCCGTTGTTCTGCCGTCAAATCTGTGCATCCAGTTTCGGCATTTCCGAATGGTGGTAGTTATTGCGCCCGCCGCACGTGTGTCGAGAACGCGATCCCATCGGGTGCCGTGCCGACCGTGCCGATGCCGACAACCTTGATCTGATTGAGATCGACGGCAATCACCTGATTGCTGCCGTTCAGCGTCACATACGCGATATCGGCAATTGGATCGAACGTTATTCCCTCGGGGCCTGCACCGGTCTGTCCCGGCGTTCCGCCCGTCACCGCGGCAATGCCCTCGACCTTCGCGAGATCGATGGAGCCCATCGCGCGATTGCTGCCTACTTCGTAGACAAAGATCTTGTTGGCCGTGGGGTCGTTCACAACCGCCACGCGGCCCGTGCGTGAAATACCGATGCGATACGGCGCTTCGAAGCCAGTGAGGGTGCCGATGGTTTGACCCTTGTCGGTGTCGATGATCGTGACCGTCTTGGCGGTGTTGCTGCCGACCCAGACGAGAATGCCGCCCGGCGTCGTGGCGATGCCTTCGTCATTGGCCGCAGCTGGCAGCTGGCGAACGGTGCGTCGCGCATCGAGATCGAATTCGGTGATGTTGCCGTCGTTGATGTTCGCGGTCCATGCGCGCTTGCCGTCGCGACGCACGGCCACCATGTGCGAGCCGCGTGCGTTCGTGGAAAGCGCCGTGTCGACTTTGCCGCTCGCGAAATCGACCAGCACCAACTTCTGCGACGACTCGCTCGTTACCACGAGCTTGCGACCTTCCTGAATGAAGGCAGCA
>JBBQHJ010000490.1:0-2562 GCA_038323865.1 Gemmatimonadales bacterium
GGAGACGCCGAGTCCTTCGTCGCCGGCGGGTTTGTAGTGCTCGTCGGACGGCGGCGCGGAAGCGGACGCCTGCGGTTCCGCCTTGGACGAGCTATCGCAGCCGATGAGCGCGAGGCACAAAAGTCCCGTTCTTAGGCGCGACTTGGCTCGGCCGGTGTAAACGGACGTCGAAATCATGGCCGCAAATAGCGACAAATTCATCATTATTTCAACTCTTGTGGACGGTAGGTTCGTCCGTCCGCCCGGCGAGGTCGGCGGCTGCATGTCAGACACGCTCCGGGTTGACGTGCGCAGATCGCCGCTATTGACGCAGACCCGTTGGTATACCACTATGGTTCCTCCTGCCAACACCTCAGCATCATGCGAAAACTCGCCGCCGCCCTCGCCCTGCTCTTCGTCGCCACCTCGGCGCGCGCACAAGAACCCTTTCCCGGACTCGATGCCTACGTGAACAAGGCACTCGCCACCTGGAAAGTCCCGGGGGTGAGCATCGCCATCGTTCGGAACGACTCCGTCATTTATGCAAAGGGATACGGGGTCCTTGCGTTCGGACGAGCGGAGGACGTGAACGACCTCACGCTCTTCGAGATCGGCTCGAGCAGCAAGGCGTTCACGGCGACGCTCGTCGCCATGCTCGTGAGTGACGGCAAGATGAAATTCGACGACCATCTGACCGACTATCTGCCAGGCTTCCGGATGTACGATCCGGTCGCGAGCAGCGAGGTAACGCTGCGCGACGCGCTCACGCACCGCAGTGGAATCGCGCGCGGCGAGTTCGCGTGGCTTGGTTCCGGCGCGACGCGCGAGGACGTCCTGCGCAAAGTGCGTTTCATCAAACCCGAATCGCCATTTCGTTCGAAGTTCTCGTACCAGAATATGATGTTCCTGGCTGCCGGCGAAGCCGCGGCGCACGCCAGCGGCAAGAGCTGGGACGACCTCATCACCGAGCGCATCTTCACGCCACTCGGCATGACGTCGAGCAATACGAACATCAAGAACGTGGCGACGAAGCCGAACGTCGCCACGCCGCATGGCAGTGATCACGATTCGGTGTGGACGAAGCCGCACCTGATTATCGACAACGTTGCGCCCGCGGGATCGATTCTCTCGAATGCGCGCGACATGGCGCAGTGGCTGCGCTTCCAGATCAACGATGGCATGTACAACGGAAAACGTCTCGTCGCGAGCGCTGCGCTGAAGGAGACGCACACGCCCCAGATGCTCGTCGGTAACTTTGGAGTTCAGCCCGGTGATACCTCGAACGCGACGTTCTTCAGCAGCTATGGCATGGGGTGGTTCGTTCAGGATTACTATCGTCGCGTGATGTGGCAGCACGGAGGAAACACCGATGGCATGACCGCCGCCGTTGGCATGCTGCCGGAACAGAAGTTCGGCATCGCGGTGCTCAGTAACATGAATGGCGCGCAACTGCCCGGCATTCTCATGAAGTATGTGTTTGATCGCCAACTCGGGTTGCCGGTGCGGGATCTGAGCGGCGAAGCGCACACTCGACTGATCGCACAGCAGCGGCGCGCGGACTCGATGCAGGTCGCGCAGGCGGGCTCAGTCAAGGGCAGCGCGCAAAACCCCGGAGATCTTGCGGCGTTCGCCGGCACGTATGTCGATAGTCTGTATGGCGAAGCAATTGTCACGTTGCAGAACGGCCAGCTTCAGCTCAAGCGCGGCGACTGGTACGGTCCGCTCGCATTCAAGAATGCGACGAACTTCACATGGACGATCTTTCCGAGCTCTCCCACCGGGCCGCTGAACATCAAGTTCGATGTGGCGCCTGATGGCAAAGTCGGCGGGCTGTTCTTCGGGCTTGGCGCAGATGCGACGCTGATGTCGCGTAAGGCCGAGCGTCGCACGCGTTAGCAGTCGCGGCCCTGGTTACATCGGATATTGCGCGGTACCAGGCGTCCATGCGCGCCAGAATCCTGTGGCGACGTCAAAGCGAAGCAATACGGGCTTCGACGACGACGACTTCAAGTCGCGGACTTCGAGACTCAGTGGATCCACGGGACAACTCTTGTAGTGCATGACGAGTAACTCATGCATGGCATTGATCGCGGTTGCATGATCGCGCTGCTCGAGGTCGCACGGAATCACGAGCTTCGCTCGTTGCCCCGTGCACAGATCCACCATCGCCGACAGCGCGTCATGCTCCGGCCCCATTGCCTGCCCCGGCATGGCACGCGGGTGCGGCGGGTACAGGCGCACTTCACGACGCTCGCCCACCACGCGCGCGAAGAGACGCTGGAGCGCCTCCTTCATCGCGGCTGATTTCTCCCCGCTGGCATCGCCGCCAATCGTCTCAAAATATTCGCGGGAGAATGTGAGCACGATGGCAGTCGGCATCCACCAGGGCATGCTGCCGATGACGTTGATCTCCTTCTGTTCGGCGACTGCATTGAGGCCGACACGCGTGGCAGCGTCTGTCAAATCAGAGACGAGCGGCGCGAGCGCTGGGGTCGTGACGATGTTGATGTGCATGGGCTCTACTTTGCGATTGAATCCATGGTGCGCAATACCGGATAGACCGCCGGCGCCGGCGTGCCTGCG
>JBBQHJ010000491.1:0-2555 GCA_038323865.1 Gemmatimonadales bacterium
AGAAAGGCGGGCCGGACGTGACCAGCAATAGCGGCGACACCGACGAGGATTCCCCACACGACTGTATCGCGAGCGCTCTCGATCCGTGAAGGAAGCAGCAGTACTGGAAGTGCACCTTTGAGCGCATCCGCGATGAAGACGGCGATGCCG
The DNA here is from genome assembly GCA_038323865.1 of Gemmatimonadales bacterium. GTDB lineage: Bacteria > Gemmatimonadota > Gemmatimonadetes > Gemmatimonadales > Gemmatimonadaceae > AG11. Next base: position 151 of record JBBQHJ010000491.1, read on the forward strand.
ATCTTCCACCCCATCACACGGAACACGTTTGTTGCCCCGAGATTTCCGGAACCCTGCTTTCGGAGATCGATGCCCTTCGCTCGCCCGGCAAGAGCGGCGAACGGGATCGACCCCGAGAGATACGCCAACGCCAACGCGATGGCTGGATGCATTACTGGGCTGCGGCTCCGCCGCTCTTCCGGCGCATCAGGATCACGAGTGGATTGCCGGTGAACTGCCACGACTCACGGAAGCCGTTGTGGAGGAAGCGCACGTAATGCTCTTCCACCAAGTCCGGATGGTTTCCGAACACGGCAATCGTTGGTGGCGACACGCTCACCTGCGTGGCGTAGTTGAGCTTCACTTCGCGTCCCGCTGCCTGTGACGGCTGTCGGCGCGCGAGCAATTCGCCGAGTCGCTCGTTGACCTGCGACGTGCTGACGCGCTTGCGGCTTTCCTCGTCCACGAGGCCGATGACGTCGAGCACCTTGCTCACCCGCTGGCCGGTCAGTGCGGACGTGAAGATGAACGGCACATGCTTGAGGAAGGGCGCCTTCTCATGCGCCTTCTTTTCGAACTTGTGCGTGGCCTTGTCATCCTTCTCGACCAGATCCCACTTGTTGACGATGACGATCAGCCCACGCCCAGCTTCCCACGCCATGTTGGCAATAGTGAGATCCTGGTTGTGGAACTCGCCTTCGGTGGCATCGATGAGCAGCACGCAAATGTTGGCGCGCTCAATGGCGCGGCGTGTGCGCAGCGATGAATAGAACTCAATGCCGTCGTCGATCTTGGTCTGGCGCCGGAGTCCAGCGGTATCGACGAAGATCAGCTTGCGGCCGTGATAGACCATGGGCGTGTCGATGGCGTCCCGCGTGGTGCCCGCGATCTCCGATACCACCAAACGGTTTTCACCGAGCAGGCGATTCACGAACGACGACTTGCCAACATTCGGACGACCGACAACGGCAATGCGAAGCGCGTCCTCTTCTTCCGGGATGCTTTCGGGCAGTTTCGCGACGATGGCGTCGAGCAGGTCGCCGGAATTCTTGCCGTTCTGCGCCGATACGGGGAATGGATCACCCATGCCGACGCGATAGAACTCGTACCAATCCGTCTTTGACGGATCGTCGACTTTGTTGGCGACGAGCAACACCGGCTTACCTGACGTGCGCAGCATCTCGGCAACACGAGCATCGCTCGGGTGCACGCCGACACTCGCGTCTACCAGGAACAGCAGCATGTCGGCCTCTTCGATCGCGACAGCTACCTGCTGGCGGATCTCGAGATCCATCGGCAAGTGTGGGTCGTCCGACAGGCCACCGGTATCGACGAGCCAGAACGCGCGGCCATTCCACTCGGCGCGCGAGAAGTGACGATCGCGTGTGGTGCCCGCCTCTTCGGAGACGATGGCTTCGTCTTCGCCGATGATGCGGTTGAACAAGGCTGACGTGCCGACGTTCGGGCGCCCGATCAGGGCAACGACAGGAACGCTCATGCGGCGCGCTGTCCTTCGCCCTCGAGGGCAAGCACGTCGATGAAGTCGTACGACGGATATACCGGCATTGGCAGGGTTTCCCGGAGAGTGATGAACCGTTCCTCGTCGAGGAACAGGCCGTTGTCGTTGATCGTCTCGGCGGGAATCAGCGCAAGGTCGAGATCATGACGCTCGGCGAGCGCGCGACGTATGTCGGCGCCGACGAGCAGGCCAGCGGTTGTGGTGGTGGGTCCGAACAGTGAATTCTCCATCACGATGAGGGAGAAGGTCGCACCAGTGGCGGCACGAAGCTGTTCGAGAAGAGGAGGCATGAGTGCCCCCATTGAAACACCGGTGACAACACCGATGCGTTTTCCATCGAGACGCGGCAGCGACGAGAGGCCATCGCTCACGCGCTCGCGCAGCGACGTGACGGCGCCGACACCGTTTTCAATCTGCGAGTAATCGCCGTAGTGCTCGGGCGGCGGCAACTCACGCTCGGCGAGGAGATATAGCTCGTCCGAGCCGAACACCCAACGGTCGCCGCGCTCACGGAGGCCGCGTGCTTCCCAGCGCTCAACGGCGTCGATGATGTGTCCGGCGTTCTCCTTGTTCATCGGCTTGCCGGTGTACAAGTGCGAGAACTGGGTGACGCCCACGGGCACGAGCGCCACGCTGAGCACCCCGTTGCCGAGGTTCCAGAGGTCGGTCAGCGATGCTTCCATGATTTCCGCGTCGTTCAGCCCGGGCACAATCACCATCTGTGCGTGGACCTGAATGCCGCCCTCTGCGAGCCGCGTGAGCTGCTCGACGATATTCGGAACTCGCTGGTTGTTCAGGAGAACCTTGCGCGCTTCCCAGGGCGTGGCGTGCACCGAGACATACAGTGGCGACAGCCGGTACTCGAGAATGCGCTGCATGTCCTTTTCCTTCACGTTGGACAGCGTCG
>JBBQHJ010000492.1:0-2465 GCA_038323865.1 Gemmatimonadales bacterium
TTGTAGACGGCACCGGCGCGGAGGGTGGGGAATATGAAGTCGCGCACGAACTCTTCGCGCAGGTCCTCGACGTAGCACTCCTCCGCCCCCGACGCGAGCGCCTTCTCCCGCACACCACGCAGCTCCTCGGCGCCCTGTCCAATGTCGGCCGCTACGCAGATGACGCGTGCGTCGTAGTGCTCACGCAGCCAGGGAACGATGATCGAGGTGTCGAGGCCGCCGGAATAGGCGAGGACAATGGTTTTAGCCATCCATGTGCTCCTGTTGGGAAATCAGAACTGCTGAGCTTGGAACTGCGTGAACATGGATTCCCGCTTTCGCGGGAATGACGAACCCTTTGCGCGCGCAGGAATGACGAAGTTCGCTAGCGCGGGCATGATGAACCCGGCAAATGGATTCCCGCTTTCGCGGGAATGACGAACACTCGCTGTTTCCACTTTCTGCCTTTCAATACGCCACATCAATTATGCATAACACTGCATAATTACACACAATCAATAGGCTACGTCAACCCCGGAGATCCCGACACTTTCAGCGCTCCCCAGCGAGCGCAAGGAGCCGCTCCGTGAGCGCGACCCGCGCCTCCGCCGACCGGGTGACAATGAGGATGGTGTCGTCGCCGGCAATGGTGCCGAGTACCTCCGCAAATCCCTCCTGATCGATCGCCTCGGCGATCGGCTGCGCGCCGCTGCGAACGGTGTGCAGAACGATGAGCTCGCCAACACCGCTGATACGAGAGAAGAGTTGAGGTAACAAGCTCTTCAGCAACGGCTTATCGTCGTCCTCGCTCAGGGACTCCGGTACGACGTATCGCACCCCGCTTTCCCCCGAAATGCGGGCCAGACCGAGGTCGTGGATGTCGCGCGAAAGTGTGGCTTGGGTGACGTCCACCCCCCGCGCATTGAGCAGCAGCCGAAGCTCCTCCTGGCTACCCACCGCGTGCGTGGAGACGAGCTCCCGCACCGCCTTCTGACGTACCTGTTTGTTCGTCACCGCAACCTCCGTGTGCCGTTCGACCACCACGCCGAATTATACCGCACCCGTTAGCCATTGACCAGAGGTGAATGCATGATTATGCATTATAGCGTGAATAAGATCCGTGTCGGCATCCTGGGCGCCAGCGGCTACGCGGGACGCGAGCTCTGCGCGCTCATCGCGGGTCATCCGCACTTCACGCTCGCGTTCGCCACCGCGAACGAGCAGCGCGGCCAGACCGTGCGCCTCGGTCGCAACGAGGTGACGTTCATCGCGTCCGACGACGCGCCGCTCGACGAAGCTGCCATCGTGTTCTGCGCCCTCCCGCACGGAGCATCGCTGGCGTGGGCCGATCGCGCGCGCGCGTTCGGTGCACGGGTCGTCGATCTCTCGAGCGACTTCCGGCCGGGCAACGGACCCGATGCTGATCGGGCTGTCTATGGTATGCCCGAGCTGGGCGCCGACGTCCGGGAGTCCATCCGTCACGCCGATATCGTCGCCAACCCAGGCTGCTATCCGACGTCGATTCTCCTCGCGCTCGCGCCGCTCGTGGCGGCAGGGCTCGTCGCACCGGGCGCAACGATCGTCGCCAATTCGGCCAGCGGCGTCAGCGGCGCCGGCAACTCACCGAAGCGGGAACTGCTGTTCGGCGAAGTCACTGAGGACTATCGCGCGTACGGCGTCGGCAACACGCACCGCCACGTAAAGGAAATGTCGGCCACCATGTCGACGCTCGGAGGGAACGCGGACCTCATCTTCACGCCACACCTGCTGCCGATCGCACGCGGAATTCTCTCGACGATCACGGTGCCGCTCGTCGCGGAGATCTCCGATGCGACGGAGCCGCTGCGCGCGGCATACGCGGACGAACCGTTCATCGAGATCGTGAAGGAGCAGCCGAGGCTCGCGGATGTGGCGCGGCGCAATGTGGTGCGGATGACGGCGACGATGGTCGCGGGCATGCGCACGCCGACGATGCTCGTGACGTCGGCAATCGACAACCTGGTGAAGGGCGCGGCGGGGCAGGCGGTCCAGAATGCGAACCTGATGTCCGGCTTCGCCGAGACGGAGGGGTTGCCGGCATGACGCGCGTGATCAAGGTCGGTGGACGTCCGCAGCTTGACCCCGCGCTTCCCGGTGCGCTCGCGGCGGCGCATCGCGCGAACTACTCCGCGCTTCCGGGAGCGAAGGCAACGTCGACGGAAGCGATTCTGGTCGTGCATGGCGGCGGGGACGAAGTCTCCACGCTCCAGGGTCTCTACGGGGTGCAGTCAGAGTTTCGTGGTGGTCGTCGTGTCACGCGCGAGGCAGACCTCGAGATCATCCGCATGGCGCTCTCCGGCTCCGCGAACAAGCGGCTCGTGAGCGCGCTCGTTTCGCAGGAGGTGCCGGCGATCGGACTATCCGGCGAGGACGGCGGAATACTGGTCGCCGAGTTGGCGGACATGGAGAGGTTCGGTTACGTCGGCACGGCGTCGCAAGTGAACGCG
>JBBQHJ010000493.1:0-2447 GCA_038323865.1 Gemmatimonadales bacterium
CCACGCGCGAGGAGCGTGGCGTCTTCCATCAACTGCGCCTTGGCCGCGTCAAAACCGATGACGCTCTCCAGTCCCCACTTGGGCTCCACGAATTCGAGCAATCCGAGACACTGTTGTTCAATGAGACGCTTCTTGAGTTCACTGAAGACTTTCGCTGATAACCGGTCGCTGCCGCGAATGGCCGGAAGCACGAGCCCGCGAACGCTGGTGAGGCTCAATCCCGCTGTGAGTGTGCCGAGTTGCGGGAGGGGAAAGTCCGAACACTTGTCGATGCCCGTGCACACCGGCGATTGCAGAAACGCCGTGCGCTCCTTTTCGTCGGGAAGCGGAACTTCGACCGCCACCACGTGCGGGCTGCCAGCGAGTCGCTCATTGAGATCGGCGCGACGCTCGTCGACGAGCACTACGCTCATGTCGACCGCCTTGAAGTGCGGACTCGTGGCCCAATTCAGGACCGTGACGAGCATTCCCGCCGCAGGAAAGCTCTGTCGCCCTGGCTCACCACTGGGAAACAGGAACGATGCCTGATCAATGAGCAACGCGATCTTGAGACGTCGCTCGGGCGCAGCCATCAAGTTGCCGCGAAAGATTGCGTCGAGGCCCTGCATCAATGCGGCGACGTCGGCACGTTCCGCCTTCTGAAGCAATCCATCGAGCGTTGGTAACGTCGCCGCCTTCTCTCGCATCGCCGCGAGACGAGCGGCATCGCCGCCGGCGAACACGCGCAAGCCACGCCCCAGATCGTAGTGCAACACCAAGTCGTAGCGGCCAAACGCCTGCTCGGCCAGGAAGTGCACGAGTGGTCCGTAGGCTTGCTGCTTCTCGTCGAGCGGAAAGAGATCGGTTGTGTTGCCATGCAGCACAAACACAGACGCGGTGCCGCTCCGCGCCGCGGTGCCGAAGCGGTGTGCCCACGCAGGTGTCCAATTCGCGAGTCCCGAGAAGGCGACGTCCGTCATGCGCGCAACCGTCCGCTGTCTCTCACGTCAGTCAGGATTGCCGGCGCGCTATTGAGATCGGGCAATGCGGTACTCGACGCCTGGAATTCAGAGAGACGACTCTCCGTTGCCTGCATGCTCTCGGCTGTCGCATCGATCTGCGCGCTGAGACCATTCGGATCGGCCTGATTCACAGCCATCTCACTCAACGCCTGGATCTTGTCCTCGATGCGGTCGAGCTCCGCTGTGACGAACTCGAGATCCTTCCTGCTGCGCTCGTAATGATCGAGGCGCGCGCCAACTGTAGCAAGTCGTTCCTCGAACGACTTGATCAATCGCTCGTCGTTCGACGCCTTGGCCTTGGTCAGGCCTTCAGTTACTTGGCGCTGCTTGAGAGTGATGTCGGCCGAGTCCATCGACGAGAGCAGGTTTCGCAGCGCCGCCTGATGGTGCAGCAATCTCAGGAATCCCCATAGCAGCTGATTGAGTCCGGACGTGCGCATCGTTCCGGCGACATCGCCCACGGCGTCCGATCCACGCAGGTCGCTCGCGATCGATTGCATGTGTGCGCACCGCTGCCGCAGGGCCTGAAAGCGACGCTGCGCATCGGCCCCCAGCCCGGCGATCAGGTCCGCGAGCGTGTCGCTCGGCGCCGCAGTGCCTGTATGCTTCGCGTGCAATTCGGCGTCGATCGCCTCACGGAACTTGGGAATGCCGACCATGCAACCGAGGTATAACGCCTCGAGCGCGCCGACCAGCGGAAGCACGGCGTCGGGCCATGGGCTCAACAGCGCGCCAATCACGCCAACGGCGAAGAGTCCGAGGTTCCAGTGATAGACGAATGCCTTCTTTAGATACACGGCGAGTCCTGCGCGCTCCGGAGGCATGGGTGCCGACATCAGGCCTCCGCCTTCGTCGACGACTCGAGCTTCTCGACCGTATCGCGAATCGAGAACACCACCTGCAGGAAATCCTGCTCGCGTTGCATCTCCTTCGCGGGGCGATCCGGTGGCGGCACTTCCAGTTGTTGGAGAATTCGTCCGGGGCCAGGCGACATGACGATCGTTCGGTCGCCGAGGTAGACAGCCTCTTCGATAGAATGCGTGACGAAAAAGATCGTGGCCTCGAGCTCGCGCCAGAGATTCACCAACAGATCCTGCATGCGATATCGCGTGCCCGGATCGAGCGCGCCAAAGGGCTCGTCCATGAGAATGATCTTCGGACGCATAATCAGCGATCCCGCAATCGCGACACGCTGCCGCATGCCGCCGGACAGTTGATGCGGATACTTGTACTGGTCGCGCGTCGCGGACAGTCCATCCTTCTCGATGGTGTCCCGCGCACGATCGTAACGTTCTGACGCGCTTACGCCATCGCACTCGAGGCCGAACGCGACGTTATCGAGCACCGTGCGATTGTCGAACGCCGTGTAGTCCTGGAACACCATGCCGCGATCCTGCCCAGGGCCCAGCACGTTCTTTCCGAGCACGAGCACTTCGCCCGAGGTGG
>JBBQHJ010000494.1:0-2357 GCA_038323865.1 Gemmatimonadales bacterium
CTCGGGCTTCAAGCAGATTTGGTCGACGGCTGGAATCCGGAAAGACGGCAACAATTTCTACCAGTATTCAAATCCCACCGTCGACGCGTTGCTCGACTCCGCATCGCTGGCGTTCGATCCGGCAAAGACGCGCAGCCTCGCCAAGCGTGCATTTGAAATCATCGTCGATGATGCGCCGGCCATCTGGCTGTACGAACCGCCGACGGTCGGCGGCCTCCAGAAGCGCATTCATCCGGCAAAGGTGCGTGCCGATGCGTATTTCTCTGGCATGGGTGAGTGGTTCATTCCAGCCAACGAGCGCAACGAGCGTGACAAGATCGGGCTGCGTCCTGCGCCCTGAGTCGTGAGGCGGTACCTCAGCCGCCGGCTCATTCAGGCTCTCGGCGTCGTGCTCTTCGTCACGACGCTGTCGTTCGTCCTCCTTCACCTCGCTCCGGGCGATCCGGTGAGCGCGGCGCTCGACGGCACGCGCGCTACCGAGGCCGTGCGTGCACAATGGCGCGCAGAATTCGGCCTCGATCGTCCGCTGAGCGAGCAGTACGTCCGCTGGCTGTCCAACGCCGCGCGCGGCAACCTTGGCTACTCGTTCTCAAAGCATCGCCCCGTGCGCGATGTCCTCATCGAGGTCCTGCCTCGCACGCTCCTGCTCTCGGGCCTGTCGATGCTGCTGAGCTTCGCGCTTGGCATCGGTGTCGGCCTGCTGCAGGCCGAACGGCCGCGTAGTGCGCGGGATCGCTGGCTTGGACGCGTGTTGTTGCTCCTGTACTCGTTGCCGGATTTCTGGTTCGCCTTGATCGTGCTTATCGTCTTCGCCTATCGCATTCCGCTTTTCCCCGCGGGCGGCATCACAGATCCCTTGATGTACGAGTACAAAACTGTGAGCGGACAGTTTTTCGATCGCGTCAGACATCTCGTATTGCCGGTTCTGACCCTCACGCTGCTCTCGGCAGCGAGTATCGCGCGATATCAGCGCACAGCCCTGCTGGCCGTGCTGCCGAGTGACTGGATGCGGACCGCGCTGGCCAAGGGCGTGTCGTGGAAGCGCGCCGTACGAACGCACGCGCTGCGGAATGCCCTGCTTCCAACTATCACCTTGTTCGGCTTGTCGCTGCCGGGCTTCATCGCCGGTGCCGTATTCGTGGAAAAAGTCTTCTCGTGGCCAGGGCTCGGTCTTACGACTGTCACTGCACTCGCGTCGCATGACTATCACCTCGTCACGGCTGGCGTGCTGCTTCTCAGCGTGATCGTCGTGGTCGGAGCGTTGTTGGCCGATGTCGCAGTGGCACTCGCTGATCCTCGCATTCGGCTCGACGCGTCGTGAGGGCGCCCACTGATCTCGCGAGTGTACGCAAGAGACTGTGGGGCGACATGCGAGTTCGCGTCGCACTCGCCGTGCTCAGCATCATTGCCGTGACGGCGATTCTCGCGCCGCTCATCGCGCCCTACGATCCGCGCGCGCAGCTCGACATCGTTCGCCTCGCGGGAAAGGCGCCATCCCTGTCACATCCGTTCGGCACAGATCCCTACAGTCGCGACGTACTATCGCGCATGCTGTACGGTTCACGCATCTCGCTGAGCATCGCCCTCATTGCTGTTTCGCTCGCAATGACCTTTGGCACCTGTGTCGGAATTGCAGCGGGCTACTTCGGCGGTGCAATTGATGCCCTGTTGATGCGCAGCGTGGATGCCGCGTTTTCCATTCCCACTCTGCTGCTGCTCATTGTCGTTGTTGCTCTCTGGGGGGAGATCAGTATTCCGTCGCTGACACTCCTCATCGCCGGACTCGGCTGGTTCACCGTGAGCCGATTGGTTCGCGCGGAAACGCTGGTTCTCCGCAACGCAGACTTCGTGAGCGCTGCGCGCGCCCTCGGTGTGCCCACGCGTCGCATCCTGTGGCGACATATCCTGCCGCACGTGCTCGCGCCTGCCATTGTTGCGGCGACATTGGCCATCGGCAACGTGGTCTTGCTCGAGGCCGGCCTCTCGTATCTCGGCATCGGTGTGCGTCCGCCCAGCGCAAGTTGGGGAAGCATCATTCAGGACGGCGCCGAGCGCGTGAGTGATCTCTGGTGGCTCACGGTGTTTCCGGGCGCTGCCATTGTACTCACGGCATTCGCGTGCAATGCGCTCGGCGACGCCTTGCGGGAGGCACTCGACCCGCGTCAGCTTGAGGCGGCACGTGCAGACCTCCCGAATTCTTCGACATGACGGAACCGCTGCTCCAGCTCGAAAACCTCCATACGTCCTTCTACACCGACGCCGGTATCGCGCGTTCGGTCGACGGCGTGTCGTTCCATGTCGGTGCAGGCGAGACTGTCGGCGTCGTCGGCGAATCCGGCTGTGGCAAGAGCGTGACT
>JBBQHJ010000495.1:0-2346 GCA_038323865.1 Gemmatimonadales bacterium
CCGAATACGAGTCCCGCTCCCGATTCCGCACCAGCGGTGGAATCGCTTCTCGAACGCATCAAACGGGACGCCCAAGTTCGTGTTCTGCCGATTGGGTGTGTGACGCGGCGCCGCGAAGGGAAGCAACTGGCTGAGCTCTCAGAGCTAGCGGCGGCAGGTTGCGTCGCGTTCAGCGATGACGGCAGCCCGGTCGCGGATTCGCGCCTGATGCGCAACGCGCTGGAGCTCGCTGGTGCGATAGGATTGCCAATCTCTGAACACAGCGACGACCCGGTACTCAACGGTGGCGGCGTCATGAACGAGGGTCGCGTGAGCGAGCGTCTCGGACTCGCTGGGCAGCCGGTAGCCGCCGAGGTGACCGCGATCGCGCGCAATATCGCGCTCTGCGAGGCGACGGGCGGGCGGCTACACATCGCGCATGTAACGACTGCACGTGGGCTTGAGTTCGTTGCCGATGCGAAGCGACGAGGATTGCCGGTTACTTGCGAAGTCACGCCGAGCCACCTATTCCTTACAGAGGAGACGGTGTTCGGTGACGGCGATGCACCTGCGTACGACACGAACGCCAAGATCAACCCACCCTTGCGTACGGAGACGGACCGCAAAGCACTCTTGCGTGGGGTCAACGAAGGCATCATTGACGCGATTGCGACGGACCATGCTCCACACGCCATCGAGGACAAGCTGTGCGAGTTCGACCAGGCGGCGTTCGGGATCAGCTGCATTGAGACAGCACTCGGCACGGTGATGACGCTGGTGGCACGCGGGGAACTTCAACTATCGGCGGCGCTCACCGCGCTGACGAGCGGGCCTGCGAGCGCATTCGGACTCGGCGCGCGGCTGCCAGGCATTGGCGCGCTGACCCCGGGAGTGTCGAGCGACATCGTGGTCTTCGAGCCAAACGCGAGATGGACCGTTGAACCGCAAAAATTCGCATCGAAAGGCAAGAACACGCCGTTAGGAGGCAAAGAACTGGTGGGAGTAGTGCGCGGAGTAATGCTCGGTGGAGAGCTCAAGTTTGAGATGGAGTCGGCCAATGCCTGATGCACTGCTCGTACTCGCCGATGGCACCGTCTTCCAAGGGCGCTCGGTGGGAGCACAGGGCCACGCTGACGGGGAACTCGTCTTCAATACGTCAATGACGGGCTACCAGGAGATGCTGACGGACCCGTCGTATGCGGGGCAGATCCTTGTGCTGACGTATCCGCTCATCGGTAACTATGGCGTCGATGCGAAAGTCGAGGAATCGGACCGCATTCAGCCGACCGGGCTCGTGGTGCATGAGGCGGCACGCTTCCCGAGTCATCTCCGATCGGAGAAGCCGATCGCACAGTACCTCAGCGAGCGAAGCGTAGTGGCGATTGAGGGAGTGGATACCCGCGCCGTAACGCGCGCCATTCGGCGGCATGGTGTGTTGCTGGCGACGATCACGACGGATGAGACGGCCGACCAGGCGCTCGCACGTATCCGGGCGATGCCCGATTACGACGATGTGAACTGGGTGGCGACGGTGACCACCGACCACGCCTACGACTGGAACAACGACCCAACGGGGGCCATGAAACGAGTGGCACTGATTGATGGCGGCGTGAAGCGCAACATTATGCGGTCGCTGGTGGCGCGCGGTTGCGCGGTACGCGTATTTCCATCGTTCGTGAGTGCGGCGGACGTGCTTGGGACGAAGCCCGATGGGATCGTGCTCTCACCGGGGCCGGGCGACCCTCGGCTGTTGGAGGCGATGGTGGTCGAGGCGCAGCAGATGATTGGGCAGGCGCCGGTACTTGGTATCTGCCTTGGGCACCAGGTGGTGGCGAAAGCGCTCGGTGCGGGGACGTTCAAGTTGCCGTTCGGGCACCGTGGCGGCAATCACCCGGTGCGCGACGTGGTTAGCGGCCACGTGACGATCACCGCGCAGAACCATGGCTACGCGGTCGATGCCGACGGGTTGGACAGTTCGGCGTTTGTGAGCCACATCAACTTGAACGACCAGACGGTCGAAGGGATCGCGCTCCGGACGGAGCCGTTGCTAACCATCCAGTATCATTCGGAGGCCTGCCCGGGCCCGCTCGACAACGGCGCGATCTTCGATCGCTTCGTAACGTTGATGTCCGGAGGTGGAGGAACGCCATGAGAGGCAGCGACATTCGCCGTGCAACAAACGAAGACGCCGACGGCATTGCGGCGATCATCCGAGGGTTGGGGGACAACACGGGTTTGCCCGCCGACTTTACGCCTGAGCGCGTAATCGAGTGGATGCGCCGCCTCGGTGAGGACGGTGTGCTCATCGTCGCATGCGACGGCAGCATCCCGATAGCATTCGGGGCGCTGGATTTCAGCACCACAGAA
>JBBQHJ010000496.1:0-2342 GCA_038323865.1 Gemmatimonadales bacterium
GCGCAGCGACCACCGATTCGCTGAAGGGCGCGCTTGCGTCGCACCTTCGGATGTCCAGCAACACGCGTGCGCCGATCGCCGGGGCATGGACAGTTCCGTTCGACCTTCGCCGTGTCTTCGACGCGCCGACGGCGCGCGAGAAATCAACGGTCCTCGCCGACTGGAAAGCGCGGCTGGTCCAGCCCACCGAAATCGAAGAGGTCTATCGGACGACGCTGCGAGCCGACTCGAGCGTCACAACGGTGCTCTCATTTCGACTCGGCGCAATTCGCGAGTATGGTGTCGTCATTCTTCCGGCGCACCGCACGTCCGGATGCTGCGCGGTGGTCGTTGACATCAAGGGGACGACACCGGACTACCAGCCGCTCGAGATCGACGCTCAGCTCACGCGGTCAGTGCGGGAGCTCGGCGCCGCGCGCCGCGACGGGATCAGCGCACTGCCCGGCCTTCGCGGTGAGCAACTCGTGGTTGGCGGCCGAACGTTCGTGTCGGAGGGAGACCGGAGAGACGGATGGGATGGCGCCGCGGACGACGCGCGCGCGTTGCTGAGCGCCGTACTCGCGCACTATCCCCAAGCCGACGCACAACGTGTCTGCGCATTCGGGCACAGTCGCGGTGCAACCGTTGCGCTGCTCGCCGCGGAGCGCGACTCGCGATTCCGCTGCGTGGTAGCGGAAGCAGCGCCGGTAGATTGGTTCACAGAGATGACCGAAGATGGGTGGTCGCTTCCGACGGCCATTGCGGAAGGCGTAGCGTCGCGATCGAAGCCGGGCGAGCTTGGCGGGCAGTTCATCGAGCGGTTTCTTGCGCCCGCGATCGATGGCGCGTGGTCACTGGATCAGGTGCGTCACCGCATGCTCGCAAGCTCCCCGCTGTACTTCGCGCAGCGGTTGCCGCCGACGCTGGCGATTTACGGAATCGATGATGCCTCCGTGCCCATCGGCAACGGCCGTGCACTGCGCGCGGCATTCGCCAGCATGCCGAAGCGGCGCAGGCTCGATGTGCGAATCCAGCCGGCGGTGGGGCACGATCTCGATCCAGTGGACACGCCTGTCTCCGCAGGTGATTTCCTGCGCGATCATTTGCACCTCACGGCGCTGGGCAGTGCGTCGATGGATTCCTCCGCTGAGGGAATGGCGGCGTTCATGCGCACGTTCGCGGACTCCGATCGTTTTGCCGGAACCGTGCTCGTCGCGGAGAAGGGGAGAGTAATCTTTCAGCGCAGCTATGGCATGGCGAATCACGAATGGCGCATTGCCAACGATTCAGCGACGATCTTCCGCATCGGCTCCCTCTCCAAGCAATTCACGGCGCTCGCGCTGTTAACGCTCCAGCAGGGCGGCGTGCTCTCGATGAACGACGCTGTCTGCGTCCATGTGAACGCCTGCCCGACGGCATGGCGAAAGATCACGCTGCACCATCTGCTCACGCATTCTTCGGGGATCCCGGATGTGGTGCGACTTCCCGGCTTTCCAGCGATGTCCACACAACCGACGACGCTCGACCGGACTATCGCGCACTTTCGAAATCTTCCCTTGCAGTTCGCACCAGGATCGGCATTTCGATACGGCAACTCCGGCTACATACTCGCCGCGCGTATCGTCGAGCACGCGAGCGGCATGTTGTACGAGCGCTTCATGCGGCAGTTGTACGACGGGCTTGGACTGGCGCACACCGGATATGCCGCCAACGAGCGCATCATTTCTCACTCGGCGTCAGGCTACGTGCGCGATCACGGCAGCTACGCGCGCGCCTCATATATCGACATGACTGTGCCCGTCGGTGCGGGCGCAGAGTACTCGAGCGTCGGTGACTTCCTGGCGTATGATCGGGCGCTCTACGCCAACCGTCCGTCGGCCGCCGCGGTAGCGGCCATGTTCACGGACTACGGACATGGCTACGGATACGGTTGGGAGATCGGTTCGCGCTGGGGCGAGACTGTGTATTCACACGTAGGCGACATCAACGGCTTCGGAGCGTACGTCGCGCGCTATCCCGCACGCGAGCTGCTGGTCGTCGTGTTGAGCAATCTGGAGCGCAGTCCGGTGCAGGAGATCAATGACGGGTTGGCGCGCCGCGCGCTTGGCCGCTGATCTGCGATGCGCCGCGTCACGTTCACGACAGGCGCACTCTATTCATTGGCCGATGTGCATGTGCTGCCATCGCATCTTTCCGCGGAATGCCGTTCCACTGACGGGTTGGACATCTGGATGCGATGATATTCGCCTGACGGCGATCAGCACGTGGCGAAGGTTCTGCTGAAACATCCTGCTACAACGCGGGCAGGGACCAGCCCCACGCGAGAATGCAAAGCGTGGCACCCCGATGGCGACAAGTATTGG
>JBBQHJ010000497.1:0-2311 GCA_038323865.1 Gemmatimonadales bacterium
CTCGACACGGCCGGCAAGAAGCTGAACGGCACGCTCACCTTCAAGTACACCAACCACTCGCCTGACACGCTGCGCTTCATCTGGATGCAGACAGAGCAGAACGCATTCAAGGACAAGTCGCTCAACTCCTACGTGTTCCCCGCCGAGTCGCGCTTTGGTGCGCGCGGATTCGAGGGTGGCGATGTGTTCGACAAGTTCGACCAGCTCATCGGGTCCAAGCGCGTTGCCGTGAAGACGCGTCCGAACGAGACCACCATGAAAGTGGATCTCGCCCAGCCGCTCGCGCCGGGCAAGACGGCCACGTTCGACATCGCGTGGCACTTCCTGATTCCCGAGCACGGCGCCGATCGCATGGGCCGCGAAGGCAACCTCTACGAGCTCGCGCAGTGGTATCCGCGCGCCAACGTCTACGACGACGTCCGCGGCTGGAACACCGAGCCCTATCTCGGGCAGGGCGAGTTCTATCTCGAGTACGGCGACTACACGATCGACATCACCGTGCCGGCCGGCTACATCGTCACGAGCACGGGCTCGCTCACCAACCCACGCGAGGTGCTGACGCCGGCGGAGATCAGCCGCCTCGCGCAGGCCGCGAAGTCGGCGACGCCGGTGAACATCGTCTCCGACGCGGAGAACAAGTCCGGCGCATCGCGCCCCAGATCCACGGGCATGCTCACGTGGAAGTTCTCGGCGAAGAATGTGCGCGACGTCGCATGGGCCGCCTCGCCCGAATACATCTGGGACGCGAGCTCCTATGACGGAATTCTCGCACAGGCGTTCTATCGTCCGTCCGCGGTTGATCCGTGGAAGGATGCGGCCGACCAGACGCGCATGTCGCTCCAGGAATACTCCGAGCGCTGGTTCAAGTATCCGTGGCCGCAGATGTCCGCGGTCGAGGGTCCGATCAGCGGCATGGAATACCCGATGCTCATCATGGAAGCGAAGAGCAACGACAAGTACAACCTGTACAACGTCATCACGCACGAAGCGGGACATAACTGGTTCCCGATGATCGTTGGATCCAACGAGCGCGTGTACATGTGGCAGGACGAAGGCTTCAACACCTTCATCAACACGTTCTCCGAAGCGCTCCGCTACCCCGAGAAGGGCGACCAGATGGCGCGCGCACTTCAGGAGCGCCAGATCGTCGAGCAGGTGATGAAGCAGAACGCCGATCAGCCCGTCGACATCGGTCCCGACCGCATCAACCCGCAGCTCCTCGGCATCTCGGCGTATATCAAGCCAAGCGTGGGACTTCAGTTGCTGCGCCAGGAGATCATGGGACCGGCGGCGTTCGACGACGCCTTCAAGACGTACGTCCAGCGCTGGGCGTTCAAGCATCCCACGCCGGCAGATTTCTATCGCACCATGGAGGATGTCGGCGGCAAGCGCCTCGACTTCTTCTGGCGCGAGTGGTTCAAGGAGAACCCGCATTTCGACCAGGCCATCGACACAGTCATTGTGCAGCCCGGCCAGAATGGTGCGCAGAGTGTCGCGGTGATGTATGGCAACCGCGCGCGCGGTGTACTGCCCATTCATGCGCGCTTCACCTTCAGCGATGGCTCAGTCGAGAACTTCGACTATCCGGCAGAAGTGTGGAGCACGAACACCACGCACTACATTCGCCGCTACGCGTTCACCGGCAAGACGCTGTCACGGATCGAGCTGGATCCCGACAAGCGATTGGTGGACATCGATCGCACGAACAATACGTGGGGTGCGGCGGCGGCGGCGTTGAAGCCGTAGCGGTCTGACAGTCTGCCGGTCAGCCAGTCTGCCAGCATTTGCTACGGACTGGCCGACTGGCCGACTGGCAGGGTGACGGTAAACACTGTCCCCTGCCCCAATTCGCTCTCCACCACCAGCTTGCCGCCGAGCAGCGTCATCAGCCGCAGCGACACGGCGAGGCCGAGTCCCGAACCGCCCACAACACGCGTGGTGGTTTGCTGCACCTGCCAGAACGGATCAAAGATGCGGTCGAGGTGCTCGCGAGCGATGCCGATTCCCGTGTCGCGCACAATGAACGACACCTCGGTCTCCGAGCACCGCGCTATCAGTTCCACCTCGCCGCGGTCCGTGAACTTCACGGCATTCACCAACAGGTTGAGCAACACCTGACGCAGACGCGCTGGATCTGTCTGCACAATCGCTTCTTCGTCGGTGACAAATACGTGGAACTTCAGCCCGCGCACGCGCGCGAGTGGCTCGGCCATCGCGGCGGCGTCATGCACGAGGGTGCCCACGCGCACCGGGGAAAGTGAAATCCGCTGCTCCGCGACGTCCATGTGCGAGACGTTCAATACATCCTCGA
>JBBQHJ010000498.1:0-2285 GCA_038323865.1 Gemmatimonadales bacterium
CGACTCACGGAAGCCGCAGCGTTCGCCGAGAATGCCCTCGCCGGCGCCGTGCCGCCGAGTGGTCCGCAGTCGACGTTCGCTCGGCAGGCGTTCCAGGAGAGTGTCTCGAATCAGATGGCGGTACGCGCGGCTGATGCCGTCGCGGCGGAGCCGGGCCAGCGCTATAACCCGCTCTTTCTGCTCGGGCCCAGTGGTGTTGGCAAGACGCACCTGATGAACGCGATCGGCAACGAGCTGGTGGCGCGCATTGGGCCAAATGCGCGTGTCGCATGCGTAACCGCGCAGCAGTACATCGAGGAATTGATCGCTGCACTCCAGGACGGAACCATCGAGCGTTTCCGTGCGCGCTATCGCTCTGCCGATGCACTGCTCATCGACGACGTGCAGTTCATCGCCTCGAAGGAGCGCACGCAGGACGAGCTGTTCTACATCTTCAATCACTTCCACACGGCAGGGAAACAACTCGTCTTTGCGAGTGACGTTCCGCCAAAGGCAATGGAAGGGCTCGAAGACAGGCTGCGCTCGCGCTTCGAAAGTGGACTCGTCGCCGAGATTGGGCTGCCCGATCGCTCGTTGCGCGAGAAGCTTTTCACACGGTTCGTGGGTGACTCACGACTCGATGCGCCATCCGACGTGCTCTCCTATCTCGCGGACCGGCCGGCCACGAGCATCCGCGAAATCATGGGTACGGTGCAGCGCATTCGCGCTGGCACCGAGAGTCGCGATGTCCCACTGACGCTCGGCAAGGTCCGTCAGATTCTCGAACCATCGGGACAGACGCCGGTATTCGTGCCAATTGTGCATGCGGCAGATTCGTTCTTCCTCGACGAGGAAAAGATCATCTGGGAATGGCCTGACGTCATCGGTCGCCTCGTTGAGGAGTTGCGCTGATGGCCATCAAGGGAAGTCTCAAGGAAGCCAGCCTTCCGGACGTGCTTCAGCTGCTCAGCATGGGCAAGAAGACCGGCTGCCTTGCCGTGACGCACCGGAACAACTTCGGCTACATCTACTTCGACAAGGGCTTGATCTCGTACGCTTCCATCGTGAATCGCCGCGATCGCATCGGCGACATCCTGATGAAGGCGGGAGTCATCACGCAGGCGCAGCTCGACGCCGCAATCAGCGCGCAGGCCACGCATCGCGATAAGCGCGTCGGCGACTTGCTCGTCGCGCAGGGCTCGGTCACGCGTGATCAGCTGCATGCGCAGATTCGCGTGCAGATCGAAGAAGCCGTGTACTACCTGTTCACCTGGATGCAAGGGACGTTCAATTTCGAGTCAGACGTCCGCCCCGAAGAACAGGACTTCGTGGTCTCCATCAATCCGGAATCGTTGCTGCTCGAAGGCGCGCGCCGCGTTGATGAGTGGAGCTTGATCGAGAAGAAGATCTCGAGTCTCGATCTCGTCTTCGATCTCGATCACACCAAGCTGCTGGACAGCGGCGTGGTGCTCGAAGCGGATCAGGTGAAGATCGCGCAGCTGCTCGATGGCCGGCGCGATGTGGCCGGCATCATCGAAGAATCCGGCCTCGGTGAATTCGAAGTCGGCAAGGCCATCTACGGCCTCGTCACCGCCGGCTTTGCACAGCGCATCGGCAAATCAAAGCTCAGCGAGTCGGGCGTCAGCGACGCACGAGTCGACGAGCACCGCAACCTTGGCATCGCCTTCTATAAGACGGGCATGCTGGATGAAGCGGTTCGCGAATTCAGGCGCGTTGGTGAATTGCGCGAGAACGACGCGGAAGCCGCATTTTTCATCGGCCTCGCGCTCATGCGGCAGAGCAAGTGGGATGAAGCGGTCGCCGCGTTCCGCGAATGCATCAGCCACCCGGGCGCGCGCCCGGCAGCGTATCACAACCTCGCGCACGCGCTCGAGCGGCTCGGACGGTACGACGAAGCGCGCAAGGAGCTCGATACAGCCATCAAGCGCGGCGGCGCCAAGGATCCGCGTATCCAGACGTCACTCGGCGTTGTTCGCCTAAGAGCTGGTGATCTCCCCAACGCGGACAGTGCATTCATCGCCGCGCGCCCGTTGTTTGGAACTCGGCCTCCCACGGCACCGTGGTTCCACTATTCCGCGCTAACAGCCGCGCTCCTGGGCGATCTGGAACGGGCGCATAATTTGCTCACAGAGGGGATTGCAGCTCACCCGCATTCGGCGGCGCTGTACAACAACATGGCGACGGTGGAAGAGCGTCGCGGCCGCACTCCGCAAGCGCTCGTTGCCGCGGAGCGTGGGATCATGGAAGACACGGGGCTCGCGCAGCTCCACAAGAATCTCGGCGAC
>JBBQHJ010000499.1:0-2249 GCA_038323865.1 Gemmatimonadales bacterium
AACAACTCGACGCGGATCTGCATGCGACCACTGTGATCGGTGCCGATCGGGTTGCCGGCAGGGTCGTACCCCGCCGCCGGCATGAACGCCGTGGTCGGAATCTCTGCGTTCTCCGTATCGGCGACGACGTTCGGCAGTGACCACTGCCCTTCGGGCGGCAAGGCCGGCGGAATCTCATAGAGGTACGGCGTGCCGTTCACCGGATTGGGACCGAGTGGATAGGGCGTGATGACGACGTCAGTGCCGGCGGTGTGGATGTAATGACGCCCGACGTTCGCGGTACTGTACTGCCACGCCGTATCCGGATCCGTGGGTCGCTTGTACGAGACGCGGTAGTAGCGCACGCCGAGCGAGCCGCGGAGCGCATTGTCGAATTCGAGCCGTGGCAGCAGCGTGCCGCCGAACGGTCGCGTGCCGCCGAGCAGTCCGAAGCGGCCGAGATCGAAACCGGGGGCGCCGATCTTCGTCGCGTCGTTCGCACCGTGGATGCCGGCAACGGAGGTATTGCCGATCGCCATGAACAGCACCCAGTTCGGTGGCGCGTCGATGGGGCGACAGGGCAGACAGGTGTGCGCGAATGGATTGGTCGTGATCAGTGTCACTTCGGTGCCGCACTGGTAGTCCCACCAGGTGTTGCAGGCGACCGGCGTCGGCTCGTAGATCGTGATCCAGAATCCGAAGAAGAAGCGCTGTCGCGCAGTGAAGTAGAGATCCGGCACATCGGTGTTGAAGATCGAGCGCCAGATCACGGTGCGGAAATGGCCGCACTCGTCGGTCGTCACCGTGGCGATCTTGGTCTTCGTGACGCGACGCGGATACAGCCAGCAGAGAATCGGGCGCAGCAAATCGATGTTCGCGATCACGGCGCGTTCGAACGAGGCACGGCCGCCGCGCGTCGCGATCTGCAGGTCGGCAGGCAGGTTGAGCCGTGCTGGCGCCACCGCGTGCAGTGCGGCGTTGGCTGGCGACGCGCTGCGCATCGTCATGCTCTGCGCCGAGACGCTCTGTGTTGCGATGCTCTGCGTTGCGATGCTCTGCGCCGTGAAGCGCGGCGGCAGCGGCTGCGGATTGAGGGCGACCGGTCCGATGGGATCGACCACGCCAGGGTTCACGCCTGGATTGACGACGCGGTAGTCATCGATCGGCGGACGCGGAGGAACCGGCCAGCTGATCGGCGGCCATGGACCATCGATCACGTCGCGCAAGCGATTGATTTCGAGGTCGGGGAGCTGAAAGATGATCCGTGGCCATGGATCGACTTCCCAGATGTCCACTGTCGCGTTGCACACGGGCAGATCGACCGTGATGCCGCCGGAAATCGTGCGCTTGAGCAACGTGCCCTTCACGACACATCGGCGACCGAGCCACGGCCGGATCAGATCGGATGTGAGGTCGAATTGCACCGGATCGAGTCGCTCGATGTTCGGTCGCACCGCCACGTGTGCGTCGAGGCCGCCGCGCCGGAGCAATTCACTCACCGTCAGCTCGTCCTTCTCCATCTGCGGGCCAAGCACGATACGCACCGCATCGCCGTCGCTGGAGACGGGCAGTGCAAGGCGCGCGTTGCCCTTTTCGTCGATCGGTTGCACATCGAGCAACGCGCCACCTGAACTGAACGCGTAGGCGGCGATCGCAGGCATGTCGCTGCTGGTGTCACCGCGCGTGGTGTTGATGTCGAGCGGAACCTTGCGATCGCCCTTGCTGGGACTGGTCATACAGCTCTCCTGTGTGTGGGCGCCATCGTCGCGCCCGGTGTCACGTATAGCGTGCTGGTGCGGACGACGTATCGTCTGCGCATCGATGCTGTGCAGCGCGTGTGAGCGAGTGCGCCATGTGGGCGCTGCGCGATCGGTGCAACACGAGGAGTCGATTCGGGAGCCTCGCGTCATGCGTATTCACGCGACATGCGTGGATTCGTTCTCGCACATGTTTCGCACTGCTCGGTTGTGCTTGCTCTACAGCATTTGAATCAGCGGCGTACTCGTCCGCATGCGTTCTGCCGACGTGTCGGGTGCGACGCCGATGTCGCCTTGCTGACGCTGCTATCTTACAGTTCAGACTGATGTGACACGCATGATCGTGTCGAGCGTGTTCGGTTGTACGCATCCGATGATCAGTCTGCGTGCGCGACCACCATTCACTGCCTCGTCACATGTCCGGTCAAGTCGACGACCTGCTCCACCTGCTCGACCTCGAACCGCTCGAGGTCAACATCTATCGTGGCCAGAACCGCGACATCGGCACTGGAC
>JBBQHJ010000500.1:0-2231 GCA_038323865.1 Gemmatimonadales bacterium
GGTAGCCTTCGGGCAAGAAGTGCCAGCGTTGCAGGTACCATCGCGGGTAACGCACGACCGGGTTGCTGAGGGGCGATTTCCGGGCTTCGTCGAGACAGCGGCGGGCGCGGGATGGGTGCATACGCTGTAGCATCGCGCGGATCGTAGGATTCGATGCGGATACTGTCACCAAGCGACCGTACGAACCGGCAGTTTAGAATCCGCGACACGACCAAGCAAAGGAACTGAAAATGATCACAATCGTTGCGAAGCTCCAAGCGAACGCTGGCAAAGAAGATGAACTGGCCGCCGTACTCAAGAAGATGGTTGCCGCCGTCAAGCAGAACGAGGCGGGCAAGGTGCCGACCTATTCGCTCCACACATCCAAGAACGACCCCACTCTCTTCATGTTTTATGAGCAGTACGCCGACGCGGCGGCCTTTGAAGCTCACGGAAAGACCGAGCATATGAAGGAGATGGGCGGGAGCCTGGCGGGCCTGCTCGCCGGCCGCCCCGTTATCGAACAGTACGAGTCGATCGCGACCGTCTAATCACAAGGAGCAAAAGCATGGTCCTCGAACAGCTACGTCTGGACGGGCCTCCCCGCCGGGTGGCGATTGTAACGGGCGGTAGCCGCGGGCTTGGCAAGGCAATGGCGACCGCGCTGTCGGTGGCTGGTGCCGACGTCTGTATCGCCAGCCGTACTGTTTCCCAACTCGAATCGGCGGCGGACGAGATCGAGCAGGCATCGGGGCGCCGGCCGTTAACCGTGCCTACGAACGTGCAGTCGAGTGCTGCATGCGACGCGCTAATCACGCGGACCGTGGAGCACTTTGGGCGGCTCGACATCATGCTCAACAACGCTGGCATCGGCGATCGGCGCGGCGGTGGGTCGAAGATCTGGGACCTCGAAGACGCCGATTGGCATGACACGATCGAAGTGAACCTGCACAGCACGTTTTACTGCTCCCGGGCTGCCGCGAGACAGATGCGCGAGCAAGGTGGTGGGGGCGTGATGGTGAATGTGGCCAGCGGGACCGCGTTGCGTTCGAGCGCGAACTCGTTCGCGTACGCTGCGGCGAAAGCTGGTGTCATCTCGCTCACGAAGAGTCTCGCAGGGATGCTCGCGGGCGAAGGTATTCGCGTGAACTGCATAATCCCGGGATTCGTGGCCCAACAGGCGCCGAAGTCTCAGGAGCAGTTCGAACAGGTGCAGCAACGCGGACGATTCAACACCGCCGGGCGCATCGGCGAGGCTTGGGAACTTGGGCCCTTGGCGGTCTTCCTCTGCTCGGACGCATCGTCCTATGTCACGGCCGAGAGCTTTGTGATTGACGGTGGAGGACTCGCAGGCGGGGTAGCCCCAGCTGGCTACGTGCTTAAGGCAGACTCGGAGACGTCAAATGTTTGAGTGGGAACCGAAGCCGGGATTCGATCTTTCAGGGAAGCGGACGCTCGTGGTCGGGTTCGGGAACCCGGCGGGTCGCGCGCTCAGCCTGGCGCTCGCGGAAGCCGGGGCTCACGTCGCCGTTGCTTCAGCGACGCTCGATGGGGACGAGATCATGGCGGCCAAGCGTGTGAGCAAAGAGATTGCGAAGCTCGGACGTGAGACGTTTTCGCAGGGCTGGGACGTGACGCTGCCCACCAATGTTCAAGTGGGCATGAAGCAGCTCGGCAAGGAGTTTGGCCACGTTAGCGTGCTCATCTACAACGCCGACTACGCGCTCAATCGCCCGATTGAGAAGACGAGCGACGCGGAGTTTGCGCGCATCCAGCAGGTGAACTTAAACGGTGCCTACTACTCGGCACGAACCTTCGTCCGCGAACTCCCAGAGGGAACCAGCGGACGCCTCGTGTTCGTGAATAGCATCTTTGGCGAACGAGGAGTCGATGGGCTTTCGGCGTACGCCGCGGCCAAGGCCGGAGTGATCGGTCTCAGCGCCGCACTGAGCCAGGAACTCGGGGGCCGGAATATCACCTCCAACTGCATCTCGACGGGATGGATGGACTGGACCATGGGTCGCGGTTCCGACGAAATCGGTGCGAATCAACTTCTGCGGTTTATCCCGATGAGGCGCTTTGGGCAGGCGGAGGAGATTGCGGCTCTGGCCGTGCTCCTGGCATCGGACGCTTCGGGGTACCTCAACGGGCAGGTGTTCCATGTCGACGGCGGCGTGAGCGAGCACCTGTAGGCGAGCGGTGGCGACCAAACCGCTGGCCATTCGCATGCTCGAGCAGCGCAAGATCGAACA
>JBBQHJ010000501.1:0-2210 GCA_038323865.1 Gemmatimonadales bacterium
CCATCTGCTCTATGTCGACGGCGTTGCGGGACCGCGACTGCTCACGCTCCATCAAGCCATCAAGCCGCAGAGCGATCGCTACGCGCGCCTCTACGTGAGCGTGCTCCTCGACCAGGTATCTGCATCGGTCAAGGAGCACGAAACCATTATCACCGCCATTGCCGATGGCGATCCTGACGCTGCCCAGCACGCCGCGGAAATCAACTGGCACAACGCCGCCGAACGACTCACCCGCATCATTGCAAAACAGGGTGAGCGCGGCAGTTGGCCCGGCTGGACGCCGACTCGGTAAGGCGGGCCCCTCGCTTCGCTCAGGACGACAGCATCATGGGTGCGCGCGATCGATCGGCGCAGGCCTCGGCGTTTTCTTCACCGGCTTCTCGGCCAGTAACCGCAGCGCCTCCTTCACGCCGCGCTCGAGCTGCGCATCGTGCCCCGCGAGCTGCTCGGCCGGCGTGTTCTCCACCATGATGTCCGGCGTCACGCCCTCGTTCTCGATCGCCCACTTCCCTTCGTTCGTATAGAACGCGAGACTCGGCGCCGTCATGCCGCCGCCATCAATCGTCTGGGGAATACCGAGCGTTCCGACGAGACCGCCCCATGTTCGCGTGCCAATGAGAGGTCCGATCTGGCGCTGACGAAACATGAACGGCAGCGCATCACCACCTGAGCCCGCGGACTCGTTGATGAGCATCACCTTCGGTCCCCAGATGCCGGCGGCGGGCGATGTCCACGACTTTCCGTTTCTCATGGCGAAGTAGCCCATCTGCTTTCGCTCGAGCTCATTCACGATGTAATCGGCCACCATGCCGCCGTGATTATAGCGCTCGTCGACGACGACACCTTCACGGTCCGATTGCGCGTAGAAATAGCGCGTGAACGACGAGTAGCCGAGCGGGCCGGTATTCGGCAGCCAGACGTAGGCAAGCTTTCCACCGGACAGCTCGTCGACCCTTCGACGATTCGCCTCGACCCACGCGCGCGTGCGCAAACCGTCTTCGCTCGCCATGGGCACCACAGTTACAAGACGCGAACCCTCGGCGGTTCCCGTCGCGCTCAGGCGCAGTACCGTCTGACGATTCGCCGTCTCCTCGAACAGTGAGTAGATGTTCGTGCCGCTCGTGAGCGGACGCCCATTCACCTCGATGATGTAATCGCCCTCGTTGACTCTGATGCCCGGCGACGCGAGAGGCGCGCGCAACTCGGGATTCCAGTTCTCTCCTGTGTAGACGTGCTTGATCCGATAGTGGCCGTTCTCGACGGAGTAATCGGCGCCGAGCAATCCGACGTTGAGCGGTGCCTGATCCGGCTCGTCGCCGCGGCCGGAGAGATAGGAGTGTCCGACGACGAGCTCACCACCCACCTGCGCCATGATGTAGGTGAGATCCGCACGATGATTCACCGAGGGAAGCATCGCGGCGTACTTGTCGTACACGGCGTTCCAGTTCGCGCCGTGCATCTTCTCATCATAGAAATATTCGCGCTGTGTACGCCAGGCTTCGCGGAAGATCTCGGCCCATTCAGCGCGCGTATCGACCCACGTCTCCAGCGATGCAACGTTGACAAGTCCATCTCCCACACGCGCGGGCTTGTCCGTTGCGACAACACCGATGCGCGCGCCGCTCGCCTGATAGAGCAGCTTCTTGCGATCCGCCGAGAAGGTGAAGCTGCGAATGCCTTCGAGCACGGCCGTTGCGGCACGCTCGCGCAGTCCAACCTTCATCAGTCGCGCACCTGCTACGGGACTGCCGGCAATCGGATCGAGATAGTAGACCGTGCCTGCCGGTCCGGCCTCGAGTGCGCTGTAGTCGCCACTCGGTACGCCGATGCTCAGCACGCGCGCGGAAATGTTGGCGAGATCCACGCGCGCGGTTGAATCCGGCTTCGCACCGCGAGCTGGTGTTTCACCTTCGTCACCGATTTCCGGAAGCAGCGGCGACGACTCGGCGGGATTGAGAATCGCGAAGTAGATCGAACGGCGCACCGGCCGGTCGATCTGCGTCATTTCGAGCCAGCTCGTACGCGGGCCGTAGTCCGTGCTGGCGAGGAAGTAGAGATACTTTCCGCTCGCATCGAACGTCGGCGACACCGCGTCGGCGAGCGGGTCAGTGAGCTGCACCGACTTGCCCTCGGCGACATTGTACATGAACACGCCACGCAAATGGCTGTCGAGCGTGCGGCTGTAGGCGATCCACTTGGAGTCCGGCGAC
>JBBQHJ010000502.1:0-2204 GCA_038323865.1 Gemmatimonadales bacterium
CGTCGTCTCCATCGTTGAAATGGTAGACGTCGAGCTTCGTCCCGACCGGGTTCGTGGCGAACCGGAAGGCCGTGCGGCGATCGTGATAGCTATCGAAGATGACGTCGAACCAATCGGAGTTCACGTTGCCGGGGTCGCGTCGCGCGAGTGGCGCCGTGATCGAGTCTGGATGCGGATCGTACATGCGCGCTCCAACGTAGATCGCCTCGTCGTCATACAGTATGCGCACCACAGTCTGCATGGTGGCGTGTCTTCCTGGATCGGGGAATCGCTGCACAAAGCCATTCGCCACCCTCGCCGCGGCCCAATCAGCCTCATCGAGCTTTCCGTCGAGTGTGAGCGTGCCGGTGCGGCGGCTTGCGGTGAGAGTCGGCTGAGCCGAAAGGGGCACGGCGAGAAGCGCGATGAGCCCAAGGAGGAGCGGGTATGACATGCACCAGTCTCTCAGTGTCGCGCGGCAAGGACCTCATGTTGCCGCCGAGTGGCCGGAAGGTGCCCCTGAATCGGCTGTTGGCGTCGCCAGTTCGGCGCCATGTGCGGCCAACGTGGCTCGCGCCTGCCGCGACTCGACGCCACACCGTGGCACTGCTGTACGCGCGTCGTGATGTTTCATCATGTCACTGGCGGAGAAGAGCGCGCAGCGCATTCGGAACGGCACGATCGTGCTGCTACTGTGGACACTTTTCGGCCTGATATCGTCCGGCCATTTTTTCGTGCGCGAGGACGGCCCGAATACCGGCGCATTTTTCGGCGACCTCGCGAGCCATATCCTGCTCTTCTACTGGGCATGGGCAGCGCTGACGCCCATCGTCGTGCGGATTGTCGGGCAGGGGCGCGCGTGGCGCGAGTGGCGTGGCATCGTTGTCGCGGCGCCGGTGCTCGTGTTGCTACACGGCATGTTGTACCTCGGCCTGGAGCGACTGACCGGCGTCGAGCCGCACGCGAGCATCAGTCCGTCCGAGCTGCTGAACTATGTGATGCGACACGCCGGTGGGGATGTGGCGACACTGGGCGTGCTCGTCGGAAGCCGTCTGTTGTTCGTTGCCGTCCGTCGCGCGCGAGAACGTGAAGTAGCCGCCGCGGAATTGCAGACGCGTCTCGCGCGCGCGGATCTCGAACTATTGCGTTGGCAGCTGCACCCGCATTTTCTCTTCAACGCGCTCAACACCGTGTCGACCCTGATACTTCGCGGCGCGAACGCCGATGCGGAGGACGCCATTGCGAGGATGTCGCGGTACCTGCGGACCGCACTCGATCAGCGCGCGGATACACTCGTGACTGTCGAGGAGGAGCTCGTCGTTGTGCGACAATACGTCGCCATCGAGATGCTCAGATTCGGAGAAGGGCTCGACGTCACCACGACCGTGAATGATGATGCCCTCGCCGCTCGCATCCCGAGTCTCCTGCTACAACCGCTCGTGGAGAACGCCATCCATCACGGAAGCGCGCGCGGCGTGATCTTCGTGAGCGGCTCCACGGCTGGGGGCCGCCTTCAACTCCGCGTCGCCAATCCCGGCGACGCACCGGTCATCGGCAACGAAGGATTCGGGCTTGGTTATGTTCGTCAGCGGCTACGGCATTTCTATGGCGACGATGCGTCGTTGTCTCTCGCGAGCGTGAGCGGGGAGACGGTCGTGACTCTCGAGATGCCTTGCGGTGTCGCATGACGGGCACCAATCCCTTGCGCGTGATGATTGTCGATGACGAAGCGCCGGCGCGGGAGGGACTGCGGCTTCGCCTCAAGCGCGAGTCCGACGTCCTGATCGTCGGTGAGTTTGGCGATGTGGCGTCCGCAATCATGGCGTTGCGCGCTGATCCGCCCGACGTGCTGTTCCTCGACATCGAGATGCCGTTCGCCGACGGGTTCGCGCTGCTCGACAGGGCGCGCGAATTCTCACTGCCGGCGGTGGTGTTCGTAACGGCGCACCACGAGCACGCGGTGCGCGCATTCGGTGCCAGGGCGCTGGACTATTTGCTCAAGCCGGTGGAACAGGCACGGCTGCACGAATCGCTCGCGCGCGCGCGTACGCACCTGGATCGGCTCCGCGATACCGAGCTTGCAGAGCGCGTGCGGGGCATGGTACGCGAAGGGGACGGAAGCAGCACTGCAGCCACCATGCCCGTGCAAAGGGGGCTCGAGCGCATTCCCGTGAGCCACGACGGCACGATTCAGTTCATCACCACGAAAGACATCGATCACATCT
>JBBQHJ010000503.1:0-2183 GCA_038323865.1 Gemmatimonadales bacterium
CGACGGCTTCATCCCCGTCATCCACGAATCCGCCTTCATCCACGAAAACGCCACGGTCACCGGCAACGTGATCATTGGCCGCGACGTGTATGTCGGTCCGGGCGCCGCCATTCGCGGTGACTGGGGCGGCATCGTGATCGAAGATGGCTGCAACGTCCAGGAGAACTGCACCATCCATATGTTCCCGGGTGTCACCGTTGTTCTGGAGACGGGAGCACACATCGGACACGGCGCAGTAATTCACGGCGCCCGTATCGGCGCCAATTCTCTGATCGGCATGAATGCCGTCGTGATGGATAACGTCACAGTCGGCGCCGGTTGCATCGTCGGCGCGCTGTGCTTCGTACCAGCCGACATGCAGATCCCAGACCGGAAAGTTGTCGTCGGCAATCCTGCCAAGATCGTGAAGGACGTGAGCGACGACATGCTCGCATGGAAGACGGAAGGCACTGCGTTGTATCAAGCGCTGCCCGCTCAGCTGCGCGCAACGTTAATAGCCGTCGAGCCACTGCACGAGATTCCAGCAAATCGCAGCACGCAGACTTCGAGCTACAAAACCTGGACACAGACGAAATCGTGATACGCCTGAAGAATT
This sequence comes from Gemmatimonadales bacterium, assembly GCA_038323865.1. Taxonomy (GTDB): domain Bacteria; phylum Gemmatimonadota; class Gemmatimonadetes; order Gemmatimonadales; family Gemmatimonadaceae; genus AG11. The sequence goes on from JBBQHJ010000503.1 coordinate 596, forward strand.
TCGCCCTCGGCGAGTGGATCGAAGGCACGGGAATGGGAGCGCCGCTCTACAACGCCGTCACCGGTGCCGAACTCGGTCTCGCATCGAGTGAGGGTCTCGATTTCAAGGCGATGCTCGACTACGGTCGTACCGTGGGTGGACCCACGCTGCGCGCGATGACGTTCCATCAGCGCGCGCGCATCCTGAAGGCGCTCGCACAATATCTCACCACGCGAAAAGACGAGTTCTATCGCGTCTCCGCATGGACCGGCGCCACCAAAGGCGATTCGTGGATCGATATCGACGGCGGCATCGGAACACTCTTCGTCTACGCGAGTCGAGGTCGTCGTGAGTTCCCCGATGAAACGTTCTATGTCGACGGCGGGCCCGAGGCGCTGAGCAAGGGCGGCACGTTCATCGGCCGACACATCTGCGTTCCATTAGAAGGCGTGGCCGTGCAGATCAACGCCTTCAATTTTCCCGTGTGGGGAATGTTGGAGAAACTGTCGACGTCGTTCCTTGCCGGAATGCCGAGCATCGTGAAGCCGGCAACGGTCACGAGCTTTCTCACAGAAGCAGTCGCGAAAGCGATGGTGGAGTCAAACCTTCTGCCACCCGGAACCTTTCAGCTGATCTGCGGAAGTGCCGGCGATTTGCTCAGTCACGTCAACTGCCAGGACACCGTTGCCTTCACAGGCTCTGCGTCAACCGCAAGGATGCTCCGTTCGAGCGACGCCATCCTCGAACACAACGTGCGCTTCAATCAGGAAGCCGACTCACTGAACTTCTCCATGCTGGGACCCGATGCCACGCCCGGCACCGAGGAGTTCGACCTCTTCATTAAGGAAGTCTCGAAGGAGATGACGGTAAAGGCCGGCCAGAAGTGCACGGCCATTCGTCGCACGCTCGTACCCGACCATCTTACCGACGACGTCATCAAGGCACTCACCAAGCGCCTCGCCGGTGTAAAGGTTGGCGATCCTTCCATTGAAGGCGTCCGCATGGGACCTCTCGCTGGCAAGGGACAGGTCAAGGAAGTCGATCGCAGCGTCGAGAAGCTGCGTCATGCGACGGAGCTCGTGTATGGAGGGCGCGATTCGCTCGACGTCATTGGTGCCGACGCCGAGAAGGGCGCGTTCTACCCGACAATGCTCTTGTACAACGACAAGCCGTTCGATCGCAGCGAGCCGCACGACATCGAGGCCTTCGGTCCCGTGAACACCGTGATGCCGTACAAGACGATCGACGATGCGATCGCCCTCGCGCGTTTAGGGAAGGGGAGTCTTGTCGGTTCACTGTTCACCGCGAACGACGACATCGCGCGGAGCGTGGCGTTGGGCACGGCGGCCTATCATGGTCGTTTGATGCTGGCGAACCGACACAGCGCAAAGGAATCGACCGGTCATGGCTCACCATTGCCGCACCTTGTCCATGGTGGTCCTGGTCGCGCTGGTGGCGGCGAGGAAATGGGCGGCGCGCGTGGCGTGATGCACTACATGCAGCGCACCGCCATTCAGGGTACGCCGCAGATCGTTGCGTCAGTCACGCGCGAATGGAGCAAGGGCGCCGAACAGATTCCCGATCGTGTGCATCCATTCCGGAAATATTT
>JBBQHJ010000504.1:0-2136 GCA_038323865.1 Gemmatimonadales bacterium
CAAACCACTGCCACATCGGCGCAATCAGCGAGTCGAGTGCCAACTGCGCAACGCGCATCATCAGCGCTGTGGGTGCGAGCTCCGACGCTGATCTCGTAAAGAACGTCCGCAATGCCGGCAGCGAGAGCTGCCCAATCTGGAGAACATCATCGCCTCGCGCATAGTCGAGCGATGTGCGACACGCGTCGTTGTACACTGGATTGCGATGCTGCGCCGACTCCTCGAACGTCTTTTTCAGATTGTCGGAGCCGCCGGTGTACGCGTTGCGGATGATGCATGCGTCTTCATCGAATTCCGCCTCGGCTCCAACGCCGAACACGTCACGATATCGCGACATGATTTGCCGAGCGAGATGCAGGTGATCGTAGCTCTGCCGGCTCGCACCTGGGAAGACGTTTTCGAAGCTCTCCGCCACCATTCCGTACACCGCCGGCACCTGCGTCACGTTGCTGATCCAGAGCGGACGAAGCCGGCGTCGCGCAAAGACGAGCATTGCCGTGAGCCCGTACAACATGCCTGACAGTCCGGCATTCCGATGCTCTGGATCGACAATGAGCAACCCGAGATGCAGCACCTCGATCGGCACGCCACGGAGTTCGCATTGAAGCAATGCGAGTGCATTGAAGCCGATCGGTGTGCCTTGTTGATCGTAGACCAGTGTGAGAATCGCCGAATCGAGACGCGACCGGTCGCCTGATGCGATGCCATAGTCCAGCGATCCGGCAGGAGTCGCTTTGCGTACGACGCGCTGCACGTCGGCCACCAACTTTGCCAACGTTGCGTCGTCCATCCACCGGCTTGGGCGTTCGACAATTCGAATCCGAACGCCCCCATGGGCCGCTATCGTCTCGTTGAGGTACTCGCGGCGAAGCGACGCAGGCGAGAGCATGCGTTAGGACAACTCAGCTGCTGTAATACGCCGCATTCTCATCGATGTACCCCTGTGTCAGATCGCATCCATAGGCCGTGGCCTCCGCGTCACCGAGCCCAAGCGCCACGACAATATCGATGTTCTCGACCTTGAGCGCATCACGCACCACGTTGTCGTCAAAGGCAACGCGCGTGCCCTTGTCCACCACCTGGAAGCCGTTGATCCATGCGTCGGTCGACGCCGGTTCGATCGTGCAATCGAAGCACTTGCCCACCGCCATGAGCAAGCGGCCGACATTGGGATCGGCGCCGGCCACCATGGTCTTCACGAGTGGGGAATTCACAATCGACTTCGCAACGCGACGCGCGTCGATGTCGTTCACTGCACCCGTCACTCGAATCCGCAACAAATGCGCAGCGCCTTCGCCGTCGCGCGCGAGCAGCTCGGTCATGCGCACGCATCCTTCCGTGAGCGCCGCGAAGAACTCGAGCTCGTCGACTTCGCCTGCCAGTCCGTTCGCGAGAATCACGCATGTGTCAGACGTGCTCGTGTCGCCGTCGACCGACAACATGTTGAAGCTCACGTCCACGGCACCGCGTAACATGCGATCGAGCGTAGGAGCGTCGAACTTGGCGTCGGTGAAGATGTACGAGAGCATCGTCGCCATGTTGGGCTCGATCATTCCCGAACCCTTCGCGACCCACGTGATTGTTGCGTTGCCGACATCACACGACATCGCCTTCGCATACGAATCGGTCGTCATGATGCCCTCGGCGCCGACGAGCGGGTTGTCCTGCAGCTCGCTCGCGATGCCGTGAATGCCGTCCACGATCTTGTCGATCGGCAACGGAACGCCGATCACGCCGGTGGAACTCACGAGCATCTTTCCCGCATCCGTTCCGAGTTCGGCCGCGGCTGCATCGGCCATGCGACGCGCGTTCTGCACGCCCGCCTCGCCAGTGGCAACGTTGCTCACCTTGCTGTTCACCACAATACCGCGCAGCACACCGCCCTTGATGGTTTCGCGGCCGAGAATGATTGGCGCGCCAGGGAAGTGATTCTTCGTGAAGACCGCGGCGGCTACCGCGTCAACGTCGCTCGCGAAGAGTGCGAGATCCTTGGCCGTGGGCTTAAGGCCGACGTTGCGGCTCGCGCAGCGAAAGCCGCGCGGGAATTTCGGGTTTTCCATCTTGTAATGATAGAAGCAGATCCCTCGCTTCGCTCAGGATGACAACCTGTGCAGATCCCTCGCTTCGCTCAGGATG
>JBBQHJ010000505.1:0-2119 GCA_038323865.1 Gemmatimonadales bacterium
TGGGACGACCTCGATGCGTTCCTCGACCGCGTTCGGGGCCGTAATCCAGGTGCGAAGCTGTTTCTGCTCGGGCACAGCATGGGCGGGGGCGTCGTGACGTCGTATGTGCTCGCGCGGAAGCCGAGGCTTGCTGGGGTGCTGTTGAGCGGCGCGGCGATGCTTGGCCCACGCCCACAGCCGGCAGCGGCAGCAGCGGCCAAGGCACCGCAGCCGCTGCCAGCCAGTGCGATCTCACGTGATCCCGCAATCGTGGAGGCGTACGAGAACGACCCACTGGTGTACCGCGGCGTGCGCAGTCCCAACGCGGCGCAGGCTTCGGCGGGGGCGTACGAACTGGTCCAGGAAAAGATGGAGGAAATCGAACTACCGCTGCTGATCATGCACGGCACGGACGACCTGCTCGTGCCGTTCCGCGGGAGCGAAATCCTGTTCGAGCGGGCAGCCTCGCGGGATAAAACGTTAAAGCTCTACCCCGGGCTCTACCACGAGATTCTGAACGAACCAGAGCGCGACCAGGTGGTGGCCGACGTGGCTGCGTGGCTGGACGCGCGGAGCGGCTGAGGAGAGGCATGAAGACCGATTTTTACGAGGCAGACCCGTTCGGCGGCAGCAAGGGCAAGCACTACCTCACGATTGACTCGGACTATCGCTGGGAAAAGGGCGATGAAGTCTGGCTCGATCTCGAAGGGGTCAGAACAAAGCTGCGGATCACGTGGGTGAACATGACCATCAAAGACGGCGAGGTTTCGCGGGAACTCCTGGGATTGAAGCTGTAACCTCGAACAGTGGCGTTAGGCAGATCGAGCGAACAGGATGACACCGCCCCAATCGTAGTCCGCGAGGGCGTGACAGCGGACGAGTATCTTGCGATGCCGCCTTCACAGCAGCACAACCTCATAGACGGCGTGCTCTACAAGTCGGGTGAACCGGGAGTGCGGCACGATGAGGTACTTGCGGCTATCGTTTCCGCGCTCGCAAGCTATGTCCTGGAAGCGGGCGGGAAAGCATTTATGACGCCTATGCAGTGCCGGCTGGGCACTTCCACGGTCCTCCAACCCGACCTCGGATATGTCGTGCCCGGGCACGAGGGGATGGTTCGGGAGCAGGTGTTCGGTGCTCCGGATCTTGTAGTCGAAGTAGCATCCAAAGGCACGCGGCGCTTCGACAACGAGTTGAAGCTCGCGGCGTATGCCCGCAACGGCGTACGCGAAGCGTGGCTTGTTGACCCCGACAACGAGACTGTGATCGTCTATTGCGGCGACGGCACGAAGTGGCTTGATCGACAGCTCGTGAACTTCGGCGCGGACATCCCATCGGAGGTCGTCTCGGTCGACCAGGCGGGGTTGCTGGCGCTCCGACGCTAGCGCGCGGTCAGGAGGGGTTGGGCAGTCGAAGCGCTCGAATGGTCCATGGAAGCGCCGTCGAGAGCTGTTCGCGCTGCACGCGGCGAACGAATGGCGCATCTGGGATGTTGGGTAGGCCCGCCTGGGCGGCGAAGTAGCCTGTGATGAGCGCCGCGAACTCACTCGCCGCTGGCGCAACTTCTTCTGGCGGAGGGCCGCCTTCGAACTCAAGGCTCGGCAGCCACGCCGCAACGTCGACGAGTACGTTTCCGATGCAGGCGTGGTTCCAATCCACGAGAAGAGTTCGGTCAGCGGTGAAGCAAAGATTGTCGCTGCGGACATCGAAGTGGAGCAGTTCATCACCATCGACCATTCCTCTTGCAGCATCTTCCGCCGCGAGCAGCCGGGGCAGGTTCGAAGAGAGCCAGTGCGCGGAGCACAAGCCGAGGGACAGGAACGGCTCCGGGTCGGCGGCGATTACGCGCCAACCGTTGAACATTTCACCGGCCGTGTCGGTGAGCCGACGCAATCGGGGAGGCGGCGTCGTCCTCGCGACTTCACCGAGCGTGGCGAGCACCCGCTCGATATGTCCGGCTTCCCATGGCGGCGGCCAATGTGCCTCGGACAGGTCTTCGAGCACGATCAGCGGGGCGTCGGGCGCATCTTCGTAGCCAAGAAAGCACGGCAGAAACGGGGCAGTGACCGAGCTGTAGAACGCCGCCTCGCGCCGCAACCACGTCGAGGTGTCAGCCGTTGCCCCGGCTTTGACGAACGCG
>JBBQHJ010000506.1:0-2050 GCA_038323865.1 Gemmatimonadales bacterium
GCGCTCGCGTGGCGAAGATGTCGAGAATCAGCTCGGCGCGATCGACGACGCGCGTGCCGACTGCGTCCTCGATGTTCTTGCCCTGCGATGGCGATAGCTCGTCGTCAAAGACGATGAGCGTGGCCTTTTTGTCCTGCACCATCTCGCGCAACTCTTCGATCTTGCCTTTGCCGAGGTAGGTGCCGGGGTGCGGACGGTCGAGCTGTTGCGTGAGCACGCCGACAACCTCGGCGCCCGCCGTATCCGTCAGTCGTTCGAGCTCGCGGATGTGCTCCTCGAGAGCCTTTCGTGCGCCCGCCCGTTTAAGGGGCGCTCCCACAAGGAGCGCTCGCTCAACCGGAGCCGTTACTGTAATGAATTCGCGAGAGATGCGTTCTGTCCTCGTTACTGGCGCGAGTTGCCACCCAGCGCCGTGTATTTGCCGGTCGTGCTGAACGGCACGGTAAAGTTACCAACCACCGTACCGACCGTGAGGTCACCGGTTACATGATAATCCAGCGCACCGGTGTTCATGAGCTGACGACCCGCCGCGCTCACTCCGGCGAATGAAAAGCTCACCGGCACCGTCACGATCGACGAGTCGCCAGACTGTACCGTGAACCGATTGTCCACCGCGCCGGTCGCAAGCTGCACGTTGTCGCCAATCGCGACGTTGTATGTCATCCGCGTGGCATCGAGACGATAACCATTCGGATTATAGACGTTGAGCTTGAGCGCGAGGTTCCCGCCCGTGAGACCAACGCTCTGGATGGCCACGTCCTTGAGCTGCACGACGGGCTGCTGGAACGCGCCCTTTCCAAGCATTCCGCAGGCAGCCGTTGCACCAATTGCGGCAATTGCCGTTGCTAACATGACACGACGCATGACTTCAGTCCTCCGTTCGTTGTTCCCCGATGTCGCCGGCGTCCCCCTTGCCCTGCTCACGCCGCCGCAGCTCCTCCCACCACGCCAGCCGCTTTGCAATCTCCTTCTCGAACCCGTAGGGTCCGGGGGAATAGAATGCCGAGCCAGCTAGCGCATCTGGAAGGTACTCCTGCGGGATGTATGCCTCCGGGACGGCATGCGCGTACTGATACCCTTCGCTGTAGCCCAGTTCCTTCATGAGCCGAGTCGGTGCGTTCCTGATGTGCATCGGAACACCTTCCGCTGGATGCGCACGAGCCGCCTCCAGGGCCGCCGACAACGCGAGATAGCTACTGTTCGATTTTGGTGCCGTCGCGAGATAGATGACCATCTGCGCCAGCGGCAGATATCCTTCCGGCGGTCCGAGCATGTGATACGCATCACGCGCCGCCACGGCGAGCTTGAGCGCCTCCGGATCGGCAAGACCAATGTCCTCGGCCGCCATCGCAATGGCGCGACGGAAAATCACCATCGGATCCTGCCCACCCTCGAGCATCCGCGCCATCCAATACAGCGCCGCCTGCGGATCGCTCCCGCGCAGCGACTTGTGGAACGCGCTCAGGATGTTGTAGGTCTCCTCGCCTCCCTTGTCGTACCGCGCAAAGCGCAGTTGTGCCGCCTCGCGCACGACGGCTTCGGTGAGATGCCCTTTCTGACCTGCGTATTGCGCCGCGGCCTCGAGAATCGTGAGCGCGCGCCGCGCATCGCCATCCGCGTCGCGCGCGAGCAATTCCACCGCCGCGTCGTCGACAGCGAGCTCCATCTCGCCAAGTCCGCGCTCGGCGTCGCTCACTGCGGCACGAATGACGCCGGCCACTTCGTCCACGGTCAGCGACTTGAGCACGAACACGCGGACGCGCGACAACAAAGCGCCGTTGATCTCGAAGCTCGGATTCTCCGTCGTCGCACCAATGAGCGTGATCGTTCCCGCTTCGACGTGCGGAAGAAATGCATCCTGCTGCGCCTTGTTGAAGCGATGAATCTCGTCGGCGAAGAGGATGGTGCCGCGTCCCGTCTGAAGGCGATCCTCTGCTTCACGCACGATTTCGCGCACGCGCGGGACGCCTTCCGTCACCGCGCTGAACGAAACGAATTCGCGATCAGTGTATCCCGCGATCAATCGGGCGAGCGTCGTCTTGCCCGTGCC
>JBBQHJ010000507.1:0-1998 GCA_038323865.1 Gemmatimonadales bacterium
CCGGCGCGCTGCGGGTGTTCGACGGTGGAACGCTCAAGCCCTCGGCGCCGTCAACGGTGGTGGATTGTACTGGACGCGCACCGCGTGTGATTCGTCCCGGTGCTATTTCTTCGGCAGTGCTACGGGAGACGGCACCGCGGCTGATTGGAGATGCGTGAAGTGATGAAGCTCCTGTTCGTGTGCACAGGTAACACCTGTCGAAGCCCCATGGCCGAAGCGATCGCGCGCAAGATCGTGATCGAGCGAGGTCTCGTCGATATGGACGTGGCGAGTGCCGGCACTAGCGCGTGGGATGGCGCTCCAGCATCCGATGGCGCACTCCTCGTCGGCATGGAACGCCATCTCGATCTCGGCAATCACCGTTCGCGGCAGATCGATCGTGCCCTCGTTGACGACGCGGACCTCATCTTCACGATGGGCCCACATCATCTCGAACGTGTCGACGCCCTCGGTGGCTCGGGCAAGGGCTATCTGTTGACAGCGTATCCATCGCGCGCTGCCGGACGAAACATCAGCGATCCGATCGGTGGCGAGCTCGAGATCTATCGTGCAACGGCCGACGAGCTGGAGGCGGAAATCCGTCGGGTGTTCGATCATCTCGCGGCGGAGCGCGTGCCAGGCTCGCCGTGATCGACAGCCCGTCTCGACTTGTCCTGCTCGGGCACCCCGTCGCGCATTCCATTTCTCCGCAATTTCAGAACGCTGCGCTCCGCGCGGCGGGAATTCCGCTGACGTATGGATTGCTCGACGTCCCGCCGGCCGAATTGGGTGCAACGTTGCGCGCCTTGCGCGAGGAGCGCGCAGCGGGCAATGCGACAATTCCGTTGAAGGAACTGCTCGCCGAGCGATGCACGCAGCTCTCACCACTCGCCGCACGCGTCGGCGCTGCAAATGTGTTCTGGCACCAGAACGGCGAGCTCATTGGCGACAACAGCGATGTTGGCGGCGCCGAGATGGTGATTCGCGCGTTGCTTGGCGATCAAGTCACGAACGCTCGCTTGGCCCTGATTGGGGCAGGGGGAAGCGCGGCATCGGTACTGTGTGCAGCGGAACGGTGCGGCATTCCGTCGGCCGTTGTCTACAATCGGAACATGGCTCGCGCCGAACATCTTGTGGAACGATTCCCGACCGCGGGGCTGGCGCCATCGCTTGATGCAGCGTTGCGTGACGCAACGATCGTGGTGAATGCGACGCCGGTCGGTTTACACGATAGCGAGTATCCCGTCGCCGTAGAGTGGCTTCCAACGTCGTGTGCCGTGTTCGATCTCGTTTACACGCGGGGCGAAACCGCGTGGGTCACTGCCGCGCGGGCTGCCGGCCATCGTGCCGCCGACGGCGAAGGCATGCTGATCGAACAAGGTGCCATTGCCTTCGAGATGTGGTTCGGCATCGCGCCCGATCGCAACGCCATGTGGAAAGCGATTCACTGATCGCCCTCCGCTCGCTTGGCGCAGCGCTGCTGGATCTCGTGCTTCCGCCGGCATGCGCAGTTTGCAGCTGCGCGCGCAATGCGCAGGAACGGGACATCGTCTGCGGCGAATGCTGGACTCGTGCACGCGCACTTCCAGAACCTCACTGCGATCGGTGCGGGCACCCGTACGACCCGAGCAAGCACGCGACGACCTGTGCATGGTGTGATCTGTTGCCGCCCTTCATTCGCTCCGCGCGCTCGGCGTATGGGGTTCCGGGTGGTCGCGCGGAATCGATCATTCACGCACTCAAGTACAACGGTTGGTCTGCTGCGGCAGTGCCGATGGCGCGGCGGATGGCGTCCCTGCGTTTTCCTGCCGACGTGGAGCATGAGCGCTGTGCGCTGGTACCCATACCGCTCTCGGTATCGCGGTATCGGGAGCGCGGCTACAACCAGAGCGAGCTACTCGCTCGCGAACTGAGTCACTTTTGGAACATTCCGGTGCGAACCGACCTCGTCGCGCGGACGCGCGCAACAACCACGCAAACGCGGTTGACACCGGGGGAGCGCCTCCGCAACGTTTCGGG
>JBBQHJ010000508.1:0-1984 GCA_038323865.1 Gemmatimonadales bacterium
ATCGGGACGCCATTCAGGGCTGCCTATGTCGAGGCCGACATCAGTCCTGTACGGGGTCACGCTCCTGGCAGAATATGACGGTGGTTCCGCCACCCATACGTTGCGCACTCCCTCCGCGTCGAACACCCACGCCACGGAACCGGTGGCGCTCGCTACCAGCTCGGTGGGGAACGGCGCGCTGAGCGCGCTTCGAATGCTGAATTTCTCCGGAAGCTGCGCGGTGAGAGCCTCGGGCTGCAGCGCCCCACTTGCCGTAATTGCGATAAAGACAAAGAGCGCGGTGCCCGATCGCTCAACGATGCGTCGCATGTTCATAGATATCGTGTGAAATACCCGCAATGAGTGAGTCCGCGACGGGCTCGCGCACGATTCCCTTCGTGAGAACGACAAGAATATAGGGCGGACGGCCGGGAGGGTAGACGATCGCGGCGTCATGTGAGATCGCGGTTATGTCGCCTGTCTTGTGAGCAACCCGAACACCACTCGGTAGGCCAGCGGGAATCTTCTCGTTGAACTCCTGAGCGAGCAGCACGTTGCGCATTTCGGTGATCGCCGAAGCCGAGGCCGCCTGCCCTGTCTCGAGTGCGCGCAGCAGCGTTGCGAGATCGCGAGCTGTTGCCGTGTTGTTGAGCTTTGCGTCAAACGCCTTCTGATCCTCGACACCGCGCAGGACGCGCATGCGGGACGCGCCAAGGGATCGCATCATTGCATTGACGCTGTCAGCATTCGCGAGAGCGATGAGCGTGTTGGTGGCCAGATTGCTGGATCGCGTGATCATGTGCCGTACGAGATCACGAACCGAGACCGAGTCGCCAACGGAGTGATACATGGTCGTATCGCCATCGACCGTGGAATCCAGGGAATAGCGCGAACCGTCCACGATGGATGAGAACCGGTTGACGAGCAGAATCCTGCGGTCGAGCGAAAGCGTGCCCCGGTCGGCTTCCCTGTACAGGCGAAGCATCACCGGAACCTTCATGGTGCTCGCGGCGTGCATGACGCTGTCCGCGTTCACGAAGATCGTGTCCCCGTTCGCCAGGTCCATGAACGCCACACCGACCAGCGCGCCCGGATGAGTCGCGATGCGAGCCTGTATCTGCGCAAGCACTCCGCTGTCCGGCACGGGGCTCGGCTGAGGCCGCTGGCAGGCGCTGGCACCGCCCATCACGGTCATGATCACCGCGGCACGAAAGAGGATGTCTACAAAGCCGGGGGCAGCGCGGAGCCGCGGCATCAAGGAAATCTCCGGAGGAAGGCCGAAGAGGGCCTCGGAGCACGCCAGTGATCGGGCTTGTGTTTCATCATATCCTCGAGTCGTTCGCGGCGACGTGGCTAGGCGCCATGCATCAGCCCGCAGCGCCACCCGCGGCGCCGATCGTCAACATACACTCGGCGCGCGGGAGAGGAAGAGATGCCGTGCCGTCGTCGGCTGCTCGACGCCGGACCTGACACATCTGATATAAAGAATGGCGGGCCGGAAACCGCCGGTCCGCCATTCTGCTACAGCTCAGTCAGCCCCTTGAATCAGGAGCAGCTTGGAGCAGTCTGGTTCTTTCGGGCATCCGCCTCGCCCTTCGGAATCGGGAAAGCCGATGCGAAGACGTCGTTAGGCGTTTCCTTTCGCAGGTACGTGCCGTTGATTCGGCTGTACGCGCGCAGGTCGACCAGACGCTGCGGTCCCTCGGCGAGCAGCGAGTAACGCTTCTCGTAAAGAACTGCGTTGATGGCAGCAGTCTTGGACGCGAACGGCGTGGTGTACGCCGCCTGACCGTAGTTGGTGTGGACATCGTTGATGTCAGCGCGCGCCGAGGTGAGATCGCCCGTCTCGATGTACGCCTGCGCGCGCAGGAGGACGAGCTCTTCGATCTTGAGTATCGGGATCGGCTTCGATTGATTGGACGATACCGTCGCGAGCGCGTTGACGTATGTGTAGCTGGTGGTGAGCCCGAAGCCGCTGATAGTCGACGGCAGTGGAACGATCTTC
>JBBQHJ010000509.1:0-1945 GCA_038323865.1 Gemmatimonadales bacterium
GAGTTACGCAGACTCATCGAGAGGATGTTCCAGGGGGCCCCGTTCCACTATGCACCCCGTTTTGCATTGGGCATCGAGTACAAGCGTGCGCTGATCGACATGAGCCTTGAGCGCTCCGAGCTCGGGCGCTTCATGCAGACATCCCTTCCGCGACACATCGGCGTTCTCAGTGCGTTCCTCGACAAGTTCCACATCTTCGACATCGTCCTTGATGTGTCAGAGGTCGAGCGGGATCCGAGCTCGCCGCCGGTAATTGCGATTGTTGCGCCGGGCATCGCCAAGCAGTCGCCTGCGTGGAAGATCCTCGCGGGTGTTTGCGGTCAGTTCCATTGGGCGCTAATAACCGCGCCTGTCGGACCCGCTCCAGCCTCAGCGACGGCGGCAGCGGCGCCTGGTACGCCCACGCTTCCATCGGGCGGAATGCCATGAGCACACGGCAAGCAAGTCCGATGCTTCGCACCCATTCCGAAACCTCGTTGCATCTCAAGTCTCGATTCCGTCACCTGCGTTAGTGCGAAGCGCGCGTCACGACGTCTCGTTCAACCTCCACACCGGCATTCCCGCGACGGCCGCTGCCTCACTTGTTATCGTGAACAACTCGCGCACCTTTGCGCGAAGGTTCACGAGGGCTTCTGGTGGAGGCTCTTCGAATTCGGGGGGCACGATCACCCGCCGCGACTGAAGGCCAAGCGAGAGAGCCGTCGGCAGAGCTCGCCGTGTCATCGACCAATCTGTTGCGTCACGCGGCTTGGTCCGATCTGCGAAGACGAGGGCGAACCGCGTATGAATCGGCAGCGCTATCGCCGGCATTTGATCGACCAAGGGGACCGTGAAGATCGCCGAATCCGGAAAGTACAGGCCACCGGGCACTACGTAGAGCAGGGGCTCGTACTTCTCAAACACGACGGCGCTCAGTCCTTCGAGCCAACCAATGCCGCGTCCGGCGAACTCGTCGAGGTGATGCTCCGTGTGACCATCGTGGGCGTCTCGTATGCGCTGCACCTGCAACCAGTAGAGTCCAGTCAGGGCTGTGTGCGGCAGCTCGCCGAAGGCGGCTTCGACGCGCCGCATGTCGGTGCCAGCGGCGACGATCTTGTCCTGCACCGCGGAGAATGGAGTCTCGATGTGCTGGTTGAGGTAGGCCTCTGTAGCTGCGGCGTTGATGCCGGGCCGAGCGAAGAGCTTCCTCGAATTGCGATGTGCAAAGGTTCCGGTTTGGAAGTCGAAGACCCGAAGGGATTCTCTTCCGTGCGTGGCGTCGTGCCACGGTCGAGTTAGACATCGCGGAATGTAGTGGTCGAGTGTCATGGTCCTCCGCGCGTGAATTCCGACGACAACCGGTTCCACCGATTCGGTTCGCCTACTGCGTGCTCGTCGTGCTTGTCATCTCGGCGAAGCTCGTTGGTGTCACCTCAGCGCCAACGCCCACGAACGTGAAGCCCGGGATCGTGCCCGGACCGCTACAGGTCGTCCCGCTCTTGGAGTAGTAGTTCGTGGATGTCGCCCCCACTACATAGAGCTTCGGGCCGACGGTGACAGGGCACGTGACCGGCGCCGCGACCGATATGTACTTCGGCATGCCGCCGCCGCAGGTCGTTGCATCCGGATACGAGGAGATCACCAGAGGCTGCGTGCACGCAGCGTCGGCGTAGTAGTTCGCGGCTGCGGTTGCGGACGGGAGACAGCGCGTCTTTCCATCGGCAGCAAGGCCAGGGGAGCACGCTTCGTTTCTGCTGCCGTCGTACCAGCCGGAGAAATACTTGTTGGTGTAACTCGCGCCGTCGGCGCTACTGATCGTGGTTGTCGTTACCCGCGCTTTCACACGTGTTCCGCTTGAGAACTTGATCGGCTGCTCTTCGCCGTTCGCGCCGGTTGGTCCGCCGCCAGTGCCACCGTCCACGCCTCGGTCAGCCGTAGGTCCGCACGCACCCACGAGTACGCCCAT
>JBBQHJ010000510.1:0-1865 GCA_038323865.1 Gemmatimonadales bacterium
GCGCTCCTGCGACATCAGTCATTCACTGTGGGACGCGAGCTTACCGAGCGCGAAATCTTCAGCCCCAAGCTGCCTGATCTGCTTGCGCGTGAATATGAGCACATGCTTCCACTCGTGCGGTGGCTGAATAGCGCACTTGGCCTGCGAACGCTCGCGCGACGCTGAGCCTCGGCATTAGGTTGGAGCGCATGAGCTTCGATGCGCTTGTGCAACACACCATCCGTCGTGCCACGGGAGACGATGCCGCGCATCTCTCCCGGTTTGCGCGAGACGCATTCGTGCAGGCGTTTGGTGCAGACAACACGCCGAACAACATGGCGATGTATATCGCCAAATCATTCAGCGACGACATCCAGCGCGCCGAGATTGGCGATGCCCAGAATACGTTTTTGCTGGCGGAACGCGACGGGGAGATCATTGGCTACGTGCTGCTCCGTGAAGGACCGGCACCCGATGCGGTACAGTCGCAAGATGCACTCGAGATCAAGCGGCTCTATGCCGCGCCGCAGTTGGTTGGATCGGGCATCGGCGCCACGCTGATGCAGCGCGCCATGGCAGCATCCGAGTCGCGGGGCAGGGATACAATTTGGCTCGCCGTGTGGGAACACAATCCGCGCGCAATTCACTTTTACCAACGGTGGGGATTCCAGGACGTGGGCACTCAACACTTCACACTCGGCGTCGATCGTCAGAATGACCGCGTCATGTCACGTGCGGTGGTGCGATAGTGCGACATACCGTCAAGATGCACGGCGTCGCGGTTGGTTACTCAGACCTCGAGCAGTCCGAGTCCGATGTCGGTCGCGCGTGGGGTGTGTTTCGCCCCGGTTTAGGATATGAATTGGTACAACCGGTGTTTCAGCTCTTTCGCGAAGCAGTTCCCATGAAAGGCGGCGAGCCATTCGATGAACCAAAGCTCGAGCGCTACTATGCTGCGCGCGACAAGCTCGGCCTCGAGCTGGTGGATGAAACCGGCAAGGCAATCAGGGCGAGCGGCATCCACATTGCCGACTATCCGCCCGAAAAAGGTGGGCTCGAGCTGGAAGTGTTGATCAGCGATGAGCGCTATTGGATTCAGCGCGAGGGCTAGGGTCAGTGAAAGTTGTGGCCTCGCGCGAACTCCGCGCCAACGGCCGCTTGTAACGCGCGGAACTGCTTGGCCCGAATGTTCACCACCGTTTGCTCCACCTGAAGCACGCCGCGCACGAGTAGCAACGGCGTGCGTGAGATGAGCAATGCCTGCCGCTCGAAGCGCTGTGGTGTGACGACGACATTCACGAGCCCTGTTTCATCTTCCAGCGTGAGAAAGACAAATCCCTTGGCGGTGCCGGGACGCTGACGGCAAATCACGAGTCCCGCCATCGCCACGGTTTCGCCATCGCGACCGTTGCGCAGCAGGTCTTTCGCGGATCGCACGCCGTTCTCTTCCATCACTTTTCGCACGTGCGTCATGGGATGGCCGGCGAGAGAGATGCCGGTCATGCGATAGTCCGCTTCGGTGATTTCGACCGGTGTCATTGCCGGGACAGGCGCCAATTGTGTCGTTGGTGCACGACGACGCGGTGCGAGCGGGCCGGCATCGCCACGCGAGGCATCGAGCACCGACCACAATGCTGCGCGTCGCTTGCGCAGATCCGGCTCGTCGGGAAGAAAGGCATCGAACGCGCCGGCTTCGGCGAGATGTCGCAGTGACCGGCGATCGAGCCCTGCGCGTTGCACCACATCGTCCACGGATGTGAACGGGCCAACCTTGAGTGCGTCTTCGAGCTTGTCGCGTGCGATCGCGCCCAGTCCTCTCACGCTGCGAACGCCCAGTCGAACAGCGGGAGGTGCAGATTCCTCGACTGCGCTCGGAATGACACCAC
>JBBQHJ010000511.1:0-1838 GCA_038323865.1 Gemmatimonadales bacterium
CGAAGCGGTCGGCCTCTGGAAACGACATCCACGGTCGACACATCATTCACTCTGACGACCAAATGCGGGACGCCAGCTACGGCGAAACCCATCCACTGTTCGCCCGGCTCAAGCCGAAATGGCAGATCACGTTGGACGTCAGAAACGGCATCGAGTTCGACTTCCGGACCATTCGCGAGCAGTCGGCCATTGAGCACGCCGGCGTCCGTTTCCATGCGAAATTCGCTGCCGTGGATGATGCCGAGTTCGGCGGCCAGCCGTGACGAGCACAGTGACGCATTGCCGCACAGGTCCGCGCGCGAGCCGTCGCTGTTCAGGTACGTCATCCGGAAGTCGGCTCGGTCAGATCGTTCGAGCAGAACGAGCCCGTCTGCGCCTACCCCAGTGGCTCGCGCACAGAGCGCCTGCACCATTTGAGGCGTCAGGAGCCCACTGGCCGGCTCCACCATTGCGTCAACGACCACAAAATCGTTGCCGGAGCCGCTCATCTTGTAGAAGGTCCGACCGCTTGGGAGCACGATGCCCGTGGTTCGAGTGGACTACACAGCGCCGGTGATGGCCCACCAGCGCAGCCGCCACACCATCCACACCGCCTCCCAGATGATGTGCTTGGACATCTTGCTGGTACCCTCTGTACGGTCGACGAACACAATCGGAATCTCGGCAATTCTGAATCGCTTCTTCCAGGCGCGGAAGCTCATTTCGATCTGAAAGGCATATCCGTTCGATCGCACATGATCGAAATCGATCGCCTCAAGAACCTCTCGGCGAAAGCATTTGAAGCCGCCCGTCGCGTCCCACACCGGAAGCCCAGTGACCGCGCGCGCGTAGATGTTGGCGCCGTAGCTGAGAATCAGTCGCGAGATCGGCCAGTTCACCACCGTGACGCGACCCTGTTGGTACCGCGAGCCCAGCACCAGGTCTGCGTTTTCGATGGCACCCAGGAACTGCGGGAGATGGATGGGATCGTGCGAGAAATCCGCATCCATCTCCATGATGAAATCGTACTTTCCCTCGAGGGCCCAGCGGAAACCGGCGATATACGCGGTGCCCAACCCCAGCTTTTTTGCGCGGGATAAGAGGTGAACGCGATTGTTCTGTTCGGCAATCTCCTGCACGAGCTGCCCGGTGCCGTCGGGCGAACCGTCGTCAACGATCAGGAGCTCGATACGCCCATCCTGAGCAAGCGTCCGCTCAACAAGGCGTTCGATATTCTCGCGCTCGTTGTACGTGGGAACGATAACGAGAGCCCGTTCAGGCAATTCGCCTCCGATCGGTAACCAGCCCTGCCGCCAGCGCAGCGATCGCCGCGAGGAGAGCAATAATCGTGATCATCTTGCCGCGACCAATTGCCTTGTCGTGGAAGCTCAGCTCGATGGAGCGAGCACCCGCCGGTAGCGGCACGCCGATGAGGTTGTAGTCGGCGCGGTAGACGGGCTGCGGCTTGCCATCCACCATGGCTTGCCAACCCGGGAAATAATTCTCGGAAACAACGAGCGTGGCATTCGCGGGCGACGGCGCGTCAAGCGCGATCGTCGCCGAGCCAGTTGCCCACTTGCTCGTCGTCGCTGTGAGCGTGCTTGGCGTTGGGAGTGATGTTGGCGCGGTGGATGACACCGTGGTCGCGCCCGTGTCGAACACAGCGATGCGATGTGCGTCGAAACGCGGGTCGAGCATGGCTGGGAGCGAGAGACTGTCCGCCGCCTTCATTGGCGCCGTCGCAACCCATGCGTATGGATTGCTCTCGGATAGCCGATACAGATACACCGTTGACCCGGCGGAATTCTTTACAGGCCCCACTGCCAGCTTGAACGCAGAATCGGCGATAGGCTGATTCG
>JBBQHJ010000512.1:0-1774 GCA_038323865.1 Gemmatimonadales bacterium
GGGCAGTACCGGTCGCGTCGGATAGCAGCAACGGCAACTGCCGCCACGGCCGCTCCGCGACAACGCGCAACACGCGAATCGCCTGAAGCACGGCCGCCCACGGTCCGAGCGGTACGCGCACGTCGGCGTCGGCGCAGCGGCCGACCACGAGCGAGCCAGCGCGCATGCGAACTTCTGGAGCGAGCTGACGGACGAGTGACGACTTGCCCACGCCTGCCTCGCCAACCACCGATACCACGCGCGCGCCAGAGTGAAGCGACTCGTCGAGCAGCTGCGTCAGGCGCTGACGTTCGACGGCGCGACCGACGAACTCCTCAACCCGCAGTGCCGGCTCGCGGGAGGCGACATCTGCGATTCCATCTTGAACAACAACATCACGGCCGTGCCGCTTTGCTTCGTAGAGCGCGCGATCGGCATTCTCAAACAATTGTTCGATAGAGATGCCAACTTCCATGGCGCATGCAACGCCGACGGAAATGGTGGCGCTCATCGGTGACGAACGATCGGGACTCATGGTGATGCCGTGCACGGCGGTGCGCAGCGATTCGCCGACCTTCACGGCGTCATCGGCTGTTGTGCCCGAGAGCACCGCGACGAATTCATCACCGGCATAGCGACCGAGAAAATCGCCGGCGCGGAGGTGCTGTCGCATGATGGATGCGACCTCACGAAGCACCGTGTCACCAGCGAGGTGTCCGTAGGTGTCGTTGATGATCTTGAAGTGATCGATGTCGATGACGAGCAGTGATACCGGCGTCTGCGCGGCGAGTGCTTCGCGCGCGCGATCCAGGAAAGCGCGGCGGAGCGGCAGGCCTGTCAGCTCATCAGTTGCGCCAACCACGGCGCCCTCGAGGCGCAGGCGTGTGACGGGCGCGCGCGTACCACCACGCGACTTCGCCAACTCGCTGGCCACTTCCTCGAACGCGGGGAACAGCGCCGGATCGAACTGGTGGCCAATGTCGTGCCGCATGACATCCAGCGCTTCCTGATGCGAGAGTGGACGCTTGTAACTCCGCGCCGAGGTGAGCGCGTCGTACACATCGGCGATGCAGAGAATGCGCGCCGTGAGCGGAATGTCTTCGCCAGCGAGGCCGTGCGGATATCCCTTTCCATCCCAGCGCTCGTGATGCGACTCCACGATGGGGCGGACGTCCCAGGGGAACTCGATTTCCTTGAGCATCTCCACGCCGTGCACGGGATGCTGGCGGACCATCTCCCACTCGATGGGCGAGAGCGGGCCCGGCTTGTTGAGTACTTCCGAGGAGATCACGAGCTTGCCGACGTCGTGCAGCATGGCGCCGATGCGGAACCAGAACAGCGATTGCGCATCGAGTCCGGAACGCGCCGCGAGTGCGCATGCCAGGTCGGCGACCCGTTCGCAGTGACCTTGCGTGTAGTGATCCTTCGACTCGATCGATTCGCTCCACTTGCGCACGACGTCGAGGAACTCGCTCTCGAGCGATGTGATGCGCGAGTCGACGTCGGCAATTTCGCGACGCGCACGCAGCTGCTCGAAAATCCGATGGGAAACATTCAAGCACTGCAGCGTTTCGCGATTGCGACCCTGGCGGCGATGGACATCCGCCTTGGCGCGAGTGGCTTCACCGAGCAACAACGGATCGTCGCGGCGTTTCGCGATGTCCTGAGCGGCGGTGAGATGCGTTTCCGCGCCGGCGAGATCGCCGGTCTCGCGCGCAATGATGCCAAAGACTTTCTCGAGGTCACCTTCAGCGCGCGTGTCGCTCGAGCGCACGGCCAATTCCGATGCGAGTAC
>JBBQHJ010000513.1:0-1689 GCA_038323865.1 Gemmatimonadales bacterium
GAGCCGGCACCGACGTCGCTGTCGAAGCTGGCGATATCGTGCTCATACGTAGCGACCCGCGTGACGTGCCGCGCATCATCGCACTGAGCAAGGCGACCTATCGCAAGATGATCCAGAACCTCTGGTGGGCGGCGGGCTACAACGTCGTCGCCATTCCCCTTGCGGCAGGCGTCCTGCAGCGATGGGGACTCGTGCTGAGCCCCGCCGTCGGCGCCGTGCTCATGTCATTGAGCACCATCATTGTTGCGATCAACGCCCAGCTGCTGCGCCGCGCCCGGTTGTAGCGCGGTCCGTCACGGCCCGGTGCGTCGCCCGCAGACTGTCCGCATCGCATCGGCAAAACTCATCGCGAAATCGGACTCCCGCGCATGACGCGCGGCCTGTGCACACGGCTCCTCGAGTTGTGACGCCGCATCGAACAAGGCCTGAATGTCGAACGCCACGCCCTCGGCCATCGCGAGATACTGTTCCACCGCGGTGAGATAGCCCATCATGCCGCCGAGTTCCGTGGGCGCGTAGGCTTTCTTCGCCTTGCGCAGTGCGTCGCTGCCCGCGGTTTCGTCGGGCATGAGGAGATTCTCCGAGCCGCAGACGACGCGAATAGCGCCATTGGCACAGACGGCTGCAATGCTCTTTGCGTCGAGCGAGCCACCCGCTGCATTGAGGACGAGCGCATCCATCGGCTCGCGGAGAAATTCATCCTTCTTTTCAGGAGCGACGACTTGCACACCGAGCGACGCCACGAAGTTACGGCGCTGCTCGTTTGATTCCACCGCGATGATGTTCGCGCCGAACTCGCGCAGGCGCCCGAACACGTGCAGGCCGATGTTGCCGCAGCCAATCAGTCCCACGGTGGAACGATCGAGGGCGATATCCATGCCGCGCATCATGCCGGCGAGTGCAAAGAAGTTTCCTTCGCCCGTTGGCTTGGACGTATCGGCGACGACGGATCCGGGGAATCGCTCGTGTAAGTAGGTGAGCGAGGCGGTGTGTCCGTCAGACATCACACCGTGACCGAGGTCCTGCCCCGTGGTGATATGAAATCCACCGCGACGCTCCGCGTCATTCAGGCATGCGGTCGCAAAGTCCAGCAGCGCCTTGTCGCGCGGCTGTCCGACGCGTGCGTCTTCCGTTGGATGGAGAACGCACTTTCCACCGACGATACGGCTGGAGTCACTGCGTGCGAGCGGCCCTCCGATACGCATGAGGCGCGACCAGTAGACCTTTTCATCCATACCAATGGTGAGACCGGTTGCTTCGCGGTCGCTGTCAAATCCTGGTGACGATGTGCGCTCTTCCGGCACGATGCGAAAGCCGCCGAGTGAAAGCTTGCCGGATTGTGGCGTTGCGCAGGTGGCGATGCTGAGACGCCAGCCGGTGCTCACATCGGTGTAGCGATACACCCAGACGTCGGGGCCGCCGTGCGTGAAGAGTTCAGGAAACTGCGCGCGCGTATCTGACGGAAGCAGAATCGTCGGCGCGGGTGCGCCGACGATTGAGGATATGGACATCAGGTTCAGCTAGTCGGAGGATTGAATGCGGCGTGCTGCGCATCGAGCCAGCTCTTGTGATAGGCCGGGTCTTCGATGGCGAGCGCCTGCTTGGCCACCTTGAGTGGGCGGAAGGTATCCATCATGACCGCGAGCTCGTTGGTGTACTTGGCGCCGATGGACGCTTCGGTGCGGCCTG
>JBBQHJ010000514.1:0-1673 GCA_038323865.1 Gemmatimonadales bacterium
TGGACGAAGATACTGTTCTCCTCGTAGTCCCAGCGAAAGACAACGTGGCGGTGCGCACCCGTGAGCGGAATGGGAGGAAGCGTGCGATCAGGCGCAGGCGCTCCCTGTAGTGGAGCTACTCGTGGCGCACACGCTTCAGCCAACAAGAGACTCGCGGCAATTGCGACGAATACCTTACGCGTCACTGAGGCCGCACTGCGAGAATCCGATCGCCCTGCACCAGCGCGTCGAGCGCCCCGAACCCGCTAACTACTCGCCCGAATACCGTGTAGTGCCCGTCGAGGTGAGGCTGGGGCGAATGAGTGATGAAGTATTGGCTGCCACCCGTATCGGGACCCGAGAGCGCCATACCAAGCGCGCCACGATCGTAGCGGCGAGGATTCATCTCGTCACGTATTGCGTAGCCGGGCCCGCCGTTGCCGTCATCGCGCGGGTCGCCGTCCTGCGCCACAAAATTGGGAACGACGCGATGAAACCGCGTTCCGCGATAGTACCCTGAACGCGCGAGCGTCAGAAAATTATTCACGGTGATTGGCGCATCGGCGCCGTACAGCTCGAGGACGATATCTCCGCGCACTGTTCGGATCGTCGCGCGCTGTCTCGAGCCGGCGAGTGCCGGAAGGATGTAAGTACGCACGATGGACTGATACCACTCGATGGGCCGCGAAGTGCCCGATGTGGAGGTCCACCCGTGAAATACGGACGTGTGTGAGGCCGGCTCACGCACCAACGGATCAGCTGAAGGCTTTAGTCCGGCAATTCTTTCCCTGAGTGGTGCACCGAACGCTGCGCTGTCGCGCTTCCAGGCCGCAGCCAGATATTGAATGGCGGCGATGCGCGCGTCATTGGATGAGTCCTTCGCGCTCTTTTCATAGACATCTGCAACGAGATTCGCGTCTGCCGCATTCGCCCGGCCCAAGAGCGAGCCGAGAATGTTCGCCTTTACGATGAAATCGGGATCCGAGAGTCCGCGAATCAGCGCGTCGTGAACCGCAGGACTAATCACCGAGTCCCTGCCTGCTATGACCTGGTACGCCGCGGCTCGCACACGCGGGTCGGTGTCGGCACTCATTTCTCTGCCGACTTGCTCCGCGAGACTCTTGTTGGGCGAATCACCCACCGCATTTAGAACCGCGGCACGATAACGCCAATCGGGATGTCCCTGCCAGCTCGCAAACTGCGGCAAGGTTGCCCCGGCGTGCACGGCTGACGCAAGCACGCTCGATCTGAACATGAGGCTCGTGTCGGCACTCCAGAGAGGCAGCCAGGCCTGCGTAGCTGAATCGAGCACGGTACCAAGCGACTGCGCGGCGGCGATCCGGGTATTTGCATCTCCGTCGCGTGTGGCGGAGATCACCGCGCTGCGTCCCCTGGCTCCGTATGTCGCTAACGAGCGCACCGCATTGATGCGCACGTGCGGATCCGGATAGAGGGAGAGTTTCGTCAGGACGCCAAACGCGACGTCGGCGAGAGAATCGCCTGCCGCGGCCTTCGCGAGCCCCCGAGCAACCTCGGCGCGCGCGCGTTCCGGAGCAGTCCCGGCCAAAACGTAGGCATCGGCCGTGGGTGGAGTTTCGGAAACGGTGGTCGCATTCCGCGATCGCCTGCCGACTCGAGGTCCGTCAATCGTGTCGATCCGGGTTGGGATTGCGACGAGGTCGCGTACACCCGCC
>JBBQHJ010000515.1:0-1603 GCA_038323865.1 Gemmatimonadales bacterium
GCCATCTACATTGGCGCCCGAATGTACGACAGCCAGGGCCCCAGGGAAGTGCGCACGCTGCTCGTACGCCGCGATCAGCTGCTCAATGACAATGCATCGGACAAAATCTCGATCGCGCTCGACCCGTATCACGACCGGCAAACGCGTGTGTGGTTCGAGCTCAATCCCGTTGGCGTGAAAGGCGATCACTTCAATGGCGACGCGTCCTACGATCCAGTCTGGGATGGCGCGGCGCATGTGGACTCACTCGGCTGGACCGCCGAGTTCCGCATTCCGCTGTCGCAGCTGCGTTTTCCGCGCGATTCCGTTCAGACGTGGGGCATGCAGGTTTGGCGCACACTTGCGCGCCGCAACGAGCAGGACATGTGGGCCTACTGGAAGGTCAACGAGGGCGGCGGTCCCGGTTACTTCGGCACCATCGAGGGACTCGCGCTTTCGCAGCAGCCCAAGCAGATCGAATTGCTTCCGTATGTCGTCGCCAAGAGCAGCTTCGCGCTGCCGACCAGCGGCGATCCGTTCCATCGGAAGGAACAGTTCACGCAGCGCGTTGGTGGCGACATCAGGTACAACATCACATCGAGCCTCACACTCGATGCGACGGTGAACCCCGACTTCGGCCAGGTCGAAGTGGATCCCGCGAGTGTGAACCTTTCCGACTTCGAAACAACCTTCCAGGAGAAGCGCCCGTTTTTCGTCGCGAACTCCTCGGCGTTTTCCTTCGGCGGCTTCAACTGCTTCTTCTGCAGCAACGTCTCGAGCCTCAACGTGTTCTATTCGCGCCGCATTGGACGCGCGCCACAACTAGGCGGCCTCCTCAATTCGCTGGCGGCGTACACTGATGTGCCGGATGCATCCACCATTCTCGGTGCAGCCAAGGTTACGGGCCGTACGTCGGGTGGATTGCAGGTCGCCCTTCTCGACGCGCTCACGAACAAGGTGGACGGCCGTTACGTCATGTCATCGGTGCCGGGTGCGCAAACGCTGGAGAAGGAGATCGAGCCCATGACGAATTACTTCGTCGGCCGGCTACGCCAGGATCTTCGTCGCGGCGACACGCGCATCGGCATGATCGGAACATCGGTGAATCGCATGATGAGTGATTCCACCGAGAAGAGCCGCCTGCGCAGTCATGCGGAGCTTGGTGGACTCGATGTGCTGCACTACTGGGCCAATCGCTCCTACTCCTTCTGGGGCCAGCTCGCGCTTTCGCAGGTCTCCGGCGACACGGCGGCCATGCGGCGCACGCAGCTCGCGAGCTCGCACTACTTCCAGCGTCCGGATCGCAAGACCCTGAGTGATGGCCTGTTCGACATCAACTACGACCCGAAGCGCACGTCGCTTCGCGGTTATGGCTTTTACGCGCGTCTCGCGAAGGAAAGCGGGGACTTTTTGTGGGAGACGCAGCAGAACTGGCGCAGCCCGGGCTTCGAAGTCAACGACATGGGCACGCTCAGCCGCACCGACTACAAGTGGATGATGGCCGACATGCTCAAGCAGTGGAGCAAGCCAACGAAGTGGTATCGAGATGCCGCGATAATCGTGGGCGGCCAGACGTCATTCAACTACGACGGCGACCAGATCGATCAGCAGGAAGAAGTCTGGG
>JBBQHJ010000516.1:0-1552 GCA_038323865.1 Gemmatimonadales bacterium
TGACCGATTCATCGGGCGCCTTCTACCTCCCCGCGCCGCCGGGTAGTTGGATGATGATCATCCGAAAGCACGGCTTCGCCGATCGCATAGCCGCCGTGACAGTGCCGTCCGACAGCGGGCGCCATGTTTCGGCGATGCTGCTGCCGGTGCACTCACTCCCGGTGCGCGAGGTTCACAACATCGATGATCTGGAGCGCCGACAGGTCTGGCGCGACAAGATCAAGCATCCGTTCTACACGCACGAAGACATCGAGAATCTTGGCATCACGTGGATATACGACCTCGTGAAAATGGCAGGCATCGCGCAATACTCGCCCGACTGCGCCGTCGTGATTGACGGCGGGCCGACAAAGCGCGCGCTCGGCTCATTGACTGTCGATGAGGTGGAGGGCGTGGAGGTGTATTCGGCGGAACGCTTCAAAAGCACGCCGACGCCCTTAGGAAATGATGCGCGGCTCGGCGCAACTCTGCCGAACCGGCCCCTGGGCGGTGGCGCACGAAGGACGTCGATCATGCAGCCACAGGCGCAACAGAGTGACGGACCCACGGAGCGCGTTCCGATCACCAACGCGAGCGTCGCTGCATTCAGGAATCAAGGTGTGGCGAAGCTCTGTGCCGCCGCAGTCTACGTCTGGCTGCGCTAACGTCCGGCCGCCGCCTCGTCGCTGCCCATCACGGCGAGGTCTGCGGCTCCGTGTCCCATTGCGATGAGCGCATCCATGCGCGCCGCGATCAGCGGCAACGTGCCAAGCGCTTGACCAGCGGCCGTCTCCAGCATGAGACGCACGTCCTTCCGCGCCATGGTCAGCTCGAAATTCGCGGGCGTGAACACGCCGCTCGCCATGAGCTTACCGCGCGCGGCGAGAATGCCGCTGGGATTAAAGAAGTCGAGCAGCTTGAGCGCGTCGTTCGCGTCCACATCTGCGCCGCGCGCCACCGCGAGCACGTCGGCGAATACGGCGTTCATGCCGATGATCAGCGCGTTGCCGCACAACTTGTAAACAGCAGCGTGATCAGGTCGTTCGCCGAAATACTCGACAAGCGCCGCCTGCTTTTCCAGCGCGGGCTTTACTTTTTCGAAAAGCGCTTTCGGGCCGGAACAGAGAATAGTGCCTTCGCTCTTGCGAGCGGCCGGCGGCCCGATGAACACGGGACAGTGCAGATACTTCACCCCATCCGCATTGAGCCGCGTCGCGCGCTCGGCGGTCAGCACGGGCTGCGTGGTGGTGTGATCGACGATGACAGCATTCGCATCGAGGCCGGGTCGCAGTTGCGCGATCACCTCTTCGACGACTGCATCATCCTTGAGCACGAGATGCACGCGTTCGGCGCCACGCACTGCATCGGCGGGCGTGGCGGCGAACTTTGCTCCGCACTGTTCGAGTGCGTGGGCCTTGTCCGGAGAGCGATTCCAGACAGTGACGGTGTCACCGCGGCCGAGTGCCGCTACGACGAATGCGGAACCGAGGAGACCGGTGCCGAGGTAGGCGATGTTTGTCATTTGTTGAAGGTACAACGTCGGTCGGTGCCGGTCTGCCGGTCTGCCGGTCTG
>JBBQHJ010000517.1:0-1535 GCA_038323865.1 Gemmatimonadales bacterium
CCTCTTCCTCCGCTCCGAGGGCTCGTCGCCGAAAGGTGGCGGGCCTTCGTCGTTTCACCCTCGGCAGCGCATGACACAGCCACGTCTCCGCTTCGCACCCTCCCCCACCGGATACCTCCACGTGGGTGGCGCTCGCACCGCACTCTTCAATTGGCTCTACGCCAGGAAGTTCGGCGGCCAGTTCCTGCTTCGTATCGAGGATACGGATAAGGCGCGGTCAACGGACGAAAGCACGCGAGCCATTTTCGATGGGCTCGAGTGGCTCGGCCTGTTGTGGGATGAGAAGGTCGTCTATCAGGGCGCCAACCTCGAGCGTCATCGCGCCGACGTCGAGCGCATGCTCTCGAACAACACGGCTTATCGCTGTTTCTGCACGCAGCAGGAACTCGCCGAGCGGCGTGCTGCGGCTGAAGCTGCCGGCGATGCCTTCAAGTACGATCGTCGGTGCGACCGCCTGCACGCGGACGAGGTGTTGCGCCGCGTCACCGCCGGCGATCCGTTCACGGTGCGCTTTCGCGTGCCGGACGGCATCACGAGTTGGGAAGATCTCGTGCACGACACGATTTCATTTTCGAACAAGGACATCGAGGATTTCATTGTCCTGCGCACCGACGGCACACCCATCTACAACCTCGCCGTGGTCAGCGATGACATCGCGATGGCCATCACCGTGGTCATGCGCGGCGACGATCACATCTCGAACACGCCGAAGCAGATTCTGTTGTATCGGGCACTTGGCGCCGAGCTTCCGACGTTCGCACACCTCCCGATGATTCACGGCATGGATGGCAAGAAGCTGAGCAAGCGGCATGGCGCAACCGCCGTCGGCGACTACCAGCATCTCGGCATTCTTCCCTCGGCGATGCTCAACTTCCTGGCGCTGCTGGGCTGGTCGCCTGGCAACGACATCGAGGTGATGACACAGGAGCAGATGATCGATCTATTCAAGGTGGATGGTCTTCAGAAGAAGGCTGCCATCTTCGACATGAAGAAGCTCGAGTGGATGAATGGCCAGCATTTCTCGCTGCTGCCTCCCGCGGAGCTGCTGCGTCGCGTCACGCCGGCACTCGCCGCTGCCGGTTATGGAACTGCAGAGGAGATCGCGGCTCGCTCGGAGTGGGTGCTCGCGCTGCTCGAGCATCTCAAGGTGCGCTCTCGAACGGTTGACGAGATTGTGTTCCAGGCGAAGCCATTCATGGCCGACGCACTCGAGTACGATGAAGATGCCGTCGCCAAACAGTGGAAGGATCGGGACGCTACGTTGAAAGTGGTTCAAGGCGCGCGCGAGACGCTCTCCGCGTTGCCGCATTGGGGCGCCGCCGACATGGAGCCGCTCATGCAACAGCTCGCCGCCTCGCTCGGGTACGGAGACAAGATCGGAAAGCTGTTCCAGCCGCTTCGCGTTGCCCTCACAGGGCGCGCGGTAAGTCCCGGAATTTTCGATGTTCTGGTGTTGCTCGGCCGGGATCGGTCGCTTGCTCGGCTCGCGGCGGCCGAGGCGCGCTTAACCGCGGCTGGGTGAGCGATTCCGAAAC
>JBBQHJ010000518.1:0-1532 GCA_038323865.1 Gemmatimonadales bacterium
GTGGAGCCTCAGCAGTCCCTCGTAGAGTTCACGAGTCCGGGGGCGGAGCGTCGTGCGCTCGTGAAGCCAGCGTTGCGAGTACGCCTCGAACGTGACCCGCCCATCGCGCGGGTCGATCCAGTTACCCCTATGCCGGTCGGCTACTGCGGCCGCAAGCGTCTTTTCCGCCTCCGCTCGCGTGCGGAACGTGCCCAATGACGTGTACGTGTTGCCGACCTCCAGTATCGCCGGCTGCCACCGGCCCGACGGCAACTGGCGAAGCGTGCCACTGTCGCGTTGGCGTCGAAGACGCTTGGCCATGTCCGAACCTCCCGGCCGGAGCATAGAGCATGTCGTGCAAGTATCGTGCAAATAGCGGCGGCGAATGAGGGTCCATGACGGCCATCACCGGTCAGCCAAATTCTACGCTGACCAGGTCTTATGCCTCATACCACCAGCCCACGGGATCACGGGAAATCAGCCTTCCAAGCTGGCCATGCGGGTTCGATTCCCGTCACCCGCTCGAAAACACTGCTCTGGGCAGCTACTCAATCGTGTGCGTTCACGCCGGCGGAAATGTGGGGCAGCGATGCCTTGCCCGCCGACGCCGGGCGACGTGACACGATGTGCCCACATGATCCGTCACTGCGTCTTCATCCGGTTCCGTACGAACGTCAGCAGGGACGAGCGCACCGAGATCCTCCGTGAGATCGTCGGTCTGCGAGGCCACCTGCCAGGAATCCTCTCGATTCGAACGGGCACGAACGTGAGTCCCGAGGTCGGTATGGACCAGGGGTTTGCAGAGGGATTCATCATCGACTTCATCGACCCAATGGCTCGTGACCACTACCTCGCTGATGCCGAGCACGAGCGAGTCGGTGGGCGAATCGTCGCCGCAGCAGAAGGTGGCATCGCCGGCGTGTTCGTGTTCGACCTCGACATCCCTTGACGGGTAGCGCCGACTCGAAGTGTCGCACTGCCGACGACGGAACTCGAAGCTGCAGTCGTCAGTAGTTGAAGACCAAGGCGCCGCCGGTGGTGTACTCGAACACGGCAGGTACGCCGGCGACCTTGGAGCCGGCGATCCACTCGGCGTCTTGCATGCTGCGAATCTTGACGCACACGGGGCAGGCGTACATGCGGCCGCCACTGGCTACGAACTCGTCATGCAACGCGGCGAGCGAGGGTGCTCCGGGTACGTCGATGGTTGCCGCGAAGCCTGCGGTGGCGAGGTGGATGGCGTCCTTGGTGAGGAACATCAGCGCCTCCTTGCCGGCCCGAAGTGCTTCGACGCCGAGCAGGTATGCGATCAGTACGTTCTCGGGCTCTTCGGCGCCGTGGGTGAGGCAGATCAGCACCTTGCTGTCCGGTGTTGAGATCGATGTGTCGGTCATGTTGATCGTTCCTTCGGTAGGCATGGCGGTCGGCAGAAGCTCCGGACTACCGGATCTTCGCACGCTCACAGCAGACATGCATCAGAATCATCGGACCCCAACTTCACCGCCCGAGAGCAGGTCCCGTGGCGCGAGCCGTCATGCGGTGACAAGGGCCTC
>JBBQHJ010000519.1:0-1506 GCA_038323865.1 Gemmatimonadales bacterium
AAGCCCTTCAGACCATCGATCCAGCCACTCGGCAGATCGGCTGCCATGCCGCCGATACGCGAGGCGCTGGTGGTGAGACGCGCGCCGACCCAACTCTCCCACAGGTTGTAGACTGTCTCGCGTTCCTGGAACGTCCAGAGAAACGGTGTGAACGCACCCATGTCGATTGCAGTCGTGCCCAGCCACACCAGATGCGAGATGATGCGCGACAGCTCCATCGCGATGACACGCAGCACAGTGCAACGTGGCGTGATCTCGATCCCGAACAACCGCTCCGCACTCAACGCGTAGGCGATGTTGTTGCCCATCGAGTTCAGGTAGTCCTCGCGGTCCGTCCACGGGATGATCTGGTTGTACTGCCGATACTCGCCGATCTTCTCGAAGCCGCAGTGCAGATAGCCGATGTGCGGCACGCAGCGGATCACGGTCTCGCCATCGAGTTCCAGCACCAAGCGCAACACACCATGTGTGGCCGGATGCTGCGGACCGATGTTGATCAGCATGCGCTCGCTGCCCATGTCGGGCTCCGTGCCCGGCGCGAGATCCACCGGCATCACAAAACCGGCGGCATTCGCGGTCAGCGGCACACGCAGCAACTCGCCTTTCGGCCCGAGCGTCTGCGTAGCCAGCTCGACCTCAACCGTCCGCGTCGTTGTCGTCATCCGTCAGCTCTCGCCCGTTTCGCGCAGCAGTCGCTCGCGCATATCGGCCGGCAATTCATGAAACGCGTCGGCGACGCTCAACTCTTCCATGGAGTACGGCGCCTCCGGATTCGCGTTGAGGGCTTGCGACAATTGTTCAGCGCGACTGAATCGGCCGCGCAACGGGAAATCCTTGCGCAGCGGAAAACCTTCGGCGTACGACTCCCACAACAGAATGCGCCGGAGGTCCGAGTGGCCGCCAAAACGTATTCCGAACATGTCGTACACTTCGCGCTCGAGCCAATTCGCCGCGTGATAGACAGGCTCGATACTCGGCACTTCGAGCTCGGCCGACATGTCGAGCGCCGACTTGATGCGCAGGAACCGCCTGTACGGCAGTGAGCGCACGTGCCATACCATTTCCATCGGCAAGCTGGTGTCACGATGTTCGACGGCGGTCACGTCCACCAGATAGTCGTACTGCTGCGATGGCTCATCGCGCAGCCAGAGCGTGATCTCGCGGATCTTCGCGGCGTCCACCCAGACCGTCGTCTCGCCCCACATCACATCGGCACGACCGATCAGAACGCCGAACCTGGCGCGCAGCGCCTCAACGGACGGATTCATCTCGCCGCCACGATGCGGAATCGCGCGCGGTGTCACCGGATCGGGTGTGTTCGGCGGCAGTGCCGAGCCAGGCAGCACCACGGTCATGGAGCGGACCGCGTCTGATGCACCGAATTGCCGAACGGCTCGGACAGTTCGTCGATTCGTGACGGCGGGATGTACAGGCGCGAGGTCGGATCGATCTTCAGCTCGTCGTACTGCGTCTGGTTCGAGATGGAACGCTGCTGCTTCACCTTCT